>JAFAXZ010000121.1 GCA_019240665.1 Pseudonocardiales bacterium | reverse complement strand
CCAATGCTGGATAGCCCAGCGCGGAAGAGCCTGAGGCCGTCTCGACGCTCATCGGGCCGGTTCCCCATCGAGCGCTCGACTGATCGGGGAGGGCTCATCGGGTGCCGCCCGGCCCGAACCCTCTGCGGCGGGGCCGGTGGCGCCAGGATCGGAGAACAGCGTTGCGATCGTCTGATCGGTCTGCGCGTACAGCTGCCTGGCCTCCCGCAGCAAGTCGGTCATCTTCTCCGACGCATTGCTGATCTTGCCGATGCTGTACTCCCACCTGTCCTGGAAGTCTGCGGCGGCACGGTCGAGGTCGCCGCTGCCCAGATCGGCCGCTGACGCCGCCCGCAGTCTGCCGTTGGCGGCACGCATCCGGTCCGCGGCCTCGGACAGCGAGGCGATGAGTTGTCCCAGACCGGGCACGTCCACCAGGAACCCGTCGCTCATTCCACACCTTCCCGTCGTCGACGGTGCACCCTAGCGGTGCGGATCAGGCGTGAATCACGACGTCCCGGTCGGGCACTGCCCAGCTGTTTGCCAGTCTCAGATGTCCATGCTGAGATCGTCTCGGATCCTGCGAGCGAGGGACTCGTCCATGAGCAGCCGAGCGACCAGGGCCCGGATGACATCCTGACCTGTGACGCGGGCGGTGCCGATCACGTCGGCGGTCTCGGCACACCACTGGGTGAGCTTGAGGTGATAGGTGGGGGACAGGTCAACACTGCGCCGGACGGGTTTGGTGCGACCGGAGTCGGCCCAATGGAGATGTTTGGCAGCGAGGTCATGGGACCGGTGTTGCGGCTGAGCTCCGCGGGCCCGGGCGGAGGCGCGGTTGGCACTGTTGATCATAGATACCTCCCTATGGCAGGACGTTCGTCTGGCGGACCGGGAGTGGTTCGCACATTTCGTGGCACCGAACTGACGGGATCGGAGGTACTGTGACTCGGCCGACAAGGAGTGACGATGTTTCACCAAGTTGGGTGTCACCCGAACTGATTCCGACGCACTGGAGCTCGACACATGCACCACGAATCTGCGATGAGCCGGCGCGCTGTCGTCGCCGGCACCGGGGTTTTAGCGGTCTCCGCTGCGCTCGTTGCATGCAGCAGTACCGGGGGGCAGGGCGCTGCGCCGCCATCGGAAGCCCCGTCGACACCGGCAGCCCCCGCCGGTGAGCGGTTGGCGAGCACCAGCGACATCCCCGTCGGCGGTGGGACGGTGTTCGCCAGCAAGAAGGTCGTGGTGACCCAGCCAACGCCGGGAACGTTCACAGCGTTCTCGGCCATCTGCACCCACCAGGGATGCACGGTCAACAAGGTCGCCAATGGGACGATCGATTGCCCCTGCCATGGGAGCCGCTACGCCATCACGGATGGCTCGGTCGTGCAGGGCCCTGCGTCAAGGCCGCTTCCAGAGCGTCATGTCACGGTCTCGGGCGACGCGATCCTGCTGGAGTGACCAGCCGACGACGGCTCAAGGAAAGCCAACCCCTATTAAAGACAACCCCTATTAAAGACAACTCAGCGCCAGGAGGGCAGCCAGAGCTCAGCGTTCCAGTGCTCCGGGGTGATCGAGCCACCGGTGAGGATCGGCCAGAGCCAGACGAAGTTGGCCACCACCAGCCCGACGTACAGCGAGACCACCAGCAGTCCCGTGCCACGCCGCTCGGCGCCGTCCTGAGCCCGGCCGAGAATCTCGCCCAGCACCAACGTCACGGCGATGACCAGGAACGGCGCCACCGGGGTCATGTAGAAGAAGTACATCTGGCGGTGAATGTTGCTGAACCAGGGCAGCCAGCCGGCGGCGTAACCGATCAGCGCTGCCGCGTAGCGCCAGTCCGGTCCGCTGACCGCCCGCCACACCGCCCAACCCAGTACGGGCAGCGCGAGCCACCACAGCGCTGGCGTGCCGATGAGCATCACGGTGGCTACGCAGTCCTGGCGCCCGCAGCCCGGAGCAGCGGGACCGGACTGGTAGTAATAGAGCATCGGCCGAAGCCCCATCGGCCAGCTCCACGGTTTGGATTCCCACGGGTGCGGGTGAGCGGGCGTGACCAGCCCTTCGTGGAAGCGCAACACGGCGGCGCTGTAGTACCACAGCGACCGCAGTGCTCCCGGGACGAACGAGAACGGGCCACCCACACCGATCTGGTTTCCTACGGCGTGCCGATCGATGCCGGTCTCGCTGCTGAACCAGGCCCACCATGTCGCCAGGTAGGCCCCGATCGGCACCATCGCCAGCGCCCACGACGCTGGTCCGAGATCCCGGGCCAGCGTGCCGGCCCAGGGCCTGCGGACACCCGCGGTGCGCCGCGCGCAGGCGTCCCATACCAGGCTCATCGCGGCGAACGCGACGAGGTAGTACAGCCCGGACCACTTCGTGCCGCAGGCCAGTCCGAGCAGCACCCCGGCCCCGAAACGCCACCAGCGCACCCCGAACCGCGGGCCAAAGTCGGTGGCGGCGACGCGACCTTCCCGGACCACCGTGGCCAGCCGCTCGTGCACCTGCTCCCGGTCGATGATCAGGCAGCCGAACGCCGCGACGACGAACATCGCAAGGAAAACGTCGAGCATCCCGATGCGCGCCTGTACGTGGCTGACGCCGTCGGCGATGAGCAATACCCCGGCGATCCCGCCCAGCAGAGTCGATCTGGTCATTCGACGCACGATCCGCACGATGAGCAGCACACATACCGTGCCGGCCAGCGCGGCGGAGATCCGCCATCCCCAGCCGTTGTAGCCCATCACCATCTCGCCCAGCGCGATGAGCTGCTTGCCCAGCGGGGGGTGCACGACGAGTTCGTAGCCCGCGTTGTCCTCCACCCCGCCGTTGCGCAGCATCTGCCAGGCCTGCGGCGCATAGTGCTTCTCGTCGAACACGGGGGTGCCACGATCGGTGGGCAGACCCAGATTCCACAGCCGCACCGCAGCGGCGAGGGCGGTCAGGCCCAGCGTTACCGCCCAGCTCCGTCCCCGGTCAGTGAGCGGGCGCGGCACCAGCCGCTGTAACGGACCGGCCGGCCTGGTGGGTTCCGGAGGTATCGACCCGACGCCGACCACCGGGGTATCGGGGCTTGCCTCCCGGACCACGGTCACGGGCCCGATCGTAGGCTCGGCTCCGTGCGACGCATGTCGGGCTCCGCTATCTCAGGTCCCGGATCACGATCAGGTTCTGGGGGGGCGCTGGTGTTGGCGGCCACCCCGCTCGGCGACTCGCGGGATGCTTCGCCGCGCCTGGTCGAGGCGCTTGGGTGCGCGGATGTGGTGGCTGCCGAAGACACCCGTCGACTGCGGGCGTTGGCTGCGGCCCTTGGCGTGACCGTGACTGGCCGGATCGTCTCGCACTACGACGCGGTGGAGGTGGCCCGGATCCCCGCGCTGCTGGAGGCGATCCGCGGCGGCACGACGGTGCTGGTGGTGACTGATGCCGGGATGCCCGCCGTGTCCGACCCCGGGTTCCGGTTGGTGGCCGCCTGCGTGCAGGAGGGGTTGCGGGTGACCTGCCTACCTGGCCCCTCCGCGGTGACCACAGCGCTGGCCGTGTCCGGGTTGCCCTGCGATCGATTCTGCTTCGAGGGGTTTCCGCCGCGCCGCGCCGGCCCCCGTCGGCGGTGGCTGGCCAGCCTTGCCGGTGAAGGGCGCACCTGTGTGTTCTTCGAGTCACCGCATCGGCTGACCGCGACGCTGGCCGATGCCGCGGAGATCCTCGGCGCGGATCGGGCGGCGGTGGTGTGCCGGGAGCTCACCAAGCCGTATGAGGAGGTTCGCCGAGGTGGGCTGGGCGCGCTCGCCCAGTGGGCTGCCGACGGGGTGCACGGCGAGATCACCGTTGTGCTGTCGGGTGCGCCACTCGCTGGCCCGCCGGATGTGGCCGATCTTGTCGACGAGGTGACCGAGCGGGTGAGCGCGGGGGAGCGGCTCAAGGAGGCCGTCGTCGCCGTGGCGACCGCGCATGGGGTCCCTAAACGCGACCTCTACCAAGCGGTCGTGGACAGCTCGTGAGTGCGTAACAGTGCGCCGCTGCAGCAGACTGGCGGCATGAGCGCAGACCGCAGGTTGAGGCCCGGACCGCGGGCAGCAGCGCCCGCCGAGGATCGCAGCGTTCCCTCGTGCGCGAGTACGGACGACCCGTACCGATGGCTGGAGGACGTGACCGGCGAGCGGGCGCTGTCCTGGGTGCGTGAGCGCAACGCCGAGACCGTCGCGAAGCTGACCGGCGGGTTCCGGTTCGAGACGCTGCGCGCCGAGATCCGGGGGGTGCTCGACTCGACGGACCGCATCCCGTACATCACCCGGCGTGGCGGGTACCGGTACAACTTCTGGCGGGACCGCGAGCACCCGCACGGGCTGTGGCGGCGCACCACGCTCACCGAGTACCGCCAGGAGCAGCCGGACTGGGAGATCCTGCTCGACGTGGACGCGCTACGCCGTGACGAGGGCGAGAACTGGGTGTTCGGCGGTGCGCAGTGCCTGCGGCCGGACTACCGGCGGGCGCTGATCTCGCTGTCCCGGGGTGGGGCAGACGCGGAGGTGGTGCGGGAGTTCGACATCGAGCGCCGCGAGTTCGTCACCGACGGCTTCCAGTTGCCCGAGGCGAAATCCAGCGTGGACTGGATCGATGCCGACCACCTCTACGTCGCCACCGACTTCGGCCCGGGAACGCTCACCACCTGCGGATACCCGCGCACCGTCCGGCAGTGGCGGCGCGGCACGCCGCTGGCCGAGGCCGAGCTGGTGTATGAGGGCAAGCCCGACGACATCAGCGTGTACGCCTACCACGACGACACCGAGGGTTTCGAGCGCGACTTCGTCGGGCGAGTGCTGGACTTCTACCGCTGCGAGCGTTACCTGCGCTGGGGAAACCGGTTGCTCCGCGTCGAGGTGCCCGACGATGCGATCGTCGGTGTGTACCGGCAATGGCTGCTGATCGAGCTACGCAGCGAGTGGACCGTCGGCCAGACGTACCCGGCGGGCTGCCTGCTGGTCACCGACTTCGACGGGTTCATGGCTCGCGGCGCCAAGGGCGCGGACCTACGGGTGCTGTTCACCCCCGATGAGCGCAGCTCGCTGGCCAGCTACAGCTGGACCCGCCGCCACCTGATCCTCGACGTGATGCACGACGTGCTCAGCCAGCTGCGCGTGCTGACCCCGGCCGATGACTGGCGCGCGACACCCCTGACCGGCACACCGCCGCTGTGCTCCGTGAGCGCGTGGGGCACCGACACGCGTACCGACGACGAGTACCTGCTCGATGTCGACGGTTTCCTGACCCCGTCCACCCTGGCCATCGGGACCATTGGTGACGGTCCAGCTGTCGTGCTCAAGCAGGCACCATCGTTCTTTGACGCCGCTGGTCTCGCCGTGCACCAGCACTTTGCGGTCTCCGACGACGGCACCCGGATCCCGTACTTCGTGGTGGCACCCGACTCGGCCGCGCCTCCCGGCGGTTGGCCCACCCTGCTGTACGGCTACGGCGGCTTCGAAGTATCGCTGCAGCCCGGTTACGGCGGTGCCTTGGGCCGGGCCTGGCTGACCCGAGGCGGCTGTTACGTCAGCGCCAACATCCGCGGCGGCGCCGAATATGGCCCGCGCTGGCATTCCGCCACGCTCAAGCACCACCGCCACCTGGTCTACGAGGACTTCGCCGCGGTGGCCCGAGACCTGATCACCCGCGGCCTCACCACGCCGCCTCGCCTCGGCGCCGAGGGCGGCAGCAACGGCGGGCTCCTCATGGGCGTGATGCTCACCCGGTACCCGGAACTGTTCGGCGCCATCGTTGCTGGAGCCCCGCTGCTTGACATGCTGCGCTACCACATGCTGCTGGTCGGCGCCTCCTGGATGGCCGAGTACGGCGATCCCGATGATCCGGCCGACCGCGAGCACCTGCTGCGTTTCTCCCCGTACCACCAGTTGCGCGCCGGCCGCCGCTACCCGCCGACCCTGCTTACCACCTCCACGCGCGACGACCGCGTGCATCCTGGCCATGCCCGCAAGCTGGTGGCCCGGATGCGTGAATACGGCCTGCCGGTCACCTACTACGAGAATATCGAGGGCGGCCACGGCGGGGCGGCGGATAATGAGCAGGCGGCCTTCATGTCCGCCCTGGTCTACGAGTTCCTCTGGCGCCACCTCTCCGGCTGACCAGACCGCCTGCCGGTTGCGGAGATCCCACGGGAAACGCCGTTGCGGCCGCCTCCTACGCTGGGCGCTATGAACGCGCCCGTGCTCGCCGCCGTGGCTTGGCCTTATGCCAACGGGCCGCGGCATATCGGCCACGTCTCCGGTTTCGGTGTCCCGTCGGACATCTTCGCGCGCTACCAGCGGATGGCCGGCAACCGGGTGCTCATGATCTCGGGAACCGACGAGAACGGCACCCCGATCCTGCTGCAGGCTGACGCCGAGGGAGTTCCGCCTCGCCAGCTCGCCGACAAGTACAACCGGATGATCGTGGAAGATCTGCACGGTCTGGGACTGTCCTACGACCTGTTCACCCGAACCACCACGGCCAATCACCACCGGGTGGTGCAGGAGTTGTTTCTTGCGTTGCACCGCAACGGCTATGTGCTCTCGCGCAGCGCGCTCGGCGCGATCAGCCCGTCCACCGGGCGTACCTTGCCCGATCGCTACATTGAGGGCACCTGCCCGATCTGTGGCTATGACAGCGCACGCGGGGACCAGTGTGACAGCTGCGGCAATCAGCTCGACCCGGTCGACTTGATCAACCCACGGTCCCGGATCAATGGCGAGATCCCGACGTTCGTGCAGACTGAGCACCTGTTTCTCGACCTGCCCGCGTTCACCAGGGCTCTCGGTGGATGGCTGTCCACTCGCACCGAGTGGCGACCCAATGTGCTCAAGTTCTCGCTGAACCTGCTCGATGACCTGCGCCCGCGCCCGATCACCCGCGATCTCGACTGGGGTGTGCGGGTTCCGCTGGACGGCTGGCGCGATGCCCCCATGAAGCGGTTCTACGTCTGGTTCGACGCCGTGATCGGTTACCTGTCAGCATCGGTGGAGTGGGCGGTGCGCTCGGGTAACGCGGACGCGTGGCAGGCGTGGTGGTGCGACCCGGACGCCCGCTCGTACTACTTCATGGGTAAGGACAACATCACCTTCCACTCCCAGATCTGGCCCGCCATGCTTCTCGGCCAGAACGGGGCGGGGGACCGCGGCGGCGAACCCGGAGTGTTCGGCACGCTGAACCTACCCACCGAGGTGGTGTCCAGCGAGTTCCTCACCATGAGCGGCTCGAAGTTCTCCACCTCGCGCGGCACAGTGATCTACGTTGGGGACTTCCTGCGCGAGTTCGGTCCGGACGCCCTGCGCTACTTCATCTCGGTGGCTGGCCCCGAGACCCAGGACACCGACTTCACCTGGGACGAGTTCGTCCGCCGGACCAACTTCGAGCTGGCCAACGAGTGGGGCAACCTGGTCAACCGCTCGATCGCGATGGCGCACCGCAACGTCGGCGCGGTGCCGCGGCCCGCGACTCTGCGGGCGGCTGACTCCGATCTGCTGACCGCCGCACGGGCGGCCTTTGACACTGTCGGGGAACTGCTGGAGCGCAACCGGTTCAAGGCTGCGATCAGCGAGGCGATGCGGGTGGTGGGCGCAGCGAACAAATACCTGTCCGAGCAGGAACCGTGGAAGCGCACCGATGATCCGGAACGTCGGGACACCATCCTGCACACCGCGCTGCAGGTGGTCGCGGATACCAACACCCTGCTCACTCCGTTCTTGCCGCATGTCGCTCAGCGGGTGCACGAGCAGCTCGGCGGCACCGGAGTGTGGTCGGCCCAGCCGCAGATCAAGGAGGTCGCCGAGATCGTCGAGGGCGCCGGCCCGGATTACCCAGTACTCACCGGTGATTACGCCGCGGAACAGGCACGCTGGGCGAGCCTCCCGATCGAGGTGGGCCGCCCGCTCACCAAGCCCACCCCCCTCTTCG
>JAFAXZ010000076.1 GCA_019240665.1 Pseudonocardiales bacterium | reverse complement strand
GGCGTGCCCCATCCGGTGGTAGGCCGACAGCGCGTTGGGACTCGCGTAGATCACAATTCCGCCTGCGTCGAGCCGGAGCAAGCCGTCGCCCGCTCGCGGGCCACCATGCCGGTCCGGAGTGGTGCCGGCGTCCGGAAAGGTGCCATCGGCCAGCATCTGGCACAGGTCTGTGGCGATTCCCAGGTACGCGATCTCCAGCGGGCTGGGCACCCGGGGCACCGCCAGGTTGGCCTCCCGTCCCAGGACGGCAATCTGCCGCTCGCCCAGCCGCACTGGCACCATCTCGCGACGCACCGGAACACCGAGCAACCAGCGTGGCTGCTCATCACGCAGGATGCAGCCTTGCAGCAACGCTTGGCGCAGTTGGGGGTACTCCGTCTCGGCAGCATGGGTCCCGACCACATCCTCGGGATGGACGGTGGGACCGGTGGTAGGCCGGACGTGGGCCACGCAGAGGAAGTCTGCGGCCGCCTCGGCAGCGTCCAGTGGTGCCCACATCAGCAGATCGGCAAAGGCTAGATCAGCGAGTAACTGCCATTCGGCGACGATCCGCTGCAGGTGACCGACTGCCGCGCCGGACAACTGGGTGTGCTGGGCGAGCAGCTCGCTCAGCGTCGACATTTCGGCTCACCACCTCACCGCCTGTCCTCGCTCGGGACGACATCACTCAACCACGGCGATCAGGTCGCCCTGCTGCACAACGTCACCCTCCGAGACTGCCAATTTCGCGACAGTTCCTTCGACCTCCGACAGGACGGGGATCTCCATCTTCATCGACTCAAGGATCACCAACGTGTCACCATCAGACACCACGTCACCCTCGGCGACCACGATCTTCCACACGTTGGCCACCATCTCGGCCCGGATCTCCTCAGTCATGGATCGCCCTCCTCGACGCTCGGTCCTGTTATCCAACCACGGTGCGCAGTGGCCGCGTTGCGGCCGGCGATCGGCACAGTCCTGGCGCCCCGTGACACACTCGCCCATGACCGTCATGACATGAGTCGCTCAAGATCATCGACACAGAGAGGAAAGATGTCGTGTCCAAGCGCGGCCGCAAGAAGCGTGACCGGAAAAAGAACGCCGCCAACCACGGTAAGCGGCCGAACACCTGAGCCCCGCGGCGGGCCCGCCGGAGCGTCGGCGGGCCCGCCGGTGAACTCAACTCTCGGTTGAGAGCCAGGCGTGGCTTTCGATGCTGGTCGATACCTCCACGATGGTGCCGTCGTCCCCCTGCCGGACAGCCGCCTCCGCGCTGAGGACGGCTTGGCGCATCATGATCTCGTGGATCGACTGCCGCAACCTTTGCTTGAGCGCATCGGGCGCGTGGTCACCGCCGCACTTACGAGCCAGCAACGCCTTGAGATGCTCCTCGAGACCGTATTCCTCCAAGCACGGGCCGCAGTCGTCCAGATGGTGCCGCAGGAACTCACGCCGCTCGTGGTCGCACTCGTTGTCCAGGAAAAGCCATAGCTCAGCAAGTACCTCGCGGCAGTCGGTGACGTGAGAATCTTCCCCACTCATGACGCGACCTCCGCATCACGCAGGAAGCCTCGCTCGCGGGCCACCCCGGTGAGCATGTCGCGCAGCTGTTTGCGTCCCCGGTGTAGCCGCGACATCACAGTCCCGATCGGGGTACCCATGATCTCGGCGATTTCCTTGTACGCAAAACCCTCGACGTCGGCCAGGTAGACGGCCATCCGGAAATCCTCCGCCAGCTGGCTCAGGGCATCCTTGACGTCGGAGTCAGGCAGCCGGTCCAGCGCGTCCATCTCCGCCGACCGCAAACCCGACGAGGTGTGTTGCGCGGCCTGGGCGAGCTGCCAGTCGGTGATCTCCTCAGAGGGTTGCGCCACCGGCTGGCGCTGCCGCCTGCGGTACCCGTTGATGTAGGTGTTGGTGAGGATGCGGTACAGCCATGCCCTCAAGTTGGTCCCCACGCGGAAGGACTCGAAAGCGCCATAGGCCTTGAGGTAGGTCTCCTGCACGAGGTCCTCGGCGTCGGCCGGGTTACGGGTCATCCGAAGTGCCGCCGCGTAGAGCTGGTCAAGAAAAGGCATGGCGTCACGCTCGAAGCGCGCGGTGCGCTGCTCCGGCGTCTCCTGGATGCCTTGGCCTTCGGCGCCCCGGTCGACGTCCCGATCCTCGACGCCCTGATTTTCGACGCCCTGATTTTCGACGCCTTGGTCGACACTGTCGGACGGCGGCAGCTCCTCGGCCGCCGCAGGGCCGCCTGACACTATTGTCCTTTCAAGGCTCGATTCGGGCTGACCGGCCTGGGCACTGTCGGCGGACATCTCTCCGACCACCCCCATGCCCAGGTATGCATTGGTGGTTGAGGGTACGCGCCCACCGGGCGCTCGGCCCAACGAAACGGGTCTGGGCCACGTAGGTATGGGCCGTGTGGGTCTGGGCGGCCGCGTCACCCGGTCGCGGGTCCGGTGGCGGGATTGTTGGACTCTCGGTACCACGGCCCGAGCAACGTCTCGCACGGCGCCCGCATTCCGTGACGCTGCGTCCCTCGAAGCCACTCCGCCACCGCGCGTCCCACCGCCGCGGGGTCTGCCTTGAGCGAGTGGTCACCGGGCAGCAGCACGACCTCGCGTCCGGCGGCGGATTCGGGGCGGCCGAACGGATCCCGCTCGCCCTGCACGACAAGCATCGGCACGTCCACCCCGTCCAGCTCGTACATCCGGCTGCGATCCGGCCGCCCCGGTGGGTGCACGGGAAAGGCCAGACACAGCACCGCCACGGCACCCCCCGCCACGGCGGTGCGGCAGGCCACCCTAGCCCCCGAGGAACGTCCCCCGAAGATCAGCGGCAGGTCAGCGAACACACCGACCGCTAGATACCTGGCGACGGCCAGCCATGCCTCGTCCAGCCGCCTGGCCGAGGCCGGGGCACGCCGGCCCGCGACCCGATAAGGCTGTGTGATCAGCGCCACGTGCACTCCGCTCGCCGTCGCCGCCGTCGTGGTGGCCACCAAGTCCGGCGCACTGATGGAGCCACCGGCACCGTGCCCGAGCAGCAGCGCCGCACCCGATCTGCACGGCAACTCCGCGCCGGCCTGCGGGGAGCAGTGCAGCTCGGCCTTGGCCGGACCGTGCGGCGTCGGGATGGTCAGTTCGATCACCGCACCTCATCCCCAGCCCGATCGACGGTCCCACCGTCCCCAGCCCGATCAACGGTCCCACCGTCGGAGTTCAGCAGCGCGGGCTGCTCCGGCTCAACCCGTTCGACCAGCTCCGGGCCATCGCGCCGAACGTTGTTCACCGCGGTGGATACCGGCCGCAGCTCCAGCGCGTGCACCAGTTGCACGGGCGGCGGCGCGAGCAGTTCGCTGGGATCGTCAGAGCCCGGATCCAGCCAGGCTTGCCAGGTCTGGGGGGGCAGGATCAGCGGCATCCGATCGTGGATCTCGGTGAGTGGACCCACCGCGTCGGTGGTCAGCACCGCGCAGGTTACCCACGGGGGTGCGGTGGCGTCCGGGGGCCGCCAGGTCGACCACAACCCGGCCATGGCGAGCCCGGAGCCGTCCGCCGGGGTGATGAAGAAGGGCTGCTTGCGGGTGCCCAATCGCTGCCACTCGTACCAGCCGTCGGCCGGGAGCAGGCAGCGCCGCTTGGCCACCGCGTCGCGGAACGCGGGCTTGCTGGCAGCGCTCTCGGCCCGGGCATTGATCAGCCGGGATCCCACCCCAGGGTCCTTGGCCCAGTGCGGCACCAGTCCCCAGCGCATCACCCGAATGCTGCGCACCGTGCGATCCGGGTCGGGAACTCCCTGCGGATCGCGCGGATACCGGGTCACGACCGACAGCACCGGTGTGGTCGGCGCGACGTTGTAGGCAGCACCCGGCGCCGTACCGTCGGTTCCATCGACAGCGTCGAACTCGACGGCCAGCGTCGCAGGATTCCTGGTGGAGGCGTACCTGCCGCACATGGGGTCATCGTCGCACGCCCCTCACGCACTGGCCGGGTACCCAAGCCGGATGCGCAATGATGGCGCCATGACGACCTCCACCCAGCTGCCATGGGTCGCGCCGCTGGCGCACGGACCGGTGCGAGCCACCGTCCCCGTGCCGGGATCGAAGTCGATCACTAACCGGGCGCTGCTGCTGGCCGCACTGGCCGGCACCGGCGGCACCGTCCGGGGGGCGCTGCGCAGCCGGGACACCGATCTGATGGTCGGTGCGCTGCGCGCCTTGGGAGTGCCGGTGACCAGCCGGGGCGATAAGCTGGACGTGGCCGCACACGGCGGTCTGGGCGCAGCCGCCACGGTGGACTGCGGCCTGGCCGGCACCGTGATGCGCTTCGTGCCGCCGCTGGCCGCGTTGGCGCACGGCCCGGTTCACTTCGACGGTGACGAGCGGGCCCGGCAGCGACCGATGATCGCGATGTTGGGAGCGCTGCGTGCGCTGGGTTGCCGGGTTGACGGTGATGCGTTGCCGTTCGTGCTGCACGGCGTGCGCGGCCGGCCAGGCGGCGAGGTGCGGATCGATGCGTCGGGTTCCTCGCAGTTCGTCTCCGGATTGTTGCTGTCCGCCGCCGGCTATGACGGGGGCATCACGGTTCATCACGACGGCCCACCGATCCCCTCCCGGCCGCATATCGAGATGACCGTGCACATGCTGGCCGACCGGGGAGTCCAGGTGGATACCGACGGCGCGACGTGGTGGACGGTGGCACCTGGCCCGATCGCGGGCGGCGACCATGACGTCGAGCCGGACCTGTCCAACGCGACGGTGTTCCTGGCTGCCGCCGCGGTCACCGCTGGGCAGGTCACCGTGCCAGGCTGGCCGCGACGCACCACCCAGGCCGGCGACGCGATCCGCCCGTTGCTGGCCCAGATGGGGTGCGCGGTGGAGCTGGACGAGCGTGGGCTGACCGTCTCGGGTCCTCCTCGGCTCGAGGGTGTGGATGCCGACCTGCATGATGTCGGGGAGCTCACCCCGACGGTAGCAGCGCTGGCGGCGCTGGCTAGCGGGCCTTCGCGGCTGCGCGGGATCGCGCACCTGCGCGGGCACGAGACCGACCGATTGGCCGCACTGGCCACCGAGATCGGGGCACTGGGGGGCGACGTTCGGCAGACTCTCGACGGTCTGGAGATCCGCCCTCGGCCGTTGCGCGGGGATCCCGGGCGCCCCTGGGCCGTCTACGCCGATCACCGGATGGCCACCGCGGGCGCGATCCTCGGCCTGGTGGTACCGGGAATCGCTGTCGACGACATTGCCGCGACGACCAAGACGCTGCCGGAGTTCCCGGCGAGCTGGTCGGCGATGCTGGCGGGTGGTGCCGGCTGAGCCGCCCCGGTGGCCCCCGCGATGGTTCCCGCCGGGGCTCCCGCGGTGCTCACAGCCTCGACGAATCCGACATCCGGATCCGGCCGGGGCGGCACGGTTCCCGCCCCCGCACCAAGCGCCGCCCCGAACACGCCGATGCGACAGGCGCGATGGTGGTGGCGGTGGACCGCGGCCGGTGGACCTGCGCGCCCGAGGGCGACCCGACCGTCCGGGTGACCGCGATGCGGGCTCGCGAGCTCGGTCGCACCCCCGTGGTGGTGGGCGACCGGGTCGGGCTGGTCGGCGAAATCAGCGGCGCGCCGGATGGGCTGGCCCGGATCGTCCGGGTCGACGAACGGACCAGCGTGCTACGCCGCACCGCCGACGACAACGACCCCTACGAACGGATCGTGGTGGCCAACGCCGAGCAGTTGCTCATCGTGGCCTCGCTGGCCGACCCACCACCGCGCACCGGATTGATCGACCGGTGCCTGGTGGCTGGGTACGCCGGCGGTCTGGAACCGGTGCTCTGCCTGACCAAGCGGGATCTCGCCACGCCGGACGCCGTGCTGGAACGCTACGCCGCGCTGAACCTCCCGGTGCTGGTCACCGCCCCGGAGCTCGGGTTGGACGCGGTGCGAGCGCGGCTGGCGGGTCGGGTCTCGGTGCTGGTCGGGCATTCTGGGGTGGGCAAGTCGACGCTGGTGAACCGGCTGGTACCGGACGCCTTTCGCGCGACTGGGGCGGTCAGCGGGGTGGGCAAGGGCCGGCACACCTCGAGCTCTGCCGTGGCGCTGCCGCTACTGGGGGGCGGGTGGGTGGTGGACACTCCGGGAATCCGCTCCTTCGGGCTGGCGCACGTGACGCCCGACGATGTCGTCCGTGCCTTCAGCGACCTGGCCGAGACGATCGTCAACTGCCCCCGAGGGTGCACCCACCTCGGCCCGCCCGCTGACCCGGAATGCGCGATGGACGAGCTCGACGGTGCCCCCCACCGCCGGGCGATGTCCGTCCGGGTCCTGCTCGCCGCGCTCACCGAATCGGGTTGACCCACCCGGTGCCATTCGATCCTTGTGCAACGGCTGACACAGGGGACCGAGTGGGGTCGACGTATCGAGCGCACCCTCCTCAGGCGTCCGGCTATGCGTCTTCCGAGTCAATACGCATGGCTACGGACGCCACTGACGGGAATGGCCAGCACGATCATTGTCAAGCGAATGCGTAAGTACAGCGCAAGCGAAATGCAAGCCGTCCAAAGAATAATTGATTCATGAGGAACTCAAGGCGCTACGTTGTGTGGTGACTTTATTGCCGGTATTTCGCGCGCGCCGGGTGTTGCCGGGTTCGAGGTGGGGAGGGGTGAGGGATGCGTCCACGATTGCGTGATGATGTGCGGTATGTGAAATGCCCGGAGGGCGTGTACGTCCACGGCCTTGGCGGGGCGTGCATCTTGAAGGGGGCACAGACCTATGAATGGCTGTCCCGGCTCGCTCCACATCTGACGGGTGAGCGCACCCTGGACGAACTGGTCGGGCCCCTCGCGGTCGACCAGCGCACGATGGTGGAGGGGTTAGTCGGGGTTCTGTCCAAGGAGCGATTCATCGTTGACGTGGTGGGCGACGAGCCGCATTTGTTGGACGCCGAGGAGCAGCGGGTCTATGCCGCGGAGATCGCGTTCATCCGGTATGGGCTTGACTCCGCCGAGCGGCGCTTCCAACGGGTGCGGGAGGCGCGGATCACGCTGATCGGCGGGGGACCGGTGGCTAGCGCATTGCTGGAAGCTGGACTGTGGTCGGGATGGCGCAATGTCCAGGTGCTCGCGCCCGCCGAGCAAGTCGTTGCCCTGCGGGATGTGGTGCAGAGAACGCGCCGCGACGTCAAGCAGTCCGTGCGGCTGCAGCCGTGGCCCGGGTCCTCGGGAGATGAGCATGGCGCCGAGAACCAGCGGCTGACCGGCATCGCAGACGAGGCGGACGTTGTGCTCCAGGTCTGCAGTGAGGCAGGCCGTGCCGACCTGATCGTCCTCAGCCAGGCCTGCGTTGGCTCGGGTACCGCAGTCGGGCAGGTGCTGGTCGGTGAGGATGAGGTCTGGCTGACGCCGGTGGGAGCGCCCGCTGAGGTTGAGGCGGAGTCATGCTGGCGTCGTCTGGCCGCGCAGCGGGGTATGGAGGCCGGTACCTCATCCGGTGGGGGGTGGCTGACCGGGCCGGTTCCGGGCATCGTCGCCGCTGCGCTGACGCTGTCGTGCTTTTCGCACCTGACGGGGCTGGATGCCCTGCCGGCGCCGGAGCGGGCACCGCAACCGCCCGTGCTGACCCGTGTCGACCTGCGCACGCTCGTCACCCGGACCCACCGGGTGCGGTCCCACCCGCTAGCGGGACCGCAGGCCCCGAATACCGAGGCGGACGCCCGAGCGCTGATGGACGAGCTGGCCTGCGGCGCCCCGGTGGAGGCCGAGGATCTGCTGGACCGCGCCGCCGGCTTCATCGATGCGCGCACCGGCCTGCTCGGCGTCCTCGATGAAGAGGACCTGGCCCAGGTCCCCCTGTCGGTGTGCCGCGCGAGCGTGTCCGACCCCTACGGTGTACTCCCGGCCTGGGCGCCGGCACCAACGGTGACAGGCTGGGGGAACGACCAACCGACGGCCCGGCTGCGCGCACTGCTGGCGGCACTGGCCACGTATGGAACCTTGACTCCCGGGCCGGTTCCGGAACAACGGTGGGGGCTGGATCTGGCTACCGGTGCGCTGCGGGCGGTTGCGGCCACGATGGTCTACCCGGTCTTGCGCGGCGCGCCGCTGCCGTACCGGGCGCCGGTTGGCGCCGCCGCAGGGCGCTGCTGGAACGACGCCGTGGCGGCGGGCCTGCGCGCCCACAGCGAGGCCCTACTCGCCCAGCACAGCAACGGCGGCGGGCGAGATTTCCCGCAGCTCGATGTGGCCGAGGTGATCGCTGAGATCGCCGACGAGCAGGCCACCGACCTGCTGCTCCTGTTGCAGGCAGCAGACCAGCAGGTCAGCGTGGACGACCTGAGCGGCATCCTCGGGCTTCCGGCCTTCGCCTTCCGCGCCGACGCCAATGCCGACCCGATGGTACTGACCTGTGCGGCCACCGCAGCCGAGGCGCTGCGTGACGGTCTGGAGCGCACACTGCTGTTCTGGCAGGCCCGCGCCGAAGGCCGGCCCGCGCCCTGGACATCCGCAGGTCTGTGGCCTGTCGAGCGGCCTGGTGACCCCGGTGCCGATCCGCGGCGCCGTGCGCTCACCGGCGCGTTGCGTCTCGCCGGCCATGTGCCGGTCGCCGTCCCGATCACCCAGGACCACCAGGCACGCAGCCTGCTGCCCTACATCGTGCACGTAGTGCTATGTGATGACTGACATGGTGCGCAACCTCGCCGCCCTGGACGCAGCCCTGCTCACCGCAGGAACGCACCGAGCGCGCTGCTCGGATCCGGGCTACTGCACGCAGCCCTGGCCACGTCGCTGGGTAACACCTCTGACGGTGGAAGCCCCGTCGCGGTGGCCCGGCTTGCCCCCGCGCCCAGGCCGTGCACGACAGCCAGCACGGATACGGCCGGGCCGAGGAGTTCCGCTCCGCCACGCTCACCGCCGTGACCGAGGCTCTGGAGCGCCTGGCTGGCATGCGCCGCGCCAGACACTGTTACGCACTTCCGAGGCCGGTGGGCGGGACGAAGGTTTCCTTGATGCTCCGGGGACTGGTCCAGCGCAGCAAGTTGGCCAGTGAGCCGGCCTTGTCATTAGTGCCCGATGCGCGGGAGCCGCCAAAGGGCTGGCGGCCCACGACCGCCCCGGTGGGCTTGTCGTTGACATAAAAGTTACCCGCGGCAAAGCGCAGCGCCGCCTGGGCCTGCACCACCGCCTCCCGGTCGGTGGCGAAGACCGCGCCGGTCAGGGCATACGGGCTGGTGGAGTCGACCATGTCGAGGATCGCGGCGTAGTCGTCGTCGGGGTAAACGTGCACCGCCAGGATTGGTCCGAAATACTCCGTCGCGAACACCTCGTGCTTGGGGTCAGCACCCAGGAGCACCGTGGGTTGCACAAACCACCCCTGAGAGTCGTCGCAACCGCCGCCAGCGAGGACCTCGATCGACGGGTCGGCGGCGAGGCGCGCCAAGAGGTCACGGTGCTTGGCGAAGGTGCGCGCGTCGATCACCGCACCGCCGAAGTTCGACAGATCAGCGACATCACCGTAGTTGATCGTCCGCGTGGTGTCGGCAAGCTGTTCGGCCAGGCCGCCGTCCCATAGCGACCGGGCGAGGTACGCCCGGGAGACCGCGGAGCACTTCTGGCCCTGGTACTCGAACGCTCCCCGCACCAGCGCGGTCGTCACCGCCGCCGGATCGGCCGACGGGTGCGCCACCACGAAGTCCTTGCCGCCGGTCTCCCCCACGATGCGCGGGTAACTGCGGTAGCTGTCCAGGTGATCAGCGATGGTGCGCCAGAGCGTCTTGAAAGTCGTGGTGGAGCCGGTGAAGTGCAGCCCGGCGAAGTCCGGATCGGCCAGTGCCACCTCGCTGACCGCCGTTCCGTCGCCGGTCACCAGGTTGATCACTCCGGGCGGCAGCCCAGCAGCCTCCAGCAACCGCATGGTGTGGTGCGCGGCGAGCTGCTGGGTGGGGGTGGGTTTCCACACCACCGTGTTGCCCATCAGCGCGGGCGCGGTGGGCAGGTTTCCGGCGATCGCGGTGAAGTTGAACGGGGTGATCGCGGTGACGAACCCATCCAGCGGGCGGTAGTCCAGGCGATTCCACTCGCCGGGTGCCGAGCTCGGCTGCTCGGCCAGGATCCGGCGGGCGTAGTGTACGTTGAAGCGCCAGAAGTCGATCAGCTCGCAGGCCGCGTCGATCTCGGCCTGCTGCACCGACTTCGACTGGCCGAGCATGGTGGCGGCGTTGAGCGTGTCGCGCCACGGGCCGGCCGCGAGGTCCGCGGCCCGCAGCAGGATCGCGGCGCGCTCGTCGAAGGGCAGCTCGCGCCAGGCCGGGGCAGCCCGCGTCGCGGCACGGACGGCATCGGCGACGTCGCAGGCGCTGGCCTGCGCGCTGGTGCCCAGTACGTGGGCGTGCCGGTGCGGGGCGACCACGTCGAAGGGTTCGCCGCCAGCCATCCGCTGCACGCCGCCGATGGTCATGGTCAGCTCGGTCCGCTGGGCAGCCAGCTCGGCGAGTGTACGGGTGAGCGAATCGCGTTCCAGACTTCCCGGCGGGTAGCTATGCACCGGTTCGTTGCGCGGGGCCGGAGTGGACGTGATCGCGTCCATCGGGACCTCCTGATCTGCAGACCCGTGAGTGGCGATGCGAGTCCTGACTCGCATCGCCACTCACGGGTCTCACAAGAGTTCGAGCAGGAAAGGGATCTCCTGGGTGGCGTACCAGGCCATGTCGTGGTCCTCCACGTCGCCGAGCACGAACTCGGCGTCCGGATCACCGAGGTCAGCGGCGTCCACCGCCGCCGCTGCGGTGCGCACCGCATTCTCCGCCTCGGCCACGTCGACGTGCACGGCGGCGACCGCCGACGCCGGTACCGCGTCGGCGACAGTGACGGCGGCATCATCGAGATCGGGGCGCAACCGCACCCGCTCGACCTCGGCGGCCACCACGACCCGGCGAGGAATCGCCGCCGAGTCGCCGTCCAGTTCGGCGGCCAGCAGCCGCAGCGAGGCCCGGGCCGCCTCGTTCATCGCCGCGTACTCCAGTTCCTCGGTGTCCCCGGCGGCGTAGGACTCGCGAAGCATCGGGGTAAGCGCGAAGGCGG
The DNA here is from genome assembly GCA_019240665.1 of Pseudonocardiales bacterium. GTDB lineage: Bacteria > Actinomycetota > Actinomycetes > Mycobacteriales > Pseudonocardiaceae. The sequence goes on along the minus strand of JAFAXZ010000076.1, from coordinate 2,011 downwards.
TGCCGGAGACGGGGACCAACTCCCCGGACTCGACGAGCGTCCGCAGCATCGCGAGCGTGGCGGGGATGTAGACCCTCATCGGCGAAATGACGCCCTTCTTTCCAGGTCCTCATGCTTTACCTGCGGGAACCTCAGACACTACGGCTTGACCTAGACTAGATCACCGACAGCGCGAGGTCTGCCGACGCCGGCTTACCCTAGGTCTGTGCCCATGGCCGACGAGCAGTTCGGTGACCCGGCTGGCCGATGTCCCGCCAGCCCGCGGGATGTCTTCATCACGGTCTACGGCCGCAAACCGGTGCTGGAGGCGCTGAACGACCCGGCGCTGACCATCGACAAGGTAATCGTGGCCGAGCAGTCCCGCGGCGAGGAGGTGCAGGAGATCCTCGCCGCAGCGGCACAGCGGCAGATACCGGTGCGCCGGGTGTCGGCGCACCGGGTGAAGGTGCTCGCCGGCAACGGCCGGCACGACCAGGGCGTGCTGGCCGACGTGGTGGCACCCAGGATGCGCCCGCTGGATGGCGCACTGAAGAAGCTGGTGAGCCCCGTGGCGGTGCTCGTACTCGACGCGATCACCAATCCGGCCAACGTGGGCATGATCCTGCGCACCGCAACCGCCGCCGGAATCGACGGCGTGGTGCTGCCTCGCCGGGGGGTGCCCGCGGTCGATCCACTGGTGATCAAGGCTTCGGCTGGGGTGGCCTTTCACGCCCCGGTCTTGCGGAGCGCCACTGCGATTCAGGCCTGCGCCACGCTACGCGCCGCCGGGTTCGCGGTGCTCGGGCTGTCCGGTTCGGTACGGGGTGCCGCCTCGCTGTTCGGCGATCCCCCACCGCCCCGGGTGGCCTACGTGCTGGGCAACGAGACCACGGGAATCTCCCCAGCGGTCGCTGCGCAGCTCACCGGTTGGGTCTGCATCCCGATGACCGGCGACGTCGAGTCACTCAACGTCGCCAGCGCGGCCGCGGTGGTGTGTTTTGACTGGGCTCGTCGGCGCGCTGGGGATTCGCTGGGGGCGCACCGCCCCCGGAGAGCGCCCAGGCGGCACCGAATACCGAAGTAAGCCGGTTGTGCACAGATCTCCACCCGCTCCGGCGAAAGTCAGCACATTCTCACTCCAGCTCGCGCATACTTCTCGGCGTCGGATCGTTGCCCCTCCTCCGATTCGACGCTTTCGCAACGGCGTCTTCGGCCCCGCCGTCTACCCGGCCACGTGCACCCCGCGTGGTTTTCCAGACGAGGAGGGTTCGTTGACCACGAGCATCGCCGAGCCACGTCCACACCTACCGCACCGGCCGGTGCTGCGCCGGTTGGTGGACATCCTGCCGGCCGCGGCACCAGCGACACCCGAGCCGCCGCCGGTCACGGCACTACCGGTCCCCGATCCCGCGGCGTCCGTCCTGGCTGAGCGGGTGCTGCGGGCCGCAGTGGAGATCCTCGGCGGCCGGCGATCGGCACAACAACTGTCCGCGGTGCTGCGCTCTGATGTGCTGACCTACCTGGTGTCGCTGCAGGCAGCGGCGGGGCATCTGGAACCGCGGATGCGCAAAGTGCTCGCCCAGCAGAACGCCGCCGGGGTCATGGAGGCGGTCGGGCTGGTCACACTGAACACTGGCGTTCGGGCGCTCGCCGCCCGCTTCGAAAAGCGCGTGGACAACCACGGCAGCCGGTGGCAGTGCACGGCACTGCAGCTTCGCCTCACCTCCGGCGACCTGGCTACCCGCCGAGGTCGTCAAACTCGCCGACCTTGACGCCCTCGATCCAGGAATCCATGTCGCCATGGGAAACGTGCCGAAGACCGGCTCGACTCTCCGCCCGATCAGCGCTGGATCGACTCGGGAACATCGTGGGATGCCAGGGCCAGGCGCCGCACCGCAGCCAGGCGCACGGTGTCCTCGGCAGATCCGAACCGCGCCGAGGGTCACTGCCTGGATACCTGCGTCCTGAACGATTGCGACACGCCGTAGTGCCGGGCTAGGTCAGGTCATGGTCCGGCACGCCGTCGGACCGT
>JAFAXZ010000271.1 GCA_019240665.1 Pseudonocardiales bacterium | reverse complement strand
CGCTGGCCGAGCAGGTCACCCATCGCGTGGTTGACGGCCTTGACTCCCCTTTCCCAGCGTGGGCTCATTTCTTGCTGCCCGATCAGATCGTGGCCGTGGAACTCGAAGTACGCCGTGACGAAGTCATTGCTCAGGTAGGGGGCGAGGCCGTCGATGAGCTTAAACTTCAGATACGAGCGCCAGTCCGGCAGTGGCACGGTGGTCAGCGCGGCGCCCAGGGCGGTGAAGAAACTGGGCTCGGCGAGGACGAAGTCGGGAGTATGCACGCCCGCGGCGTCGAGGTAGGTCTTCCAGTCCAGCCCTGGTGTCCGCGCAGTGGCATCGCCGACAGTGAACTTGTTGTAGGTCGCCGTCGCGTCCCGGTTCTGCGCGGCGGTCCACTGGACCTCGGCGAGGCGGTTCTCCACAGCGAGCACCCGGTCGGCCGCGGTATCCGGATGGGCGATGCCGGCCAGACCCAGCATGCGTGCGGCGTAGCCCCGGAGCTGGTCGCGGAGCGTCACAAACTGCGGATCGGATTTCAGGTAGTAGTCCCGGTTGGGCAGGGCGAGCCCACTTTGCGAGACGTCCGGTAGGTACGCTGACGCGTTCTTGGCGTCCTGGTTGATGGATAACGCGATCGGGCTAGGGGTGCCGGTCGTAGCGCTCTCGGCGAAGTACCGGACGAGATCTGCGGGGCTGGCGAGCGCATCGATGCGGTCCAGCGACGCCTTCAGCGGAGCGGCCCCGAGCGCGTCGAGCCGCGCGGTGTCCATGAAGCTCGTGTAGAAGTCGCCGATCTGCTGGTCAGGCGAGCCGGCCGCACCGTGGCGGGCCGCGCTGTCCTCGACGATCGTTCGTAGGTTCTGGTCGGCTTGGTCGGCCAGCGCATCGAACGCGCCGTACCGGGTCCGATCGGCCGGGATGTCGGTGGTGCGCAGCCACTGACCGTTCGCGAACCGGAACAGGTCGTCCTGCACTCGCACCTGGTGGTCGTACCCGGACAGCAGCAGCCCCGACCCCAGCGGCGGTGGCGAGGCGCCCGCGCAGGCCGCCACCGCCCACACCAGTGCCATGGCGAGCACACCAAGGCGTAACCGAGATCGAATCACCAGATCCCCCATGGAAGACGTCCATTTGATCGGAGTCGACGATAGACCAGACGACCGACAACAACACAGTGAGCGCCGAGGCGTAGCCGAGGCGTAACAGGGCACCGGCGTGGCGGCACTAAGCGGGATGGAGCATGGCTGGTGGCTTGCGGAGTCAGGCGAGCGCGGCGAGCGCGGCGTGCACCAAGACCCGGACGCCGACGGGCAGCGCGCGCTCGTCGAGTTGAAAGGTCGGCCGGTGTAGGTCGGACATGGGTCCTGCTCCTGACCACACACCAATCCGGGCGAACGATCCGGGCACGTGCTCCAGGTACCAACCGAAGTCTTCCCCGCCGGAGGACTGTTTGGTACTAGCCAGCGCATCCTGTCCGAGCGCGGCCTCGACGCCAGCGCACAGCAGACGGGTACTTTCCGCGTCGTTGACTACCGGCGGCGCGCCTCGACGGTGGTCGAGGTCGAAGCCCACCCCGGTGGGCGCGAGCAGAGCACTGACCAGTTCCCACACCAACACCTCAGACCCAACCCAGACTTCCTGGTCGCTGGTGCGCAAGGTGCCGCGCAGCACGCCCTTTTCCGGGACTGTGTTGAACGCTTCTCCGGCGTCGACGGCACCCCAGGTCAGCACCGTGCCCGACCGCGGGTCTACGCGGCGTGCGAGCAGTGCCGGCAGTCCCGTGATCACCAGACCCAGCGCGTAGACCAGATCTGCGGTGAGGTGTGGGCGCGAGGTATGCCCGCCCGGCGAGGTCACCCGCAGCTCGAGCAGGTCGGTCGCGGACGTGATCGCGCCAACCCGAGTACCGATCCGTCCCACCTGCAGACGGGGGTCACAGTGCAACCCGAAGATTCGCTCGATACCGTCGAGCGCACCTGCGGCCAGCACGTCCAGCGCACCCCCTGGCTCCTCCTCGGCGGGCTGGAACACCAGGCGCACCCGGCCGGGCAGCTCCGGCGCGCAGGCCAGCGCGAGGGCCGCCCCGAGCAGTGCCGCAGTGTGCGCGTCGTGCCCGCAAGCGTGACACACGCCTTCCACAGTGGACGCGAAGGGAAGGTCGGTGAGCTCGGGCAGTCGCAGAGCGTCGATATCCGCACGGAGTGCTACACACCGCGGACCGCTGCCGACCTCGCAGATCACGCCCGTGCCCACGGGAAGCACCTCCGGGCGCAAGCCGGCCGCCCGGAGGACGTTGACGATGTACTCGGTGGTGGCGTGCTCGTGCCGGTGGGGTTCGGGGTGGGCGTGAATGTGTCGACGCCAGCCGATGACGACGTCTGCCTTGTCCCCCAGCCAAGCATCCAACCAGGACGGTCCGCGCCCGGCGCCGAGGTCCTCCACAATAGACATTACTGTATCCCCCGTGCCCGGTGGCTCGACTTGCTTGGACATGACGGTGAGGCGCGCGGACGGACCCACCCCGGCGCCCAGCGCGACCGCGCCACTGTACCTTCCCTCAGTGGCCATGACGCAATCATTTGCCGTCGTGTCGCACAAAGCCGCTGAGGACGAGGGGTCTCCGGATCGACTACCCCGTTCTCGATCTCCAACCTGCTCCTTTCGGTGGCCCCGGCGGGTTTCTCTGCTGGCGAAGCAGGCCAGTGGCACGGCTGAGCACCACCTGAAGTTCGGAGACGCGCAGGGCACGCAGGGCGACGAGCAGGACGGCACCGCCCAGCACAGCAGCGGCGGCGAGCTCGGCGGCGGCGCGCAACGGGGGCGACGCGTGGGGCATAGCGAGGCGACTCAGGCTGAGGACGGCTAACCCGGCGGCGGCGGCGGCCACCGCGGCCACCGCGATGCGCGCCACCGTGCCCGCCACCAGCCGGGTCCGCAGGTGGCCGAGTCGGTGCCACAGCCACACCTGGCCGATCGCGGCGCCGATGACGAAGGAGGCCGAGTTGGCCGCGGCGAGCCCGATGACGACCTGCTGGGGACTCAGCAGGACTGGCGCGATGAACGACAGGCCGATCTTCCCGGCGACCATCAACGCCATGATCACCGTCGGGGTGCGGGCATCGCCCAGCGCGTAGCACACCCGGAGCTGGAGCAGCACCACGGCGTAGGGCAGCAGACCGAACGCCGACGCGGCCAGGGTATGGCCAAGCCGGTCGGCCTGGGCGAGGTCGGAGTGGCCGTAGGAGAACAGCACGGTGGCGATCTGGTCACCGGCCACGGTGAGCAGGGCCGAGATCGGCAGCAGCAGCAGCGCCGACATCCGGGTACCCAGGGACAGGTCGGCGACCACCTCGTCGATCTTCCCGTCGGCGGTGGCTCGGCTGATCCGGGGCATCAGCGCGGTCAGCACGGAATTGCCCAGCACACCGTAGGGCACGATCAGCAACGTCCAGGCATACGCGTAGGTCGACACACCGCCGCTGGCGGTGGCCGCAGCGATCCGGTAGGTGACCACCAGCCCGATCTGCCCGGCTAGCACGTAAAGGAACACCCAGCCAGCCAGCCCACCGAACGATGACAGCCGCGGATCCCAGCCCCACCGCCACCGCCACCGAAAGCCCGACCGGCGCAACGCCGGCAGCAGCACCGCCGCCTGCACGACGATCCCCAGCGTGGTGCCCACCCCGAGCACCCACAGCTTGGGCTGGTCCATTAGGCTGGGGTGGAGGCTGATTCGCCCGGGAGTGAGCGCATACGCTCCGACCACCGCGATGACCACCAGGTTGTTGGCCACCGGCGCCCACGCGGGCGGGCCGAACACGTTGCGGCTGTTGAGGACCGCGCCCATGAGCGCGGCCAGCCCGTAGAACAGGATTTCCGGCAGCAGCAGGTAGGCAAACGCCGTGGCCAGCGCGGGGCTGGCGTGCGGGCCGCTGCTCAGCGACAGCCGGGTCAGCAG
>JAFAXZ010000225.1 GCA_019240665.1 Pseudonocardiales bacterium | reverse complement strand
ATCGCTCGGCCAACTCTGGTACTGCCTACAAACCCACCAACTCTACGACCAGGCCAAGGCCTTCCCAGCCCCTAACCAATCGCGCTCGGAGCTGGCTACAGCTTGACAGATAGCAAGATCGGAGGTCTCGTCACAGGTCGGGTTCCTGGTCGGGGCGGTGTCGGTGCCTGCTGAGCTGGTCGCCCGCGCCGACCGCGCTGGCATCGCCGCCTTCCGCTGCTACGGCTCCACCGAACGTCCCACCATGTCCTCCGCACGCTTCGGCGACCCGCTCGTCAAGCGGCAGTTCACCGACGGGAAGGGCGCCACATGAACGAATTACGGCTCCGGAACAGAATCCTATACGTAGATCGGCCCGCAATCATGGGCATCCTCAACGTCAACACCGATTCCTTTTCCGATCCTGGACCGCGGACGGTCGATCAGGCGGTAGAGAAAGCGCTCAAGATGCGGGAAGAGGGAGCGGCTATCATCGACATCGGAGCTCAATCGAGCATCACGTTGCGTAAGCCCGTCCCGGTCGAGCGCGAAGTCGCGGAGGTCGGGCTAGTAGTCGACGAGGTTCTTCAGGCCTGCCCTGAGGCGATCATATCGGTCGACACGTTCAAGTTGCCCGTCGCTCGGGCGGTACTCGAAAAAGGAGCACACCTCATCAATGACGTGTCCGGTTTACGTACTCCGCAAATGGCTTCGTTATGCGCTGCCCATCAGGCAGGCCTAGTGATTATGCACACGAGCGCGCCACCCCTCACGCGACTCCAGGATCCGGGCCTATACCGGGATATCTCCGTGGAAGTTGTCGGTTATTTAGTGAGAGCGCGCGCGGTGGCACTGGAAAGAGGGGTGCGGTCAGACTCGATAGTCCTCGACCCAGGACCTGATTTTACGAAAACTCCGGCGCAAACCATCGAACTCTTGGCCAGCATTCGAGATATCATCGAACTGGCTAATCCGATCTTGTTGGCGGTGTCTCGTAAAGATTTTATAGGTGCATTGACCTCTCGACCACCGAGCGCGCGAGGTGCGGGGTCGCTCGGAGCAATCGCCGCATTGCGACACGTTCCTCGTCAGATACTGCGAGTACACGAGGTGGCCGCGACCCGAGACATGCTCACCGTGTTGGACGCGATCACCGGTAGGGCCTGTATCCCACCTGACCTGCGACTTCCTGAGCGGCTTCGACATGATCCCAGCAGCGGAACTTACTAACGAGTCCAGCCGAGATACGGCGCTGTTGGAGACCGGGACAAACCGTGGGAGGCGGGTACGGCGACTGGAGAGCCTGGCAATCTCCGTACAGCCAACCTCCGACGCCATCGCAACCCTCGACGCAGCCCACCGACACTGATCAAGGACCGCCCACCATACCCGCCTCCCACGGTTTGTCCCGCTCTCGGGATTGTGACGTGCGCTCAGGTCGGCCGGTTGATCGGGCCGATCAGCCAGTTGCCTGAAGCGTCCTCGTCGTCGCTGAGATAGAACTCGCAGATGGCGGTCCTGAATTCCTCGTGGCTGATGGTACCGTCGTTGTCACGGTCGAGGCGGCGGAAGGCGTCGCTGGAATGCTCGGGGGGAATCCCTAGTGCGCTGTACATCTGGACGTATTCCTGCGACTCCAGTACGCCGTCTTGGTTGGTGTCGAGCGCGGACATCAGGGCATCGGCGATAGCCAATACGGCGCTTTCGAAGTTCTCCGGGGATGTGACGTTGGATTTCATGACCTTGACGAATTCCGACTGGGTCAGCCTCCCGTCCGCGTCGGTGTCTCCATCCGTGGGAGGCGGGGACGGTGGGCGGTCCCTGATCCGTGCCGGCGGGCTGGGTGGAGGGCCGCGGTGGCGGCGGTGATGGCGTCGAAGGTCGGCTGTAGGGAGATCGCCAGGCTCCAGTCGCCGTACCTCCCACGGTTTGTCCCGAGTCTTCAGTGGGGGCATCACTATCCAGAAGCAGATGATTTTCAAATCACACGGCCGTGGTCAGAGAAGGTGGGGTTCTCGGCGCGCCGGGCCACCTCCCGGCGGTAGCGTCCCCAGGCGGTTTCGTTGCGGAGGTGATCTCGGGTCAGTAGCCGGTCGGCTTGTAGGCTCGCGTGAGTACCGATGAGGAAATCCGCGACCACGCGTTGCCGGGAGTCGCCGCGTTTGCAGTAGTTGCGCCACGCCTCACCGGCGCAGTCAGCACTTCGCCTCTCCAGCGAGCTGAATGCCGCGCCGAGAGTAGTCATGGCAGCCTCGGCGCTTTGCGGTTTCGGGGAAGAAGGCGCTGATCTCGGCCCTGCTGCTTGACTGCGATCAGACGGCCACCGTCCTCCTCGAACTCCAGCACTTCCCCGGGCTGGATACCCAGCCTGTCCCGTAACTGCTTCGGGATTGTGACCTGGCCCTTCTCGGACACCACCGCTTTCATGCTGTTACGGTAAGAATTCCTCCTGAATTTGTTAACTGACAGTGGGTCAGCTGTTAGGTCAATCGGGCGGTGAGCAGCGTGCCTTTCATGATGTCGCCAGCGAACTCGTCCAACATACGGCCGTACCGGTCCGCTGCCTGGGCCCGGCTGATCGTCGTGACCTGCCAGCTGTGGTCGCGGAACCACTGCCCGGAACTTGGCCGGTCGTCGTCGGGCCACAGGGTGGCCATGTCCAGTCCGAGCCTGCGTTGGAATTCCTGGAAGCCGGGGTCGTGAATCCGGCTGCGGATGGCCGGTCCGGACTCATCCGTGGCGAACCAGCTGCCTGCGGCGGAGAGCTGGTGCACGTGGGCGAACAGTGCTTCCATGGTTGTGCCAGGCAGGTAAACGAGCAACCCTTCGGCCAGCCAGGCGGTAGGGCGTTCCGGATCGAAGTTCGCGTGGAGCAAGGCGTCGGGCCAGTCCGCGCGCAGGTCGATGGGCACGATGTGACGTGCACAGCTGGCCAGCGCGTCCTGTTCCTCCAATACCGAGTCCTTGAACTCCAGCACCTTTGGCTGATCGATCTCGAATAGCTCGACGCGCGTGGGCCAGGACAACCGGAATGCGCGCGTATCCAAGCCGGCCGCGAGAAGCACCACCTGCCGGACGCCGGCGGTGGACACGTCGCGGAAGTACTCGTCGAAGAAACGCGAGCGCACCCCCAGGTAAGCCGCCGTCATCGCCCAAAAATTGGCCCACCGCTTGTCGGCGTCGGACCGGTTCTCGGAGTCGCTGAGGTCGGCCCACCTGGTGGGCATGGGTACCGTGATCCCGGAACGCGTGACGAAGCTCTCCGCGTACGGGTCGTCGATCAGCGCGTCGTCTCGCGTGCTCTCCATCGCCCGCAGGGCGGCGACAGCCAATGCCGTGATTCCCACTCCGGACACGATGTCCCAGTCGTCGTGCTCGTCCACGTCGTCCTCCTGATCTCCCCATCGTGGTAGCTCGCTTCCAGGCTGCCCGAGGGCGATCGCCGCCACGCCACGATTCGAGGCTAGGCGGCGCGGCTGGCTCCCGCGTTCGCCAGTGGCGGCAGCGTGGGCAGCCGGTCGTCATCGCAGGACCCGGCCGCGCCTTCGGTGATGCTGAGGATCGCGTCGATCAGCCGTTGCGGGCGGGTCTGGGAGCGCAACCACGACGGCGGATCCAGGAGCGCCATGATCTCATCGGCGAGGTGCTCGCCGATCACGTCCGGCCACAGCCGCTTGGCCTTCGCGGCGGCGACTGCGGCCATCCGATGCGCGGCGTACTGGTCGGCTTCCTGCGCGACTGCGATGTGCGTGTCACGCATCGATGGCCGCCTGAGTCCCGTCCGGAGCCCGGTGGTGGGAGAACCTGCTTTCCTCGTCGATCTCTCGTAAGGTCTCGATCTCGGCACGTACCGCCCGCTCCCGCTCACTGATCCGCCAGGCCTCGCGGCCCAGCTCTACCAGTTCGGCCAGCAACATAGGCACCGACCGGACCGGAGCAGAGACAGTCATGGCTGAGTCCAGTTGCGAATGATTTCCGGACACAGCGCGCCTCCGGTGGTCTAGTCGGTGGTTGTTCCCCGGACGGGCTCACCTTGCCGAGCAGGCGTGGTGATCCCGTCGTCTGAAAGAGGACAGGGGTCCAGCCGCTGATACGTGTGTCCGGTGCGGGCTACTACCGGACTCCGGCCATGAGCCGGCGGATCATCGGGCTGAGTCCGATGACGATCAGCCCGACGATGATCGCCGTCACGCCGAGGATGCCGAAGTAGGATGCCTCGTGCTGTGGGCTGTAGTAACCGGCGAGCGATCCGGACATCGCCGTGCCCAGGGCGACAGACAGGAAGTACAGCGCCACCGTCTGGCTGCGAAACACCCTCGGGGAGATCTTGGTGGCCAGCGACAACCCGACCGGTGAGATCAGCAACTCCCCGATCGTGAAGACGAGCAGGATGGCGGCGAGGGCGAGCAGCGGAGTGGTTGGCCCAACGCCGCTGGCCCACGGGAGGAACAGCAGGAAAGCCAGGCCCATGATGACGGTGCCAAGCGCGAACTTGATGGGTGTTGCGGGCTGGCGGGACCCGAGCTTGATCCATAGCAGCGCGAATACGGGCGCCAGCAGGATGATGAATACCGGGTTGAACGATGTCACCCATTCTGTGGGCATTTCCCAGCCGACCAGGTTCCGGTCCGTCCGCCAATTGCCGTAAATTTCCACCACCGTGAACTGTTGCTGATACAGCGACCAGAACACTGCATTAGTGATGAACAAGGGAATGAACGACAACACCCGGCTGCGTTCCACCACCGTGATCTTCGGATTGGCCAGGATGATCGCGAAGTACCCCACCGCGGCCACCCCACACACGAGGGCCACGACGTCGGACAGGTTGGTGGCGGTGATCATTCCGGTCAGCACCAGAAAGGCTCCCACGGCAACGACCACCACGGCGGTGCCGACGACCGTGGTCCATCGCGAGCGAGGCAGCGGGTTGGGGACGACGCTGGCCTCGGTACCCAGATTGCGGCGTCCGATCGTGTACTGGATCAGGCCGACGGCCATGCCGATGGCGGCCACGCCGAAGGCGTAGTGGAAACCGAGGGTGGTCCGGGTGAGCCCGGTGAGCAGCGGACCGATCAGCGCACCGATGTTGATCCCCATGTAGAAGATCGAGAAACCGGCGTCCCGGCGCTCGTCATTTTCCGCATACAGAGTTCCGATGACGGCGCTGGCGTTGCCCTTGACTCCGCCGCTACCCAGGGCGACACACGCCAGACCCACACCGACGCCCAGGAAACCCGGCAGCACCGCCAGCGCGATGTGCCCGATCATCACCAGAACCGCGCTGGAGAACAACGTCCGTTCGGCGCCGAGCACCCGGTCGGCGATCCAGCACCCGGCGATGGTCGAGACGTAGACCAACCCGCCGTAGGCGCCGATCAGGCTGGTGGCCGTGGTCTTCGGCAGCCCGAGCCCGGGGTTGGTACCCGACACCTCGTAATACAGATAGAGCGTGAGCGAGGCGAGCATACCGTAGTAGGAGAAGCGTTCCCACATCTCGACGCCGAACAGGTTGGCCAGCCCGCGGGGATGTCCGAAGAACGCCCGATCCGTCCAGGCGTCGGTGATGGTGCTGCTCATCTGGGTAACTGTGCCCTCCGGGCACGCCTGGGTGCCAGTAGGCGAAGCGGCGGGTCGGATCAAGCTTCCGCTGGGGCGGTCTGGGGACCGACAGCGGTCATCGGCCAGCGGTGAACTCGACCC
>JAFAXZ010000188.1 GCA_019240665.1 Pseudonocardiales bacterium | reverse complement strand
ACGCCCTGAACTATCACCCCATCACCACCGCCAAAACCACCACCCAGATCGGGGCCACCTGGAGTCGTTACACCCCCGGCGATCACACAAGAACTGGCGACAGTTGAATACGCGAGCCCACCAGTCGGGGAGGCCATCCGGCCCCAGACCGGCACATTCCCGCGTACGTGTATGGGGGTCCAGTAGGAGCGGAACAGGGAACCGGGGTTACTGTCACATTTGTTGACAGTTGGGGTTTCCGCAGGCCAAGGGGCTTGGTTCTGGTCCGTATGTTTGTTGGCCATGAGTCCGGTGTCCGGGGAGCATGACGACGAGTTCGGCGTGGTGGCGGAGCCGATCGGTGCTGTGCTCGCGCGTACGGAAGAAGCGATTGAGCGGGTGCACCGGGCGTGGGACGTCGACTTTCGGGACGCGATCACGCGGTTGGACCAGATTCGGGTTCAGGTGGATGAGGCTGTCCGGTTGACGCGGGTGCTGGTCGACCGGCGCCGGGCGGTGCGGTGATCGGGCTGTTCAGCCGTTCTGAGTAGATGCGGTACGCCTTGCGCTCCGCCGGGGATGCCCCTTCAGTGCTGAGCGCCGCTGCGGCGGCGAGAAGCGTGTGGTGCACGTCGGGTGCGGCGGTGACGTGCAGGCTGTAGCCCTGGCCGCGGCGCACCTCACGCCCCTTCCGCAGGGCTTCTCGTTCGGCTTCGCCCAGGCCGTCGTGGTTGGCCAGGTGGCGGGCGATCTTGCCCGGTATCTCGACGCGCACCGGCTGCGGCTGGTCGGCGATGGCGGCTGCGGGCCGTTCGGGTCGGCCGGGCAGCAGGTCGGTCACGGCGGTGCGGATGGCGACCCGGCTGACCGCGTGCTGGCGGGCCAGGGCGGCGATGCTGACGCCCTCGCGGTACGCCTGCCGCACCTGGTCCAGGGCACCGAGTTGGGCAACCTGGGGTCGGCGGCCGGACTTGGCTCCGGCGGCCCACGCGGAGGCGAGGCCGTCGCGGGTGAGTTCGTTTTGCAGGTCGCGCTGGAACTGCCCGACCGAGACCAGGACGTTGACCAGCATGGTGGTGGTCGCGTCGGTGGCGGCCAGGTCGACGATGCTCGACAGTGCCCCGGACAGCACGCGCAGCTTGACGCGGTGGGCGCGGCACCAGTCGCGGACGGCGAGGATGTCGGCCAGGTCACGACACAGCCGGTACAGCTCCGACACCGTCAGCCGGTCACCGGGCCGCGCGTAGCCGGCCAGTTCGCGGAAACCGGCGCGGTCCAACGCGTGGATCTTGGAGGAGGTGGCCGGGTCGGTGAACAGCCGCACCCCGTCGGCGCCGTCGACCAAGCCGGCCTCGGCGAGCAAGTGGGTCTGGCGCCGGGTGCTCTGCTCGTCGGTGGACACCCGCGTGTAGACCAGCTCCGCCATGATCCGCACCGCCTCCCGGGCGGCCGGTGCGCCGCCGTTGACGGTTCTACCTGTCGTCAATCCCTGTCGTCAAACTGGACCGGATCGTATTGGATCGGGCCGCCGGTTTTCCCATGATCCGCGCGGTCGGATGGCGGTCCCGACTGCCTGTCGTCAAAGGGCCATTTGACGACAGAAATGGACGAAGATCGACCCCGCCGACGACGAGTGACCCCACCGCCCCTGGAGGCGCGGCTGGACACCCGAGCCCCCAGCCGCGCCGTGGTGAGCCTCGCCCGGCCAGAATCCGCCACGATTGGGTGACCCTGGCCGCGGGTTCACCGGTGCTCATCGTGCGCAGGGGTGGAGGTGGCCGCGTGCCGGTCCGGTTCCTCACCGAAGATCAGCGTGCCCGCTACGGCCGGTTCAACGCCGATCCGGACCAGACGCAGTTGGGCGGTTTCTTCCACCTCGACGCCACCGCCCGCCGCCACGCGATGGCCTGCAACGGCGCGCGCAACCAGCTCGGCTGGGCCGTCCAGTCGGGAACGGTGCGGTTCCTGGGCACATTTCTGGCCGACCCGACCGAGGCGCCGGCCGTGGTGGTGGAGTACGTCGCCGACCAGCTCGGCTTGGAACCGGCCGATCTGAAGGGCTACGGCGAGAAGAAGGCACGCTGGGATCACCAGGCGCAGATCCGCCAGCTCTACGACTACACCGCGTTCGACCCGGCGCAGTGGTTCCTTCTCGCTCGGTGGCTGTACTCCCGGTCGTGGCTGGCCAACGAACGCCCGATCGTGCTGTTCGACCTCGCGACCTACCGGCTGGTGGAGAACCGGGTGCTGCTGCCCGGTGTCAGCGGGCTGGAACGACTGGTGTCCGCGGTGCGGGAACGCACCACCGCAAGGACCCTGCGGCTGCTGGCCGCCGTCCCCACCGCCGAACAAGCCGCCGTGCTCGAAGCGATCCTGGTGCCCGAGGGCAGCCGCCGGGTCTCGAAACTGGACCGGTTGCGACGCAGCCCCACCGACATCAGCGGCAACGGCCTGGTCAAAGCCCTCGAACGCACCGTCGAGCTGCGTGAACTCGGCACCGATGGCTGGGACCTCACGGCGGTGCCGCGCGGCCGGATCGCCGCCCTGGCGCGGTTCGCCAAGGCCGCCCGCGCCCAGGCCGTCGCCGAGCTGTCCGATCAACGCCGGATGGCGACGCTGGTCGCGTTCGCCGCCACGATGGGGCCGGTCGCCGGCGACGAGGCGATCGAGGTGTTCGACCTGCTGATGGGCGACCTCGTGCGCACTTCGGGCCAGCGAGCCGACAAGGACCGGCTGCGCACTCTCAAGGAACTCGACGCCGCCGCGATCAAGCTCCGTCATGCGTGGATGACGATCAGCCAGACCCTGTCCGATCTTCAGGTCGACCTTCGGACGATGGTCATCGACACGATCGACGTCGCCGCGATCGACAACGCTGCCGCCGTGGTCGGTGAACTGGCCCGCCAACCCAACGAGGACTTCCAGCAAGAACTCGCCGACCGGTACACCACCATCCGCCGGTTCCTGCCCCGTCTGCTGTCCATCATCACGTTCGCCACCAGCAGCACCGGCGGCCGCCACGTGCTCGCGGCGCTGGAGTTCCTGCGCACGATCGACAAACGCCGCGCCCGGATCACCCCCGGCCAGGTGCCGGCGACGTTCCTGTCCGCGGCCTGGCAGCGGCGCGTGTTCCCCACCGACGGGGACAACGCCGGCGAGTTCGACAAGCGCGCCTACACCGTCGCCGCCGCCGAACGGCTGCGCGGGTGCCTGCGCCGCCACGAGGTGTACGTACCCGGACTCCAGAAATGGGGCGACCCCACCGCTGGGCTGCTCGACGGGGCGGCGTGGGAGAAGGCCCGCCCGCAAGTCTGCCGCGACCTCGGCCTGGACCCCGAACCCGGAGTCGACCTCGACCGGTGGGCCGCCCGCCTCAATGCCGCCTACCAGCAGCTCCTCGACGGCCTGGCCGACAACCCCTCGGTGCGCATCGAGGACCGCGACGGCCGCGACCACCTCGTGCTCACCGGCCTGGACCGGCTCGACGAACCCCACTCCCTGGCCGAGCTGCGCGAGGACGTCGACTCCCGCATCCCCATCGTCGATCTGCCCGAGGCACTGCTGGAGGTGCACTCCTGGACCGGGTGCCTGGACCACTTCACCCACGTCTCCGACACCACCTCCCGCAAGGACGACATGGTCATCTCCATCGCCGCCGCGCTGACCGCGTCAGCGATGAACGTCGGCATGAGGCCCATGGTCCAGGAAGGCAACGAAGCGCTCACCCTGGACCGGCTGTACTGGGCCGAACAGAACTACATCCGCGCCGCCACCCTCACCGCCGCCAACGCCGCCCTGGTCGACTACCACTCCCAGCTTCCGCTGGTCTCCTACTGGGGCGGCGGCGAACTCGCCTCCGCCGACGGACTACGGTTCGTCGTGCCGGTCAAATCTATCAACGCCGGCCCGAACCCGAAATACTTCGGTAAAGGAAAAGGCGCCAAAGGCGTCACCTACTACAACTTCACCTCCGACCAGTTCACCGGGTTCCACGGCATCGTCATCCCCGGCACCCCCAAGGACTGGTACTACCTGCTGGAAGGCTTGCTGGACCAGGAAACCTCGCTGCGCCCCACCGAGATCACCTCCGACACCGCCGGCGCCTCGGAGATGGGATTCGGCGCGTTTCGGCTGCTGGGCTGGCAGTTCTCCCCACGCCTGGCCGGGGTCGGCTCCGCGACCCTGTACCGGGTCGACCCCGACGCCGACTACGGGCCGCTCCACAACCTCACCCGCAACCGAATCAACACCGACCTGCTGCGCGAACGCTGGGACGACCTGCTCCGGGTCGCCGGCTCGCTGCTCACCGGCGCCGTGCGCCCCAGCGAGCTGTTCCGCTACCTCACCGGCGGCGGCAACCCCACCCCGATCGGCCGGGCCTTGATGGAACTGGGCCGGCTGGACCGGTCGGCCTACCTGGCCACCTACTTCGACGACGAACTACTCCGCCGCCGGGTCAACACCCAGCTCAACCGACAGGAGTCCCGCCACCAGCTCGCCCGCAAGATCTACCACGGGCAGAAAGGCGAACTGCGCCAGAAATACCGCGAAGGCATGGAAGACCAGCTCAACACCCTCGGGTTCATGACCAACGTCGCGATCCTGTGGACCACCGTCTACACCGAACGCGCCCTCGAAGCCATCCGCGCCGAAGGCAAACGCCCCGCCGCAGCTGACATCGCTCGCCTCTCGCCGCTCGGCTTCGCCCACTACAACATGCTCGGCCGCTACAACTTCCAACTCCCCGACATTGTCCGCACCGGCAACTTCCGGCCCCTGCGCACACCCGGCTCACCCTGGTGACCGCCGGTGACCGTCACTCGACGTCCGGTCCTCCGGTAGCGGCCAGCATCCTGCGAACTTGCTCATGCGACACGTCCGAGAACGTCGCGATCCGGCGCAACCCCCACCCCTCGTCCCGCGCGGACGCCATTGCCGCCGCCAACGCCGAGGTCGTCACCTCGTCCAGCATTCCCCGCAACCCCGCCAACGCCCGCAACCGCACCGCAGGCGGATGATCCACCAACTCCCGGCAGAACCGCTCAACGTCCAACCGAAGAAGCTCCACACCATCCAGGCTCACCCGGCAACCCTGGCCTGCGGAAACCCCGACTGTCAACAAATGTGACAGTAACCCCGGTTCCCTGTTCCGCTCCTACTGGACCCCCTAGAGGGCCCCGGTAATGGGCCCTGACCAGCAGGGTAGTGGGGGTAGACCATCTCCGAGGCCGGCGAGCTGCCGGCGGCCTCCTCCCGGCGTCGGGCACCCAGGA
>JAFAXZ010000020.1 GCA_019240665.1 Pseudonocardiales bacterium | reverse complement strand
TAACCTGCTGCTGTACTTTGCTGCTGTACGGGGGTCCAGTGCCCCTTATGAAGATCTCCGGAAAGGGCCTCTGACCAGCTGTGGAGCTGAGGGGAATCGAACCCCTGACCTTCTCGATGCGAACGAGACGCGCTACCAACTGCGCTACAGCCCCCCGCGATGCACGAGGAGCTTAGCAGCCGGTCAGCGGCTACTCGCCGACCGCCCGGCGGTAGGGTGGCTGGAAAACAGGCTCCAGCTCGTCAAACATCGGATCTTCGTCATCGAAGTCCACCACGACGGCGGTGGGGTGCAGAGCGGACGGTGCCGCAGCACGCCGTACTAACGGCTCTTGGACTGGCTCTTCGGTGTCGTGGGCAATGTCGGCGGGAACGTCGTGGAGGGGGACGTCGTGGAACACGTCAGCAGCGGGCGCTCTGGCTTGCGAACCGGCCAGCCGCGCGGCTCGACGCTGTCGCACCTCATCCTCGATACGCACCTGCCGACGCAGGTAGCCAAGGTAACCGACCAGGGCCATATCTAGCGCACCGTGCACCCACCACAGCAAGCTCGACACGATGTAGGCCAGCGCGACGGTGGTGATCGCTCCGACCGCCAGAGCAAGCACTACCCGCTGCCGGAAGGCATACTTGGCCTGGGCTAACTGTGCGGCGAACTCCGGGTCATAGCCACCGCGACCCGATCTGTACCGACGCTCATCCCGCTCATCCAAGGCAGGCTCCTCCCGCTGCGCGATCCGTCCACCGCTCATATGTACCTCCTGACCGTGCTTCAGCGCCGCACGAGGAGGGTTGGGCCGGCGCAGCACCCGAGAGGCAAGCGCAGACTCCGCAGTACGCACCACTTCCTGCCGTCGCTTCGCGACCATTGGAACAAGGACGACAAGCCATGCCGCCGCCAGCGCCGCGAAGATCAGCGAGCTGGGCACTCCTCGCCCCCTACCCCGGTTCGCCATTCCCGAACTGCCTGCACCACTGCTGCGTCACGGTAGTCAGAGCAAACATCCGGATGCCGGAGGCGCGCCGGGGCTAGGGGTGGCGGGGCTAGGGGTGGCGGGCGTGGCCTGAGCGGATCAGACGTGGCACCAACCCAGCGCCGACCTCATCCCGGGTCATGGCGAGCAACCGATGATCTCGCCACGCGCCGTCCACCTCCAGGTAGCGCTGCAGCAGTCCCTCATCCCGGAACCCGAGCTTGGCCAGCACCCGGAGGCTGGCCGCGTTCTCCGGCCGCACGGTGGCCTCGACCCGGTGCAAGCCGACCGGCCCGAACGCGTGGTCCACCGCCAGCGCCACTGCTCCCGTCGCCACGCCACCCCCGGCGGCGCTCGACTCCACCCAGTAACCGACCCAGGCCGAGCGCAGCGAACCACGCACCACGTTGCCCAGCGTAAGCTGGCCGGCGAACTGCCCATCCAGCGTGATGGCGAACGGCAGGGCCTGCCCCCGCCGGGCCGTCGCGCGCAGCCCGCCGCACATCACCGGCCAGGCCATGGTGGTGGAACGCTCCGCCCAGGTGCCCTCCGCGTCGGGTTCCCAGGCCCGCAGGTAGTCCTCGTCGCGCAGCCGCAACCGGCTCCACGCTGAGCCGTCGCGCAGCCGCACCGGCCGCAGCGTGACCTCCCCCGCGGCGACCCGTACTGGGCCTAGCCGCGCCGGCCAGCCCGGGTGACGGCCATCAGGCCCAGACCCGAACACGGTGCCTCATCCGCGCTGGGCGAGAAAGCTCACTGCTACCTGTTCGCCGATCGGTACTTCAGTGGTGTCTGAGTCGACGAGGATCAGGCAGTTCGCCTCAGCCAGCGAGGCCAACAGATGAGCACCGGAGGTTCCGAGAGGTTGCACCAGGTACTCCCCGGTGTCGGGATCGCGCAGCAGCTGACCGCGGAGAAACCCGTGACGGCCCGCTGTGGACGTCACCGGGGACAGCAACCGCGCGGTGATGGTGCGACGATGGGGATTGCGCTTGCCCAGCGCAAGCCGGATCATCGGCCGCACCAGCACCTCGAAGATTACTAGCGCGCTGATCGGATTGCTCGGTAACAGAAAGGTAGGCACCGAGTCTGGGCCGAGCCGACCGAAGCCCTGTACTGAACCGGGGTGCATGGCCACTCGCTCCACATCGAGCTGGCCGAGCTCGGTTAGCGCGGCGCACATCTGCTCCCCCATCGCCCCGCCAACCGCGCCGGTCACCACCACGATCTCCGAGAGCAGCAGTCTGCCCTCCACGGCCTCGCGCAATCGAGACGGATCGCTGGGCACGATGCCGACCCGGTGCACTTCGGCGCCGGCATCGCGGGCGGCCGCAGCCAGCGCGTAGGAGTTGATGTCGTAGACCTGCCCGGTGCCCGGTGTGCGATCGACGTCAACCAGCTCCTCACCGACCGACAGGACCGACAAGCGGGGCCGCGGGTGCACTCGCACCTTGCCCCGTCCCACTGCGGCGAGCAGCCCCACCTGCGCTGGACCGATCACCGCGCCAGGGCGTACCGCGACGTCACCGGTCTGCACATCTTCTCCGGTGCGGCGCACGTAGGCCTTCGACGGCACCGAGCGCGCCACGGTGACCCGGGCCGCATGGGCCACCCCGTCCTCAGTGTGCCCGAGCGGGATGACCGCATCGGCCAGGGCGGGCAACGCCGAGCCGGTGGCGACCCGGACCGCCTGACCGGGCTGTAACCGCATTGGCTGCCTCGCACCCGCAGCGATCTCGCCCACCACCGGTAAAGTAACCGGAACTTCCGTGACGTCCACGCTGCGCACCGCATACCCGTCGACCGCGGCCTGATCGAAGCCGGGCAGTGAGCGTTGCGCCACGACTTCCTCCGCACAGAGCATGCCCTGTGCTTCGGAGATCGCCACCCGCACCGGCGCGGGACGCACCGCAGCTTCCAGCACCCGCCCGAGCTGTTCGTCCAGCGACCTCACGTGGTCTCCCGCTCCAACCTGTGGTGCAACCATCTCCGCAGACCAGGACCAATATCAGGGTCCGCGAGCGCGAAGTCCACCGACGCCCGAAGCAACCCGCCTGGGGTGCCCAGATCGTGGCGCCCGCCGCGGTGCACCACGGCATGCACCGGATGGCCCTCATCAATCAGCAGCGCGATGGCGTCGGTGAGCTGGAGCTCGCCGCCAGCGCCGGGGATGATCCGGCGCAGCGCGTCGAACACCGCACGGTCCAGCAGGTAGCGACCGGCCGCCGCGAAGGTGGACGGCGCTGCCTCGGGCGCCGGCTTCTCCACCATCCCGTGCACCCGTTTGACATTGGCGTCATGGGGGTCATCGACGTCACTGACCTCAAACACTCCGTAGGCCGAGATCTGCTCACGCGGAACGTCGAAGGCACACAGCACGCTGCCGCCGTGCCGCTGACGGACCGCGGCCATCGTGATCAGCACCCCGGTGGGCAGTACGAAGTCATCGGGCAGCAGGACGGCCACGGCGTCATCGGAGTCCGCCAGCAACGGCTCGGCGCAGCCCACCGCATGCCCCAGCCCGAGCGGTTTGCGTTGCACCGCAACCTCAACCCGAATCAGCCCTGGTGCCCGGCGCACCTTGGCCAGCAGCGCATCCTTACCGTGCCCCCGCAGCTCGGCCTCCAGATCCGGCTTGGAGTTGAAGTACGCCGCCACCGACTCCTTGCCCGGTGAGACGACGAGCACCAGCCGGTCGGCTCCGGCTTGCGCCGCCTCCTCGGCGACGTACTCGATCGCCGGGGTGTCGACCACCGGCAAGAGCTCCTTGGGCACGGTCTTGGTAGTCGGCAAGAATCGAGTCCCGAGC
>JAFAXZ010000330.1 GCA_019240665.1 Pseudonocardiales bacterium | reverse complement strand
CCGCGGGCGCGCTGGTCGTGCGTTCCCGGTCCAGGGGAAGCCCAGACTCCCACGGGGGAAGTGGCCCGTCATCGTGGTTGCCGTGCTGGCGCATGACCATAAACGCGCCGTACCGCGTGGTGAACCGGCCTTCGAGCCGGTCGACTTTCTTTCCCAGCAGCACCAGGTTGCCGCCTTGTGGTTTGAAGTCGACCAGCAGTTGCCCACCCGGGGTGAGTTGGTCGTGCCACGACCAGGGGATTCGGCGCACGGCGCAAGTGCTGATGATCCGATCATACGGGGCGTGCTCTCGCCAGCCGTCGGCGCCGTCCCGGACGGCGAGATGGGGATGACGGCCAATGCGGGCCAGCCGCTGACGAGCGGTGGTGACCAGTTCTGGGTCGATGTCCACGGAAAAGACGTTGTCATCGCCGAGGCGATGAGCCAGCAGGGCGGCGTTGTAGCCGGTGCCAGTCCCGATCTCCAGGATCCGCTGACCGTCGTGGACATCGAGGGTCTCAAGCATGCGCACCATGAGGTCGGGTTTGGTCGACGACGACACGGGCACCAGGCTGCCGTATTTGTTCGGCACGACAGCGGTGACCAACGTGCTGGTCGAGTAGACCAACTCCAGGTGTTCGGCGGTGTTCAGGCGCGCGTCGGCGCACGAACCGTAGAACTGATCCTGTGGTTCGTAAACGGTGGGGACCAGAATGTGACGCGGAGTTTCGGCGATCGCGGCATGCCATGCTGGGGTCCTGAGATCAGCCTGCTTTCGGCCATGAACCGACGAATGCCTTCCGTCACGGAAACAGGCAGCTCGATAACTTCATGCCGCAGCGCACGATAGTCGGTACGGAAGTCAATGCGCGCGCCCGTGCAGACGACTTCGGACATTGACACAGGTAATGGCAGGTTTCCGCCGTATCCCGGCCGTACCCGTTCATGGCACGCCAACGGGGGCGGGAAGGGGCAGGTCCCATCGGAGGTAGGTGTTGTCGGGTTGGTGATAGTACACCCATTGGTCAGTAGGGGTTACAGTGAGACCGAAGGTGTCCCAGCGTGGTTGGTGGAGGGCGCTCCATTGGTGGTAGGCGCGTTCGAGCAGGTTGACTAGGCGGCGGGACCCGGCCTGGCTGGTGGGATAGCAGCCGTCGCGGGGTTTGTGCCAGATGAGGGCCCAGGAGTGATTCGGGGTGGCGATCTCGGTTCCCAGGCTCATCTCGTCGTCCTCGGCGGTGACCAGGCGGAAGGCGGCGTCGGCCAGGTAGGTTTGGGCGAAGAAGCCCCAGGCGGCGTTATGGTGCAAATTGTTTGGGTCAAGGCTGGTGAGGCCGCTAGTGGGCTCCGTGTCGGGCCGGGTGATGCGGACGGTGTAGTCGTAGGGTGCGCTGGGGTCGTGGCGTAGCGGCATGAAGATGGCTCCGGTGGACAGGAACGGGCCCGATGCGGTGCCGTTGGAGTGGACGGTAAGCAGCGCCAGGGCGCTGCGCATGAGCGGGCCACGCAGGTTGACCATGATCCGTCCGCCGGGGCGGGTCTGGGTGATCCACGCATACGGGATCCGGTCAACCGAGCAGGTGGCGATGATCCGGTCATAGGGGGCATGGTCGCTGACTCCGGCGACGCCGTCAGCGGCCACCAGGTGTGGCCGGTAGCCGTGGGCGGCCAGTCGCCGGCCGGCGATAGCTACCAACTCGGGGTCGATGTCGACGCTGGTGACGTGGGTATCGCCAAGTCGTTCGGACAGCAGGGCGGCGTTGTAGCCGGTGCCAGTGCCAATCTCCAAGACCCGGTGGCCGTCGTGGATGTCGAGGTCTTCGAGCATGCGCATCATCAGGCTGGGCATGGTGGAGGAACTGGTGACGATCGGGTGGCTGCCGCCGCCGCGCTCCGGCGGGATCGACTGGCCCTTCAGGTCGACGATCAAGGTCGTGTCGCTGTAGACGGAAGTGAACCATTCGTGGTGATCGTCAGGGTTGGTGCCCTCGACGACCCGCCACCGTGCCGGGATGCTGCCGGGCTCCTCGTCATACAGGTAGCGTGGCAGGAACACGTGGCGCCGCACCGTGG
The DNA here is from genome assembly GCA_019240665.1 of Pseudonocardiales bacterium. Classification (GTDB taxonomy): domain Bacteria; phylum Actinomycetota; class Actinomycetes; order Mycobacteriales; family Pseudonocardiaceae. The sequence continues at coordinate 3,963 of JAFAXZ010000330.1, read as the reverse complement.
TGAAAACCCGACGCCACTGCCGACTGCGCAGCGCGCCCCGTTCGCTGATCTCGCAGGCCAGCGCCTGTAACCGTGGTTGCACCACCTCGTTGTCCACGACGGCCTCGATCGATTGCACGGTCACGGCTCGTGCTCTCCGAGCAGGAAATCGGCGATCGCCTCACTGATCGGGATACCGGTTTCGGCTTCCAGCCAGCCGACCTGTCCCTCGGCGTTACATTCATAGGCCCACCAACCCTCGGTGCTGACCCCGAAGTCGAACGCACCAAAGGCCAACCCCGCCATCTTCAGGTAGGCAGCCACACCCGCGCGGATATCCGGCGGAGTGTCGATCACCCGGCAGCTCAACGCAGCGTAGTCACTACGCCAGTCGATGCGGGCCCGATCGGAGCCGGCATCGATACGCACCGCGAAGAACCGGTTACCCACCACAGTCAGACGCACACTAAACAGCGCCTCAACGTAGGCCTGGAACAGGTGTGCGCTGTAATCCACCCCGGTCAGGTGCTTGAGCTCCTGCGCGCTGACCCGGCGCGTGTAGACCACCTGTGTGCCGCCTCCAGTGCGCACGACACCGACCGCGACGGGCTTGCAGATCACCACCCCGACCTGCTCGGCGAACTCCCGCACGACCTGCGCGTCGTTGGTGATCACCGTTGGTGGCGTGGCGAGACCGCAGGCCCGGAAATCGCGCAGCTGCTTGGGTTTGTAGGCGGCATCGGCGGAGTGGGCGGGCATATTGCACCAGCGCACCCCACCAAGACTGGCCAGAATCCCCCCGAGGGCATAGCGGCACTCGATCGCCGACAGATGCGCCGGCGGCTCGAACGCCCGCGGCCGCCGCACATACACCGCCCCCACCTCATCCAAGTCCACGCGGTCCTCGGCACTGACCAGCTCACCGTGCCACGACGTGGTTCCCAGTTCGGCCCGCAGCCGAAGCCGTTGCGGGACATCCGCAGTGTCAAACCGAAAAAACCGAGCCGCTCGAGCGGCCAACACCGCACACACCCGGTCCGCGGTCGGATCGGTGGCATCAGCCACGACCAGCACCACATCACGCCGTGTCACGGCGCGAAATCCGGCAGATTGAAGTCCTCGCTCTCCCTGTCCGGTTCGCCGTCGTAGCCGGTTGTGGTCTTCGGTGTCGCCCCTGCCCGCGGATATGCACACACCCCGACCGGCTCAGCCCCGCGCAGCAAGAACGAACGCCGCTCGACCGGCAACAACCCCTCCTCACACACCGGCTCCTCAGCACCAACAGGAAACCGGCTGCCGGCCGCGATCACCGGGCTGACTGTCTTCGCCATCACCGACATCTGGCTTCCTCCCTGATCCACATCCCCCAGTAGGCCAACGGCGACCAGTCACTGAAGCCTCCGACCAGGTACCTAACGCGATCCCCCGGTGGGGACTGTGCAGTAAACGGTGTTTCCGACCCGACACGCCAGCCGGAATCGAGGCCGGGCGCGGACGACGACGTGAGATGGAACTGTTCGACGCGGTGATCGCCACGTTGTTCTACTACCGACATAATTGCAGCCAGGAGGTCACTGGTGTGGTGTTTGGAGTCAGCCAGTCCACCACGATCCGCCGCGCCTCCTGCCGGGACAGGTGACGGACGCTCATACGCCGGCCGCTACCCGCCGGTGCGCTCGCGGTGCTTGCACCCCGGCCAGCAGCAGGGCCGGCGCTGGCCTTCCTCCAACTCCTCCTGGGTCCGGCGAATGCGGCGCTTTCGGGTCATCTCCTGCTTGGCATCCTCGACCCAGCAGATGAACTCGTTGCGGGCCAAGGGCGTGATGTCCTTCCAGGCGTCGAGGGCCGTGGTGTTGGCGATCAGCGCCTTGCGCAGGTCTGCGGGCAGCTTGTGCACCACCCCCCCGGGCACTTGGTGGCTGCTCACGGGGCCACGGTAGCGGACCGGAGGCGAGCCCGCGTCACCTTCCCTTGCGAGCGCCTGCGAGAGTGCTCGGCGGCGGGATCCTTTCGAGGACCATCAGCACCTCGCGAAGCGTCCCCCCGTGATCGTGAGCCCGCTAGGTTCCCCGAGGCAACGCCCGATCGGCGAGGCCACCTGTACGGATGTCGATCCCTATGCGTACAGTCGCGCAAGTCAAGCTTTGTTGGCTGCGGGTGTCGTGGGAAACAAGGGCGTTGGGCGAGTCAGAGACCGGCGACCGTGGCTGAGGCCATGCACCTTGCCAGCGCCTCGCTGAGGAGTTCTTCGAAAGTGACGCGGGCGGCAGGTGCGCAAGGAGGTGTTGCACGCTGCGGTCGGCGTGCCGTTGATCTTCTTCGTTGTCTGTCTTTAACGCCCGGTCGATCTCACCGGCCACGTAATTTGCCAGGCCGATGGCCGTGCCGCGGAACGTTGTGATGTCCAACGGCGGGGGGAATTCGCACGCGCGGCGGTATCCGTTGATCATAGCGCGAGCGCCCGCGGCGTTGACGCTGCCGTTCGGGCCGACCGCCCAGTGCGTCAACGCCTCACACAGTTCCCGTGCCGGCGGCTGGCCTCCGGCATGGTCCCAGCCGAAGACGATCACCTGGTTGTTCTGTCCAAGCCGGACATTTCCCGGTATCAAGTTGTTGTGACACAGCACGGGAGCTGGCTGGGGCCGCTCCGCGCCGATGCTCTCGAGTCCGTCAGGATGGGGACCACCTCGGCCAGTGCGGGCGCCCACGGCGCGCCTCGACTCTTCGCCGTGGCCGCCAGCTCTGGCCATGCCCTCTGGGACAGACGCGACGCGTGCCAAGGACTGATCCGATCCACTGGCAGCCCGAGTCGGTGGATCTTCGCGAGGATCTCTCCCACGACGCCCGTTGTCGTGGCGCTGACCGGCGCCGACAGTGGCGGCCCGGAGTGCAGCCACCGGTGCACCCGCCAGTCGTGCCCACCGATCGATTCCACGATCGCTCCGTGCCTGCTCCGCACCGGGGCAGGCAGTGCGATGCCTTCGTTTGTCGCCGCCAGCTGTAGGGCGGCATCGGCATCGGCATCCACGATCGGGATCCAGATGTCCAGGGACCGAACCGCCCCACGCCCGCGGGTAGTGTTCAGCGACCATTGCCGACCGCTGTCGTCGGGTCGGGTCAGCGACCGCATCGCGCCGGTGACGTCGCCGAGCCCGTACCGCTCAGCGATCGCACGGGCCAAGCCCTCGTCGGCGAGATCGGCCTTCCCGCGCAGGCGATCGACCTCGGCCTTCAGCTGGGGCCAGGTGCGAAAGCCGTACTCCTGGGCCAGGGAAGCTTGGGCATCCGCCAGCGATGCACCAGGCCAATAGTCCCGCAGGGCCGTCAGGAGATCCTTGGCCTGCCGCCGCAGATGACCAAGACTCGGGTTGTCAGGCAGCGTCTTCATGTCGAACACCTCGCTCGTGCGCCCGCGCGAGCGAGCTCTTCACGCAGGTTCTGCAGGGTCCGGGTGAGCGGGGGCAAGGCGAGGTCGCCGTGCAGTTGGGCTTCGCTGACGTATGCCGCTCGCTGCAACGTCAGGACCTCGCCGGCGCTCGCGGTCGACAGCGCGATCACCTGAGAACCGTCGACATCGGTCGGCGTGGTCATCACGGCCACCGGAACGTCGCCCAGTGCTCAATCCCGGACTTCTGGCGCGCGGAAGGAGACCGAAAGATCGGGTCCTAACGTCCGCAGGGGACGGTCTAGTTGATCTACACCTGTCCGCGGCTTGTCCGCATACCACCAAACGGGCACTGCCCTGCGGCGACTACGCCATCACCACAGGCGGACGACTGATCGCCTCGGTTGAACGCAAGTCCCTGGTTGACTTGGTCGCCAGCCTCACCGGAGGCAAGCTGCGCTATGCCCTGGCCGAGCTCGCGGAGCTGCCCCGGGCCGCAGTTGTCATAGAGGACTGCTACTCAAGAATCTTCAAACTGGACCGGGTGCGGCCGGCGCTCGTCGCGGACGGCCTGGCCGAAGCACAGGTCCGCTGGCCGA
>JAFAXZ010000182.1 GCA_019240665.1 Pseudonocardiales bacterium | reverse complement strand
GACCCCCAGCGTCGGGAGCTGGCTCGCCCGCTGCTGATCGCTACCGGGGAGCAGTTCGCGAACCAGGGCAGGGTGTGCCTGATCCCCGGCGCCCGGCCGTTGCTGGAGTACCTGTCCGAGGCCGCAGGGCCTGAGACCGCCGCCTGGGCCGCCACCAGCCTGGCACACCTGGCCACCGTGGAAGGCCGTTCCGATGACGCGGAAGCCGCCGTCCGCCTCGCGGCCCGCCACCGCAGCCCCGATGAGGTGACCGTACTGCGGGCACTGCTGCTGGACCGCGCTGGCCGCGGCCGCGACGCGCTCACTTACCTGATCGACGCCGCCGAGGCGGCGACCCCGCCGACCCTGGCCGCATTGCTGCCGACCATCGCCGCGTTCGGGATGCGCGGTCTGTGGCCCGACGACCAGCAGCGCCTCCGACTGCGCACCGCCGTCGATCATGCCCTCTCCACCGACCAGAGCGAGGGCGAGGGCATCCGGGACCAGGTAGCGATGGCGATGGCGCAAGTCGAGCTGTACTCCTGCATTAACCGCAACCGAGCCATCGAACTGTGGCAGCGCGCCGCCGACAGCGACGACCCGAGCGTCGCGGCGCAGGCCTGGCTCAACCTTGGCCTCATCCAGCAACAGTCGGCCCCGATCACCGCGGCGCACGCGTTCGAGCAGGCCATGGTCCTCGACGACACCCCGACCGGCGCTCGCGCCGGCCTCGAGCTGGCAAGACTCGCCGAACGGCTCGGTGACAACCCGGTGCTGGCCCGGGCCTGCGCGCGGGCGATGGAGCTCACCAGCGGAGACGACCGGGCACAGGCTGCGCTGCGACTAGGCCGGGTCAACCAGTACGCCCATCCCGACAAGGCCGAAAACGCCTACCAAGCCGCGATCGCCGAACCCGGCGCCCACCCAGCCACCATCGGCGCCGCACTTGCCCGACTCGGCGCACTCTACGCCCTTCACGGCAACCGACCTCTGGCCCAACGGCTCTGGCGACGCGGTAGGCGCCACCGCGACCCCCAGGTCGCCGAGGCATTCGCCGCTGAACGCGCCGCCATCGGCCGCGTGACCCGCATAACCAGATGACCTGCTCAGCACCCACACCTGCGCCACAGCGCCGTGGACATGCTGGCCGGCTGCGGGGCTGGCCTGCCGGGTAGCCATCATGGGTCTGTTGGCGTCTCGTTGCTTATCCTCCCGGTTTGTCCCGTCCGCCTGGGTCGTGTCGGCACGTGGCTGTCCGTTGTGTGAATTCCCGGCATCCGTTGATCGACCGCTGGACTCGTTTCGTTCACCTTGGGCACGCACCCTCCGCTCATTGAATCCGCCTATTCGCGAAGTAGGCGGGTGAGTGGGCCCTGATCTGCGGAGACAGGGGCGGCTTTCCTGGCGGTTCTGCGCTGATCGCCAATGGAACGCTCGACCCCTTGTCCGGGACAGCCCCCTGGGATCGCCTATGCGCGGACGGAATGGGAGGCGGGACATGGGTAACGCTGGTCGGACCGCGGGGCGGGATTCCCACGACAAGCGAGTGATGAGGCATCGGTGGGTCCTCAGGCATCTCTTCCCGCTGCTGGCGGTGGTGCTGCTGGGGGTAGGACTGCCGTCCGCGTCCGTGTCGGGATCGGACCCCGTAGCCCCAGCGCAACCGTTCTCGTGCTCGTCCGACGCGGGGAGCACGGTCCGAGTCGCACATGCGGGTTCCCTGGCTAACTTGGTGTCCGGGACGCTGTTCCCAGCGTTCAAGGAGCTCTGCGGGGCCAGTGGCACGGAGACCTCTGGCCCCTCGGTGCTGCTGGCGGATGAGATCAAGAATGGCGCCGTCACCGCGGATGTGTTCCTCAGCGCCGGGGCGGGAGTGAACCAGCAGTTGCTGGGCCCGCGCAACGGAAACTGGGAACAGTGGTTCCTGGTCTTCGCCCGCAACGAGATGGTCATCACCTACACCCCGCAGAGCCGCTTCTTCCCCGACCTGGAGAAGGCGCGCCTGGGGCAGCTGCCCTGGTACCAGGTCCTCACCGAGCCTGGCTTCGTCCTGGGGCGCTCCGATCCGAACCAGGACCCGGGCGGGTACTACGCGGTCATGGTCGGCCAGCTCGCTGAGCGCTACTACGGGATCCCCGGTTTGAAGCAGCGTCTGCTCGGCAGCGACACCAACCCGGCGCAGATCGTGCCGGGTCCGGCGTTCACCACGACTGTGAACGGGGCCATCCCGGACGCCAGGTTCGGCTACCTGAGCTCCGTGCTGGACCAGAAGCAGAACTACATCGTCCTGCCGCGCCAGATCAACCTCGGCGACCCCACCGAGTCCGCCCTTTACGCCAAGGCCAGTTTCACCAACACCGACGGCTTCACCTACCGGGGTGGGCCGATCCGCTTCAGCGCCACCCTCCTCAAAAACAGCGCTGCCCCGCAAACAGCGCTCGATTTCATCCGACTCCTGATCAGCGAGCAGGGTCAGGCCTTCGCCACCTCCCGCGACTTCCTCGCCAGCCCCATCCTGGTTGGGGGAGATGCCAGCGCGCTTCCCGCGGAACTTCGTCCCTTTGTTACGGGATGCTTTGAGGCCACCCATTGCACCATCCCTGACGACCAGCACGTCGAAGGAGAGCAATAGGACACAACGCCTCCGCACAACCGAGCTCAGCCCGTGCCATTGGCCGCGCGAACATCGGTCACGTACACCACGCCGGCGTCGGCGATGCGGTGAAACCGTGGAGAGCACCAATGTGACGTCGAGTTCCTCGCTGAAGTCGAGTTCCTCGCTGAAATCGAGCCGTACTCGATGGAGGAGATCAAGCGCCTTCTGGAAACCGCTCAGAGGCAGCGGAACAGCGCCCGATGGGCAATCGCGTTGGCCCTCGGCCTGCAACGAGGCACGGGGTTGCGCTGGCCGGACATCGACCAGATGGCCTGGGCGCTCACGGCGCGCCGAAGCCGGCTACGTGTTTACCACGCGGACCGGCCAACCACTGAACCTCCGCACAGATCACCGCGAGTGGAAACTGCTGCTGGCCCGCCCCGGCGTGGCCGAGCGTCGGTTACACGACGCGCGGCACACCGCCGCCAGCTCGGGCCTGGGCTGATGACTTTGGCCACCGAGATGGTCCGGAGTTGAGTAGATTGCCAGCGTGGCAGACCAGATGACGGACAAGTTCGTGGAGATCTACACTGACGGCGCGTGCTTCGGTAATCCAGGTCCGGGAGGGTGGGGTGCCCTGCTGCGCTACGGAGCGCACACGAAAGAGCTCTACGGTGGCGAAGTGCTGAGCACCACCAGTAACCGCATGGAACTGACGGCCGCGATCCAGGCGCTGGAGCACTTGACCCGACCGGCCAAAGTACGCCTGTACACCGACAGCTCGTACCTACGTAACGGTATTACCCAATGGTTAGCTGGTTGGCAGCGCAACGGCTGGCTAACGGCCGAGAAGATCCCCGTCAAGAACGCCGACCTCTGGCAACGGCTGGCCATCGCGGTAAAACGCCATGAGATTGAGTGGCTCTGGGTTAAAGGCCACGCGGGCGATCCCGGCAACGAGCGCGCCGATGCGCTTGCCAACCGCGGAATGCAAGAGGCTCGCCGTGCCAGCAATCCAACCTAGTCGGGCCTGCTCGCCGAGCACTCGAATTACCCTTCGTCAAAAAGATTCCCCATGTGGCTGGTCACCTCGGTCTAACGTGATGCTGGCTCTTGGTGACGACCACTTGCTGACCACCAGTAAGATAGGTCACTTCAGCCCACCACAAACCGCTTTCACCCTTACGCAGCCAGACCATGTGTGCCATCTCCCATCGCCCATCTACCAAGACATAACAGGGCCTGCTACCGGCCGGAGGACTGACTTCGGACAGTGGCGGTTTCTCCCTGCCGTGCCGCTTGATCCACTGTGGGGTACAACAACCG
>JAFAXZ010000255.1 GCA_019240665.1 Pseudonocardiales bacterium | reverse complement strand
CCGACGCACGCGGCCACCGCATCGGGCAGCCGGCCATAGCGGGTCAGCACCTGCTCGCGAGCCTCCAACCCGATGACCCGGTGGAAATCGCGCACCATCACCGGGAAGGGATGCGGCCCGGCGACCGTGCCGAGCACATAGTGCGTGGTGTCCACATTGGTTACCCAGTCCCGCAGCGCCTCGTTGATGGCGTCCTTGAGGGTGCGGGACCCGGTCGTCACCGGCACCACCTCGGCACCGAGCAGCCGCATCCGGGCGACGTTGAGCGCTTGACGCTGGGTGTCCACCTCGCCCATGTAGACCACACACTGCAGCCCCAGCAGCGCACACGCGGTCGCGGTGGCAACGCCGTGTTGGCCCGCTCCGGTCTCCGCGATCACCCGCGGCTTGCCCATCCGCTCGGTGAGCAGCGCCTGACCCAGCACATTATTGATCTTGTGGGATCCGGTGTGGTTGAGGTCCTCCCGCTTGAGCACGATCCGCGCCCCACCGGCATGCTCGGACAGGCTGGGCGCTTCAGTGATCGGTGAGGGCCGACCGGCGTAGTCGGCGAGCAGGCCGTTCAGCCGGGCGGTGAACTTCGGATCCGACCGGGCGTCGGTATAGGCGGTGGTGAGCTCGTCGAGGGCCGCAATGAGCGCTTCGGGCACGAACCGGCCGCCGTAATGCCCGAAGTACCCGCGGGCGTCAGGCTGGGCGGTGGTGGGCGCAACGGGCTGGATGCAGACCATGTCACTCTCCGGGTCACTTACCGGGCCGGCTTGGGACAGGCTGGGTGCGACCCCGCGGTAACCAACTGGGTGACTGCGGTCTTGGGGTCGCCGCTGGTTACCAGCCCCTCACCGACGAGCACCGCGTCGGCGCCCGCACCGGCGTAGGCCAGCAGATCCGCAGGTCCGCGCACCCCGGACTCGGCGACCCGCAGCACGTCACCCGGCAGCCCCGGTGCGATCCTGCTGAAGACGTCCGGGTTCACGATCAAGGTATGCAGGTCGCGGGCGTTGACCCCGATCAGGGTTGCGCCGGCTTCCAACGCACGGTCGGCTTCCTCAGCGGTGTGTACCTCGACCAGCGCGGCCATCCCCAGTGACTCGACCCGGTCGACCAGCGCCGCCAGCGCGTTCTGCTCCAGTGCGGCGACGATCAGCAACACCACGTCCGCGCCGTGCGCCCGTGCCTCGTGCACCTGGTAGGGGCTGACGATGAAGTCCTTGCGGAGCACCGGGAGGTCCACCACGGCGCGTACGGCGTCCAGGTCGGCCAGCGAGCCGCCGAACCTCCGACCCTCGGTCAGCACACTGATCATGCGGGCGCCGGCCTCAGCGTAGTCGGTAGCGAGCGCGGCCGGGTCTGGGATATCGGCCAGGGTCCCCCGGGACGGGCTGCGGCGCTTCACCTCCGCGATGACGCCGATCCCGGGCCCCCGCAACGCCGCCAGAGCATCTCGGGGAGCCGGCACCCGGGTAGCGCGCCGCTTGATCTCGGGGAAACCGACGGCGGCTTCGCGGGCCGCGAGGTCGGCTCTGACGCCTTCGAGGATCGCCTCCAGGACACTCAAGCCTCTCCCCTTCCGCCCCCGTGCGCAGCCAGGTATCGATGCTAGCTCCGGCCTGCCCGGCGCCCCGTCACCGGGGGTATCCCGACGCGGTAGGGTCCTCGCCGGCGTCCATCCGCTCCCAGAACCGTCCGTCCGGGGGCACGTGATAAGGCCCGTTCAGGCGGGCCGTCGGTGCTTGGTAACGGCGACCCAGCCGCGGCATCCGGTGCCCCCGCACCCCCAGCGCGACGCCGGCCGCGGCGAGCAGCGCCGCCCCGCCCGCAGCCAGCGCCGGCCCGGCAACCAGCACCGTGGCCGTACCGACCGGGACCGACCGGGCAGGCAGCTCGACTGCAGACAGCGCGACGCCGGTGAGCCAACGCCCGCCGCGCACCCGCAGCCCCGCAACGATCGGCGGCACCGCCGCTACCAGTAGCAACGCGCCGAGTAGCCATCGCGCCCACCACGGCGTCGCCAGCACCGCAGCCACCGCGGCGAGCGCGAGCAGGGCCAACGGGTCCAATGCGGGCAGCACGGCAGATCCGTTTATCCGCACCTGGACAATCCCGCGCAGCGGCACCTGGACATCGAGCTGGGCCCACCCGAGCATCGCGGCCCCGCCGAGCATCGCCGAGGCCGCGATCAGCAGCACGATGGTGGCCGCGAGCGCTCTGCGCGACGGAGCGCGCTCAGGCACGCAGCGACCCGGCGGGCTCGGCAGTGGTTTCCCCGGCCGCGAGCCGCAAGGTGCCCGCCGCAGCGATGGCGGCCAGCACCGCGCCCGCCTTGTTCAGGCACTCGGCGTCCTCAGCCATCGGATCGGAGTCGGCGACGATACCCCCACCGGCCTGCACGTACGCCACTCCATTGCGGACCATCGCGGTGCGGATGGCGATCGCGGTGTCGGCGTCCCCGGCGAAGTCCAGGTATCCGACCACTCCCCCGTACACCCCCCGCCGGGTGGGCTCAAGTTCCTCGATGAGCTCCATCGCCCGTGGTTTGGGCGCCCCGGACAGCGTCCCAGCGGGGAAGCAGGCGGCCACCGCGTCGAATGCGGTGTATCCCGGCGCCAGCTCTCCGGTGACCGTGGACACCAGATGCATGACATGGCTGTAGCGCTCGACCCGGAAGAAATCGGTGACGTGCACCGAGCCAGGCCGGCACACCCGGCCGACGTCGTTACGCCCGAGGTCGACCAGCATGAGGTGCTCGGCGCGCTCCTTCTCGTCGACCATCAGGTCCTTCTCCAGCCAGCAGTCCTCGTCCGGGTCGGCGCCGCGGGGGCGGGTGCCGGCGATCGGGTGCGTGGTGACCTTCCCGTCCCGCACCGTCACCAGGGACTCCGGGCTGCAGCCGACGATGCTGAACTCCTCCAGGTTGAGCAGGTACATGTACGGGCTGGGGTTGGTGGTGCGCAGTACCCGGTAGATGTCCAGCGGGTCGGCATCGGTGGCGATCTCGAAGCGCTGGGAGACCACCACCTGGAATGCCTCGCCGGCGCGGATTGCCTCCTTGGCCGCTTCGACCGCGGCGTAGTGCTGTTCCGGGCTGCGGCGGCGCAGGAATTCCGGTGCCGGCCGGCTGAACACGGCCGCGCTGCCCGGTGCCGGCGTGCACAGCTTCGCGACCATCGCATCCAAGCGGGCCACCGCGTCGTCGTAGGCCTCATCGACACGGTGCGGGGAATCATCCCAGTTGATCGCATTGGCGATCAGCGTGACGGTGCCCTCATGGTGGTCCAGCGCGGCGAGGTCGGTGGCCAGCAGCATCACCAGCTCGGGCACCCGTAAGTCGTCAACCGCCAGTTCAGGCAGCCGCTCCAGACGCCGGACCGCGTCGTAACCGAGATAGCCGACCATCCCGCCGGTGAACGGGGGCAGGCCGGGCAACGGTTCGGTGTGCAGTGCCACGACGGTCTGCCGCAACGCCTCCAACGGGGTACCCTTCCACGGCTCATCCACCCCGGGAAGCCCTACCGGTGGCGTCCCATGCCACACCGTGCGACCACCGGACTCGGTGAGTGTGGCGGCGCTGTGCACCACGACGAAGGACCAGCGCGACCAGGACGAGCCGTTTTCCGCCGATTCGAAAAGAAAGGTTCCCGGCTGGCCTTGGGCGAGCTTGCGGTAGACCCCCAGCGGGGTCTCGCCGTCGGCGAGCAGGGTCCGGGTCACCGGGATCACCCGGCGATCAGTCGCTAGGGCGCGAAACCGCTCCCGGTTCGGCAGCAGCTGTCCACTACCGGTGTTGGAGATGCTGACCATGGGAACCATTGTGCCCGCCGTTGACTCCAGAATGTGTCCGGGCATACCTTTTCACCTACCGTTGAAAAAAGGGAGCTGGGAATGGTGGCGGACGAGCGCGGCAGCCGGGCCCGTTCCCGGGGACGCCGTCCGGCCGGGGAGAACACCCGGGCGGCGCTGCTCGACGCCGCCAGAATAGAGTTCACCGAACGCGGCTTCGACGGCGCGACGGTACGAGCGATCGCCCAGCGGGCTGGGGTAGACCCCGCGATGGTCAACCACTGGTTCGGCGGCAAAGATGGGCTCTTCGTCGCCGCCATGGAGATCCCAGTCAGTCCCGAGGAGATTGTCCACAGAGTCCTCGACGGGGATCCCGAGCGGTCCGCCGAGCGGATCTTGCGCACCTTCCTGTCCGTCTGGGACACCGACGGCGGTGGGGCACTGGCCGCTCTGATGCGCAGCGTGGCCACTCACGAGGAAGCCGCTCGGATGATGCGCGAGTTGATCGGCCGGGTGATCTTCGGTCGGGTCGTCTCCGCGGTGGCTCCGGACCAGCTCGAGCTGCGCGCAGCGCTGTGTGGTACCCAGATCGCGGGACTCGCCATGGTTCGCTACGTGATCCGCCTAGAGCCGCTGGCTTCCACCGACCACAACACGGTGGTCACGGCGATCGCCCCGAACCTGCAGCGATACTTGACGGGAATCTTGTGAGTGGTGATGCGAGTGATCGCTCACATCACCACTCACAAACTGCGCAGCAGCACATGGTCGAAACAGGTCCCTGACCCGGTGTGGCAGGCCGGCCCGATCTGGTCGACGACGAGCAGCAGGGCGTCGCCATCGCAGTCCAGCCTTATCTCGTGCACGTGCTGGGTGTGCCCGGAGGTCTCACCCTTGACCCAGTAGGCCTGCCTGCTGCGGGACCAGTAGGTGGCCCTGCCGGTGGCCAGCGTGCGGTGCAGCGCCTCGTCGTCCATCCAGGCCACCATCAGCACCTCGCCAGTGCCGCGCTGCTGCACCACGGCGCACACCAGACCGTCGGCGTTGCGGGTGAGCTTGCCGGCGATCGCCGGATCCAGCCCGCTCACCGGACCGTCACCCCGGCTTGGCGCAGGCCGTCCTTGACCTCGCCGATCCGCAACTGCCCGAAGTGAAAGACGCTGGCAGCGAGCACCGCGTCGGCGCCGGCCGCCACCGCGGGCGGGAAATGCCCTATCTCACCCGCGCCGCCACTGGCGATCACCGGGACCGTGACAACGGCCCGCACGGCGGAGATCATCTCCAGGTCGAAACCTGTCTTGGTGCCGTCGGCGTCCATCGAGTTGAGCAGGATCTCCCCGACGCCCAACTGCTGGCCACGGGAGGCCCACTCCACCGCATCGATCCCGGTGCCGCGCCGCCCGCCGTGCGTAGTCACCTCGAAACCGGATGGCGTTGGTGGCTCACCAAGAGGCACCCGCCGGGCATCCACTGAGAGCACGATGCACTGCGCGCCGAAACGGTGACTGGCCTCGCGCAGCAGCTCGGGGCGCGCCACCGCGGCGGTGTTGATGCTCACCTTGTCTGCGCCCGCCCGCAGCAGGCGATCCACATCGGACACCTCACGGATCCCCCCGCCGACGGTAAGCGGGATGAAGACGCATTCCGCCGTGCGGCGGACCACGTCATAAGTCGTCTTCCGGTCCGCCGTGGAGGCCGTGACGTCCAGAAAGGTCAGCTCGTCGGCACCCTGCGCGTCATAGGCGGAGGCCAGCTCGACCGGATCACCAGCATCCCGCAGCGCGGTGAAGTTCACCCCTTTGACCACCCGGCCGGCGTCGACGTCCAAGCACGGGATCACACGCACAGCAACGGCCATCCGCTCAGCCTATGCGGCGGGTCCCGCCGGGCTGGCGGGCAATAGGATACCGACACACCACAGAATACCGACACACTGTGCAAGAGAGCCCGACCCGCAGGCTTAGCGGGCGGCAGCCAGCGCGGCGGGCAGGGTGAGCGCCCCGGTGTAGAGCGCCTTGCCGATGATCGCGCCTTCCACACCGTCCGGCGCCAGCGCGGCCAGTGCGGCCACGTCGCCGGTCCCGGAAACCCCACCGGAGGCGATCACTGGAGCCTCCGTCCGGGCGCAGACCGCGCGCAGCAGATCCAGGTTCGGGCCGCGCAGCGTGCCGTCCTTGGTGACGTCGGTGACCACGTAGCGCGGGCAACCGTCGGCGTCCAGACGCTCGAACACTTCCCAGAGGTCCCCGCCAGACACGGTCCAGCCGCGGGCAGCGAGGACGTACTGCCCTTCGATGATCCGGACGTCGAGCCCCACCGCGATCCGCTCGCCATGCTGGGCGATCACCGCGCGGCACCAAGCCGGGTCCTCCACCGCGGCGGTACCCAGATTCACCCGGGCACATCCGGTGGCTAGCGCCCGCTGCAGCGACACGTCATCCCGAATACCTCCGGAGAGCTCCACCGCGATATCCAGCCTGCCGACGACCTCAGCGAGCAGCTCGACGTTGGAGCCCCGACCGAACGCCGCGTCCAGGTCGACCAGGTGGATCCACTCGGCACCGTCGGCCTGCCAGGCCAGCGCAGACTCAACCGGGTCGCCGTAACACGTCTCCGTGTCGGCTTCGCCCTGCGTGAGGCGGACGGTCCGGCCGCCGGCGACGTCCACCGCGGGCAGCAGCACAAAACTCACCCGCCCACCCTAGGCGGTGGCGCCTGCGCATCGGGCTACAGCGTCTCGATCCAGGTGCGCAGCAGGTGCGCACCGGCGTCGCCGGACTTCTCGGGATGGAACTGGGTTGCCCACAGCGGCCCGTTCTCCACCGCGGCGACGAACGGCTCGCCGTGCTCGGCCCAAGTCACCAGCGCCGCCGCCAGCGGCTCTGAACTCTCCAGTTCCCAACTCTCCAGTTCCCAGCGACGGGCGGCGTAGGAATGCACGAAATAAAAGCGGGCGTCCGCGTCGAGGCCGGCGAACAGCCGCGAACCCGCCGGCGGCGCAACGGTGTTCCACCCCATGTGCGGCAGCACGTCGGCCTTCAGCCGCTCCACGGTCCCGGGCCACTCACCGCACCCGTCGGTCCGCACCCCGTGCTCGACGCCGCGGCTGAACAGCACCTGCATCCCGACGCAGATTCCCAATACCGGGCGGCTGCCGGCCAACCGGCGACCGATGATCCGGTCACCGCGCACCGAGCGCAGCCCAACCATGCAGGCCGCGAAGGCCCCAACCCCCGGCACCACCAGTCCGTCGGCGTTCAGCGCAACGTCGACGTCGGCGGTCACCATCACTTCCGCGCCCGCCCGCCGCAGCGCCCGCTCAGCGGACCGCAGATTCCCCGACCCATAATCCAGCACGACGACGCGTGTCATCCCGCCAGCGTGCGCTACCCACATTTAGCAGGCTCAGCGGGGTAAACAAGTGTCCATGACCCGCTGAGCCTGCTGGATGCGTCATCCTGTCGATGTGACGATGCACAACGGATCTGGGTTGCGCGAAGAGGACCTGATGCGGCACTTGGCGGATCTGGTCGCGCACAGTTACGAGGGCGCCACGTCGTGGCCAGACCGGCTGAACGTGTTCCGCCGGGCGGTCGAGCTGCTCGATCCGGTGGTTCGCGGCGTCCTCGCCGAGGCTAATGCGACTTTTCTGGGGAACACCGGCGAGATCACCCGCCGCAGCGTCGAGCAGGATGATGGCAGCGTGGGCGAGCACTGGGAGCTGTCCTGGCCCCGGCAACGGGAAGCCGTCTCTCGGGACGGTGGTCCAGTGGCGCCAGTCCAGGTGATCGCCTGGTTCCGACGCAGCTTCAACCACGCCCATGTGCGTGGCTCGACCGCCGGAGACTGGCCATTGCAAGTGACCAGCATCAGGGATGCCACACGACAGCTACCGATCATACGGGCCATTGTCGAAGCGGAGCTACACCAGCGAATCTACGAAGGGCGGTATCCGGTGATGCCGGTCGCGGTGCGCAAGTACGGCCTTCCACCCGCTGAGCCCGCTCCCTAGTGAGCTATCCCACGCAGGGTTCCAGCATCGGACGGCTGCCACCGATACCGTTGCTAACAGCTTTCCGGCAAAGACGTCAGATCGCCGCTGCCGCTTTGCGGGCGGCCACCAGCACGGGATCCCAGACGGGGGAAAACGGTGGCGCGTAGCCGAGGTCCAGACTCGTCATCTCCTCGACGGTCATCTCATTCCATAACGCGACGGCGCACACGTCGACCCGCTTACCCGAGCCCTCCCGACCAACCAGCTGCGCCCCGAGCAACCGCCCGGTGCCGCGCTCGGCGATCATCTTGACGGTAATCGGGACGGCGCCCGGGAAGTAGCCGGCCCGGGTGGTGGCCCGCACCGTCACGCTCACCGGCTGAAACCCCGCGGCCCGCGCCTCAACCTCCAACAGCCCGGTCCGGCCGACCTCGAGATCGCAGACCTTGCTGACCGCGGTGCCAACCACTCCGGGGAAGGTCGCGTAGCCGCCGCTCAGTTTCGTGCCGATCACCCTGCCATGCTTGGTGGCGTGGGTTCCCAATGCCACGTGCACTCGGCGTTGCGAGACGCGGTGCAGCGCCTCGACGCAGTCGCCGCCGGCCCACACCCTGTCGTGATCCGGCACTACTCATCCGCAGATCGGTCAGCACACCGCCGTGCTCGTCCAGGGGCAGCCCGGCCGCCCGAGCCAGCTCGCTGGCTGGCCGCACGCCCAAACCCAGCACGACGAGGTCCGCCGGCAGCGTCCCGCCCTCCGTGACCACCCCGGATACCCGGCCGCCAGGACCGGTCTCGAACCCGGTAACCGGGATGCCGGTGAGCACGGTGATGCCCATCCCTTCCATCGCCTCGCGCACCAGGACGCCCATGTCCGGGTCGAGGGTGGCCATCGGCTCCGGAGCCCGGTCCACCACGGTGACCGGCAGGCCACGACGGACCATCGCTTCGGCCATCTCGATACCGATGTAGCCGCCGCCGACCACAACCGCCCTGCGCGGCCGTTCGGTCAGCGCCCTCAGCACAGCGGCGCCGTCATCCAGGGTCTGCACGCCGTACCTGCCCGGCGCGACCACCCCGGGCAGGTTCGGGCGCACCGGCACCGCGCCGGTGGCCAGCACCAGGTCGTCGAAACCAACCTGGTAGCTCACACCACCGTCGAGTTGCGTGGCCGTCACCGTGCTGGCGTCCAGGTCGATCTCGGTGACCTCGGTACGCAACCGCAGGTCGATCCCGTTCGCCCGGTGCTCAGCGGCGCTACGGGCGATCAGCGCGTTGGCACTGTCGACGTCGCCCGCCACCCAGTACGGAATACCGCAGGCTGAGTAGGACACGTGGTGGCCGCGCTCGAAGGCCACCACCTCCAGCACGTCCTGGCCGGCCCGCCGAAGCGCCTGCGAGGCGGCGCTCATCCCCGCTGCGTCGGCGCCGACGACCACCACGCGCCTCGTCATGCCGGCTGCAAGGGGTTGAACTATTCCAGGCCCGAGAACCGCGCGAAGCCACTGTCGCTGGTCGCCAGTCGCAGCCCATGCTCGAGGGCGAGTGCGGCCAGATGGGCGTCCGGGACATCGTTCGCGCGCAACCCTGATCCTGCCAGGCAGGTACCCAGCGCCTGGCGATGCCGCGCGGTCGGTGCCGGTGTCCAGACCGGGTCGGCGTCCAGCCATGCGGCGACCTGGCCCCACGCGTCGGTGATCGACTCCGGTTCGGTGAACAGCCGGGGGTTGGTGACCAACCGGACGAACGCGAGCAGGCTCGCCCACGGCAACCCCACCCTCGGCGCCGCAACCAGCTGTTCCTCCAGCCACGCCCGGGCCGTCTCATGCTGGGCGTAGGACGTGACGTGGGCGTAGACGAGAAGATTTGCGTCGATCGCGATCACCGGTAACCCTCACCCTCGGTGATCACAAGCGCTTCGCTGACGTCGTCGACGTCCGGAAGCCGCGGCGCGCCGAGCGAGACCGTCCGGGTGAAGGGTCCGCGCAGCGTCGCGTTCGCGCGATCCAGATGCGCCAATCCCACGCGTAATGCCTCGTTGACCAGCTGCCGGAAGGACCGGTCCCCGCGAGCGCGGAGCTGTTCGAGCTGCGCCGCGACATCGTCATCGAGACTGAGCGTCGTCCGCACGCATCGCAGCATAGCTACTCTGATGTGCCGATGTCTGACTATCATCGGCAGAGCGCCCCATCACAGGAGCCAGACGATGCCGCTGGCGATCGCCAACGCAAACCCCATCCCGAGCACCACGGCTAACGGGCGCGAGGTGCGCCAGGTGGAGACCACGCCGCCGAGCAGGAAGCCGGCCAGGGCCAGCAGGCCAAGACCCACCCAGGCGTCGGTCACCGCGCGCCTTTGGTGGCGGGCACCCCACCGGCCCGCGGGTCGGGCTGGACACGTCGCTGACCGCAGTGTGGGCTGGACGGGATTACGCGCCTC
>JAFAXZ010000213.1 GCA_019240665.1 Pseudonocardiales bacterium | reverse complement strand
GGCGAGTACGGCGTCGATGAGGATGTCGGCTAGGAGATCGTGTTCTCGGGCCGGGATGCTGATCCGTACCTGGGTGTCGGCGGGTTCGTAGACTTTGGGGGTGCGGCCCACTTTGCGGATTCCGCCGACCGGTTCGTAGCGAGCTCGCAGCAGTCCCACCTCGACCAGCTTGTCGAGGTGGAATGCAGCGAGCCGGCGGGAGATCCCCACGCTTTCGGCGGCCTCCTCCCGGCTGACCGGGCGGCGGACTCGGCGGATGAACCCATACATCCGCCGTCGTAGCTCATCACTGAGTGCCGCCACGGCCATCAGCGTGGCTGCGGCGGGTAAGCGATCGGGTCCGGCGCGGGAGGGAGTGAGAGGATCCATGAACTCACCTTAACGGCGGCTTGTCATGTCGAAAATTCCTGAGCGGTGCGTTTCCAGGGCTCTCTTGACCCCGGTGTCGGATAGCACCAAGCTTGCCGGGAGAAATTGGACCGGTGGGGAGGCTGGTGATAACCAGCGATCTACCGCAGACCGGGGCGATGGGCAATCGTGAAGCAGTGACGGCGTCAGCGCAGGCGGCGCGACACTCGGGTGTGGCCACGCAGTGGTCGTGTGGCTGTCGCAGCATGCGTCGACGGTGGTCAGGCCACGGGTTTCACCGGCTCAAGGACCAACCTCACCAAGGCGGTCACACCCTGCTGGCACCACACCCGGCGCGCGGACCAGGCGATCATGCATGTGCTCTTCGGCACCGGCGCTGCGCCGTCCCCTGGGAAGGTTCATGATCAATCGGGTTCAGAATTCTACGGATCGGATCAGTGGAGCGGCGTTGTCCGCGGTCCGGGTTGTCGTATCATTTCTGTTCATCTGCCACGGAGCCCTCATCCTCTTCGGCGCGTTTGGCGGTGTTGACAGGCACGGGGCAACGGCACCGGTCGGATCGTGGCCACTCTGGTGGGCAGGTGTGATCCATCTGGTCGGTGGCGGCCTCGTCCTCCTTGGTCTGTTCACGAGGCCGGCGGCGTTGCTGTGCTCGGGTGCGATGGCCTTCGCTTACTTCACTGTGCACCAGCCGCTGGGGTTGCTTCCCCTGCAGAATGATGGTGAACCGGCCGCACTGTACTCCTGGATCTTCCTGTTGATCGCAACACTGGGTCCAGGCCCGTTCGCCCTGGACACCGTGCTCCGGTGGCGACAACCTGAGCAGACGTCGCCGGGATAAACCCCCAGCCGCATTAAACCCCAGCCTCGCCGGCGCCGTGTCCGCAGCAGGGCAACTGCGTCCTCCGCTCGGTGCCGTGCTACTCAACCCGACGGTCCCACAATACGGGTGACACTGGCGCCGGAATGATCCTGGTCCGGTGAACCCGCACTCCATCAGGCCAACGCCACTCTCGAGCTGCACATCGGTCGGCTGTCCGTTGAGGCGGCGATGTGCACCGGCACGCAGAATCCGGAGGAAATACTTCGAGCCTACATGTATCACGTCGCATGGCAGCTGTCTCAATCTGATATGTACGGATGGGTTGACAGGTCCGCGGTCAAGCCTTGGCGCCCGGTGTCGGCCTGCCCGGAAGGTCACCCGCTGCCGACGCGGCCTACCAGGTGGTTTGACGGTGTCGCCTGGCGTGACGGCCGTGAAGCCTGCCGGCACTGCTACGAGGCGCGTGCCGCGATGGACCGGCTCCCACAATGAGTAATTGCTGGCGAAGCCCTTGTCGGCGAGGAGAATCTGCCCGGTGCGGATTGCGGCGAATGTGCGGAGTGTCCACCGATCCGGCGGTCGGGGTCGAAACGGTCAGAGTCGGGGTACAGATCGGGCCGGTGATGCAGGAGGTAGGCGCTGCAGACGATGGTGCTTCCGGCCCGGATAGGGTGCCCATCGAGGTGGGTGTCGGTGGTGGTGATGCGGGTGACCGCCCAGGCGCCCGGACGTGCTCGGCGAGATGTGGCACGGGTCATGTCAAGGTGAAGAATTTCACGAGCAGCTCGTTGACCTCGGCTGGGCGCTCGAGGTAGCCGAAATGGCCGCAACCCTGGATCTCCTCATAGTGGGCCCCCGGGATCGCCTCGGCCACCTCACGAGACAGATACGACGGAATCATCAGGTCGTCAGCGAAACCGATCACCAAGCTCGGCACTCTGATCCTGCGGTAGGCGGCTAGCCGGTCAGAGAAATGCTCCATCTCCAGCTGAGCCCGCACGCCGACACTGATGCAAGATCCGGAGAGCTCGAATAAATCGAGCCATTCCTGCACCGCAGAGCGATCGCTAAGCGTCTGTGGCGACAAATTCAGCAATGCAGTGATCGCCGCGTAGTACATCGACGGCAGCTCGATCCCTGCGTCATGCAGGGCGCGCTCTCCCACTGACAGCTTGTCCATCACCGGGGTAGTCCGTCCATGCGCAGCCATCATCACCGCATGCGACACCAGATCCGGACGCGCCAACGCCAACTCCTGCACAACCCGGGCGCCCAATGACGTACCAACTACCCGCGCTGGCCCCTGGCCCAGATGCTCAATCAACGCCGCGGTGTCGGCCACAAGATCATCGATGGTCATCCCGCTGGCGCACTCGTCCGAAGGCGGGATGCCACGGTTGTCCACGGTGGCCACCCGATAGCCCGCCGCGACCAACGCCGGAACCTGATGCAGGTGCCACACCCGGCCGGCACTACCCGTGCCCATCACCAACACCACCAGCGCACCAGAACCTTTCACCTGGTAGCTGAGTCGAATCCCATTAAGCACAACAACCGCCATGACCCCCTCCTTACCACCACAGCAGTAGTTCGCCAATCGACTCGGGGCCGGGAAGTGGACCAGGGTCCCGCGCAGGTGTGGGTGGCGCCCAGGATGGTTGCCAGCATACGACCTGTATCCCTCACCCACGTCGATAGACGTGCTCGACGGTCGACCAATCGTAGCCTCTGGTGATGGCCACCGGATCGCCCAGGGCAATTTCACTCCCGGGCTCTCACAGAACGGAACGTGACGTGGCGTAGGCGCGCGAGCCCAGGGGCCCTCTCGATTATTGCAGCACATGATCTCTTGTGAGGCTGGAGAATCTCTCGAAGTCCAGCTGAGATTCTGGCTGCCCGATGGGCACCGTCACATCCCAGCGTCCCTCACCGAGCAGTTCCAGGTAGTGGGTGTATACCGGGTTCAACGTGCTGCGATGGCCGACGATGACCAGCGTGCATTCGGGCAGGTCCTCGCGGACCAGGGTGTAGAGTGCGTGTTCGATGCCTTCGTCGACCGCGGACGTCGCCTGATCGAGAAAGACCAGACGTGGACGGTTCACCAGGATGCGGGCAAACCCTAGGCGCTGTTGCTCACCCGCAGACAGGATGCGTGACCAATCGGCCTCCTCCTCGATTCGGCCCTCTAGATGGCCCAGTTGGACCATGCGCAACACGTTGCGCAGCTGCTCATCGTCCCCCGGGTGCCGGGACTGCGGATAGGTCAGTGCGGTGCGCAGAGCCCCCAGGGGCACATAGGGTTGCTGAGACAAGAACAGAGCGCGGCCTGCGGTGGGTCGGCGTACCGTGCCCTGGGCGTACGGCCATAAATCCGCCAGGCTGCGCAGCAGGGTAGTCTTACCGCTGCCCGAAGCACCGGTGATCAACAACGCTTGGCCTGGACTCAGATGCAGGTTCAGACCGTCGATTAGTAGCTGGCCGTCGGGACGGCATACCGTCAGATTGTTGATGTCCAGCCCGTCGGGACAATCCGCGACGGCCACCGATGGCAGGGCGCGCGTCTGGCTGTTCGCGTCCAGTAGGCCCGTCAAGCGGGTAATTGTCGCCCGGTAGGCGGCGAAGCCGCCGTAGGAGTTCCGAAAGAAGGACAACGCGCCGTGCACCTGGCCGAAAGCAATGGTGGTCTGTTGGACGTCGCCGAGGGTGATGACGTGGCGGAAGAAGCGCGGTGCCTGAATGATGTAGGGAATCACCAACGCGATCTGGCTGACCGCGATGTTGAACCCGTCGAACTTCAGGCCGCGGAAGACGATTCGCCATCTATTCGTGATGATAGCGGCAAACCTGGTGGCCAAGGTCGTCTGCTCCACCTCCTCACCGTGATAGAACGCGATGTTTTCGGAGTGATCACGCAGGCGGATCAGCGCGTAGCGGAATGAGGCGCCAAGTCCCTCGTTCAGAAAGTTCAGCCGGATCAGCGGACGACCGATCCGGAAGGCGGCCACCGACGCCACGATCACGTAGAGATAGGACAGGAAAACCATAGCGCGCGGGATCGTGTGGCCGAATAGCGGCAGTGGGCCTGACAGCGTCCACAGGATGGGAGTGAACGACATCAGCGACACGACGGCCCTGACCGCGCCCATCGATAATGCTTGGGATTCGGTGACGAATGCGGTGATGTCCTCCTGGATGCGTTGGTCAGGGTTGTCGACCGGTGCGGTCACGAACTGTCCGCGGTGGTAGGCGCGTCCATCCAGCCAGTCCCCAACCATGTGATCGTTCAGCCAGCTTCGCCACTGGATGATGAACGTCTGGCTGATGAGGTTCCCCACCATCGTGTGAATGAAGTAGATCGTCGTCAGCACGCCGAACACCGCGAGGATATACCCGAATGACGCCGCCTTCATCTCCTGTAGTGCCGTGAAAAGTCCATTCGTCCAATACGACAGCAACACGTCGAGGCGCACCGCGAGGACCGTCATCCACAGCATCACCAATAGTGTAAGCAGTGGTCGCCAGCTGACCCAGCTGCGGTCCGGTTGGAAATAAGGAATTGTGATCCGACAGAACTGCCTCCCCCAGTGTGTAGAACGGGTGAGTAGCCAGATAACCACGGTAAAGGCGGCAACAGTGATGACGAAGGCCGTCCCCGACCAGGCGAGACTCGCAATCCATTCATGCTTCCAGTCCAGTGACATGACCAAGAGGTTCTCCAGGGGTGGAACTGTTCGAGGATGCAGAACACGTACACCGCCTTTCTCCGGTGCCCGCCGGGCGGCCGGGGGCGAACACCAGCCGTTGCCACCGGCCGCCCGGCACGTGATCGCTGGCAACCCGCCGGGCATCCAGATGCCCGGCGGGCACCCGGGTCGTGGGGCGGGTCGCCATCAGGTCCGGCAGGTCGCCGCGCACCGCGGCCCGGATCGGCCCGGCATCGGTGGTGGTGTCGCACTCGACGCCTGGCACAACAGTGGCACGAACCCACGCACCGACGCATACCGGGGCGACCAGCGCGGCCCGTCACTCGCCGTCGGGCACCGCGCACACCCGCAGCACCTCTTATAGACGATCACTGTCCAGACGGCCGCCGCTCCGCGGTGGTGTCCCGGCCTTTGATGATCATTGTAGTCGTGACCAGGGTGAGGAACGCGGTCAGTCCGTTGCACCAGGTTTCAGCGCTGGCGCGCACCTCCGGCAGGGATTGCCGAGCGAGCGCGGTGAAGGCATCGCGTTCAGCCAGGCTGCCGCCGGCACCATCGGCTCGATCAACGTCCACTGCTCATCGGTCAGATCCGAGGGATACCGCCCAGCCGGAGAAGATCGCATGCGGCACAATCGCCCCACCAGTCACGCAGGCGCGCCGTGACCTTTCCCAACACGTTCTACGAGCACGCAGACACCATAGTGATCGCGACGCGGAGCAAAGCGAAGGTGTGACCGTGACAGACAGCTCATCCACCCCTCGACAGGGATCACCCAAGATCGATGTCACCGTGCCGCACTCGGCCCGGATCTGGAACTATTGGCTGGGCGGCAAGGACAACTATCCCGTGGACCGCGAGGTCGGCGACCAGTTTTATGAGATCTTCCCGGACATCATCGCGGTAGCCCGCGCCTCCCGAGCATTCATCGCCCGCTCGGTGCAGTATCTGGCTGGTGAGGCAGGTATTCGCCAGTTTCTGGACATCGGCACCGGGCTGCCCACCGCGAACAACACCCACGAGGTCGCCCAGGCGGTCGCGCCGGAGTGCCGCATCGTCTACGTCGACAACGACCCCCTGGTGCTGACGCACGCCAGAGCCCTGCTCAACAGCAGTCCCGAGGGCGCGTGCCAGTACATCGACGCAGACCTGGGCGAACCCAACACGATTCTGCACACTGCCGCCCGGACACTGGACTTCGGCCACCCGGTCGCCCTCATGCTGAACGGGATCCTGGGTCACCTCACCGACGACACCCAGGCGTACGCGATCGTGAACCGACTCCTGGCTGCTCTGCCTTCCGGGAGCTACCTCGCGCTCAACGACGGTACCAACGTCATTCGGGGGAAAGAGTTCGAGGAGGCCATGCAAGTCTGGAACCAGGCCAGCTCGGCCCCGTACTGCCTGCGCAGTATCGAGCGGATCGCCCGTTTCTTCGACGGCCTGGAACTTGTGGAACCCGGCGTGGTCTCGTGTCCGCGGTGGCGGCCCGAAGTGAACCCCTTCGGCGTCCCTGCTGAGGTGGACGCGTTCGGCGGCGTGGGGCGAAAGCCCTGACCAGCTAACGGCACTGGCACTGTCGCGTTGGCTGAAGACAAGCGCGCTCGGTATCAGGTCCGCCTGGCACACCAGATCCATGGCCGCACTGTGACCATCGTGGAACGACCATCGTGGAACGCCGGGCCCCTTGGCATCCGCCACGCGGACCGTCGCACCGCTGCTGGAGGTCATCGACGACCCGGGCCGGCCCCCTTCCTCGGCTAAAGCCATCCCCACACCGACAGCCATCGCCACACCGACCCGACACTGATCCCGATCAGACGCGGACATCCCCCAAGGGCCGGAAACACTGTGCTGGGCCCCGCGGTTAACGTAGCCGGCATCAGAACCGACGTCCCGGACGTCGGCCACTGACGAGTAGTCCCCGACTACATACGGAGATCATGACTGCGCCGCACTCGCCTACTAGACCAGACGACACTCCGCGCAAGACCGACCTCAACCTGACCCGCGTCGCCGCGGCCGCTCTCGCCGCGGTGACCACCGCCATGCTCGGCGCTGCCGGTACCCTCATCGGGGCCGCCGGGGCCAGCGTGATCACCACCGTGGGCACTGCCCTGTACCAGTCCTCACTGGAGCGCAGCCGGGAGCGGGTCCGCTCTCTCGCCCAGCGCACTCGACCGTTGCCGACTTCCCGGGAGGGATCCAAGGCGGAGTCCTCCCAGCCCGCGGCGGTGAACGCCTCGCCCGGCGACAATCGGCTCACCGGCAGTATCGACCGCAGACCGCAGCCGCGGAACCGCTCCCGGCGGTTGGCCCCGCTGCGCTGGGGGGTGGTGGTCGTGGGAGCACTCGGGGCCTTCCTGCTGGCCATGATGGTCATCACCGGCTTCGAGTGGGCCAGCGGCGAGACCGTAGGGGGTAACGGCAAGGGAACCACCATCGGACAGGTGATCAACGACCAGTCCGGCCCGCGGAAACCAGCACCCCTGCCCACGCCGCAGAGTCCGGGCGCGCCGACGTCCGAGACCCCCACCGAGACCTCTACCGAAACCTCCACCGAGGCTCCCACCAGCATCAGCACTCCAAATGGTGGTGCCGACGTTGAACAGAGCCCAACCAAGACCTCCGGCAGGCCAGCGCCTAGCGAGGTGACGCCGACCCCGCCTCTGATACCGACCAGACTTCCCGGCGTCGGAGGCTGATCCTCCGGATGCTTGAGGAACGATCGACAACGGGGAGCCACAGGCCCGACCGCGCGACACTCCGGCGGATGGTCCCGATGCTATACTAATAATCTCATCGTCCTGCCATAATGTTGGCCCGACATGGGTGCGATCCGGCGCTGAAGGGTGGTATGTGATGCGCGCTAAGGAAAGGGAAGCTCTTCTGGATAAGCTGCGGCACGTCGAGAAATACTACGGCGGCGACGAC
The DNA here is from genome assembly GCA_019240665.1 of Pseudonocardiales bacterium. Classification (GTDB taxonomy): domain Bacteria; phylum Actinomycetota; class Actinomycetes; order Mycobacteriales; family Pseudonocardiaceae. Next base: position 12,824 of record JAFAXZ010000213.1, on the reverse strand, counting down.
GGCTTTGAGCTTTTTGTGCGAGCGTGCCGTAACAGGGCGGCCAGATTCGATCCGAACTTGCCCATTTGGGGTGCGCTCAAAGCGGCGAATCTCATCGTGGACTGCGGCCCAGATGGCGTCCCGCAAATCGATGAAGAAATCCGAGATTTCGTGAGGCACGGCGGAGAGGTGATCGCTATGCCCAGGCGCCCTAACGAGTCGGGCGGATACGAGACCAGCAAACACCGTTTGAAGCCGAGGGAGTGACGGTTGAGAGGCCATGGGCGCGAGGTTACCTCTCGCCCCCATTTACTCGAATAAGCCTTTCTACTCGAATAAGCCTTCCGGCGGTACCGCGCCGAGCGACGCTGAGGACTCGGCACGTCCGCGGGCGGCGCGACCCGGAACCCGTTCAGCAGGCACCGTGCCCATACCGGGCAGTTGTGGAGAGTTGCGGCACATGCTCCCCGCCGCCCACCACCTGGCCGAGCGCCGCACCGTACGACTCGCCGAGGCCCGCCGAGCGCGCGCAGCAGGGCCGTGATCCCGCCGTGAGCGCCTCCAACTCCCGGCCACGGCGCTGCCGATTTTGTGACACCGGAAAATCCGCGTTCAACAGATTTCACGCCCTCGATGCGGGGGCAGAGACCCACCTTACAGCAGGTCGACATCCAGGTCTGGGGCAATGCGTCGCAGTCGGTCTGGATCAGTAGTCAGCATAGGCCAACCACGCTGGCGGGCCACCAGGATCACATGTCCGGCGACGCCGTCCCACGCACGGGACTCGTCCAACAGCCGGATCACTTTGAGCGCGTCGTCAGATGAAAGCACAGAGTGGATCACCGAGGGGTGATCAAGTAGCCGCGCCAGCAGCGTCTCGGTGTTGGGGTACACCGTACATACCGTGCGAACTCGATCACTGCCAGCGCGGGGACGTACAGCACAATGCCGAGTTCTTTGGCCACGGCCAGCCACGAGTCCATCGCCACACTGCCCCGGACGTAGGCAGCTAAGGCGCTGGAATCAACAACTTTCCCGCCGATCACCCGGCGAACGCGGAATCAGCCACAGGGTACAGACGTCGAATTTCCTCGTCACCAGGCCACACCACGCCGATGCTGCGGTAGACCCGACGGTAGTGCTCCAGCGTCGGTGCGCCGCGTTCGGAAACCAGCTCAGCCACAATGGCCTCAGCTTTGGCCCTCTGCCCCGGGGGCAGAGGCACCCCCGGCTGAGGTTCCCAGGTGTCAGCGGCATTCATGGCATCCACCTGGGCAGCCTAGCCGATCCGGGCACTGCAAGACGCGCGCGACACCGGCCAGGCGACCTACCAGCCGCCGCAGCGCGGCTTGATCTCGGCCCAGCGCCCCATGCCAAGCGCCGACGGTGATCTCATACCGCGCCCGGACCTTGCGCCCCGACTGCTCACCACCCTTGCTCAACCAATCCCACAACGTCCGCTCCCCAATCCCCAAGCTCACCGCCGCCGCGCGCACATCAGCGCTACGCAACTGCCCCGCAGCACGCCGCTGCCGCAGCCGCGCCACCAGCACCGCCCGCACCTCGGGATCAATGTCCTTCACCACAACGCCCCTTCAGGTCCACCTGGCTGCGGCGTTGCCCACGCGGCGTCATAGCCGCTCTCCAAAACCACCGAGGCATCGGCGCGTTCCTCACCCGGCCCGCCGGCAGCGGTCACCGATTCCGGCGGGCGGGGTGGCAGATGCTGGTCCTGGCCGAACAGGCGGGCCGCCTGGGGCTGGCCCCGCAGGGTGGTGATCACGCGTCCGGTGAGGCTTCCCGGAGCGAGCTTCGGCCCGAGTGCAGTCGTATCTACAGGGTGGCTCTCCGATACAGCGCGCAGAGTGTAGCGGCCGGTCAGGCCGGGGTCCGGCGGGTCGAGGTCGGAGCGGGTGAGCAAGTGGTAGGCCGGGAGCGACCGGGTGGCCACGGGGGTATCGGGTCAGGGTGACTGTATACAGGGTGACTGTATACAGGAAGACGCCAACGACGGCCACGGCCGCGACCTTGAGAACCCTGTAGCGCCACGGCTGCGCCGGCCATCCTCGGTACCGCCTCAGGCAGCTGGCCCCACACCTCACCGCCGAGTGAACCATGGCGAATTGGCGAGGAAGACGGGCGGAGCATGGGTTGAGGAGGGACAGGTGAATCAGGATCAGCGCGGCCAGGTGCGGCGGTGGCGGAGCTTGCTCAGCAGCGAACGGGACGCCGCCGCGTTGTACGCGCGGCTGGCGGCCGCCGAACGCGGTGAGCGCCGCAAGATCTTCGAAGAGTTAGCCGCGATCGAGCTCCGCCACGCCAGTCACTGGGAAGGCAAGCTACGGGCGGCAGGGGCCAGGATTCCCCGTCCGGGACGGCCCAGCCTCCGAACTAGGCTGATTGGCCTCACCGCGCGCCGGTTCTCCACCGCCGCGGTGCTGCCCTTGATCGAATGTGGTGAACGCGCCGATGCGGGCATCTACGACGACGAACCCGACGCCGCGCCGGGGATGGCCGCCGAGGAACGCCGCCATGCCCGCACGATCGGCAAGCTCATGGACGGCGCCCGACCTAGCCCGCAGCAGCAGATCGCGCGTCGAGAACCCTGGCACCACACCGACCGCTCCGGCAGCCTGCGCGCCGGGGTCTTCGGCATCAGCGATGGATTGGTGTCCAATACCGCACTGGTGATGGGCTTCGCCGGCTCGGGCTCTTCGCGCAGCGCGATCCTCCTGGCCGGAATCGCCGGATTGCTCGCGGGTGCGTTCTCCATGGCCGCCGGCGAGTACGTGTCGATGTCCAGCCAGCGCGAGAGGTACCAGCGGGAAATCGCCCTGGAGGCTCAGGAGGTGGCCGAGAAGCCGGAAGAGGAGCGCGCCGAGCTCGTGTTGCTGTACCGCGCCAAGGGCCTCGACCGCGCGGACGCCGAGCGCCTAGCGGACCGCATCATGGCCAACCCGGAGGTGGCTCTGGACACCCTGGCCCGTGAGGAACTCGGCCTGGACCCCGACGAACTGGGCTCTTCGTGGTCAGCGGCGATCTCCAGCCTGCTCGCCTTCGCCGTGGGTGCCTTCGTGGTGGTGCTGCCTTACCTGATCACCGGCGGCACGGCGGCACTCCTGGCAGCGATCGGGTTGGCGGTAGTCGCGTTGTTCACGGTCGGCGCCGGGATCGGGATCCTCAACGGTCGCTCGGCCCTGCGCTCCGGAGTGCGCCAGATTACTGCCGGTGGACTGGCAGCGGCTGTCACCTTCGGCGTCGGGCACCTTATCGGCACCGCTGTCTCCTGAATCTCAGCACGTCAAGACTCCCGGGCCTTACCGACAGGCCAGGTCCAGTCACGGCCGGTACCCTCGTTCGGTCACCTCGGCCACCGCGGGATCGGGGGTGCGGCCGGGTACGGTGGTGGGCTCATCTGCACCGGCGGCCAGCCCACAACTCTGTGTTGCCATTTTTGCTGACGCTCCCGCCCTCGACAGGCGAACACGAGCTATATAGTGTTAGAAGCCATGGTGGGTTTGCGGATGACGGTGGGGGTTCTGGTGGTGCTGGGGGCGCTGCTCGATGGCCCCGACACCGAGCTGTATGGGCTGGAGATCGTGCGCGCCAGCGGACTAGAGCCGGGCACGATCTACCCGATCCTGCAACGACTGCGGGGCGCCGGATGGGTCAGCGACCGATGGGAGGACCCCGAGCCTGCTCGGGCCGAGGGTCGGCCCCCGCGGCGGTACTACCGGCTGACCATGGAGGGCCGCGCCCGCGCCGTCCACGCCCTGCAGCAAGGTCGTGACCGCAGTGGCCTGAGCCGGCTGCTCGCGCCCCCCCACTTTCCTGCCACTCCCACCACCGAAGCAGGACCGGCATGAGCGGTCGAAGAACCCTCGTCGCCGGTGACAGCGTAGTTCTGGGCGGCATTCGTCCACACCGCATCCGGGATTGGCCGGCAACGGCACGCCTTGGTGCGGGTCCCGCGCTGCCCCCCAGGTCGCTGCGCTGGGTATGCGGCCTGCTGCCCGGCGGGGAAAGCACAGCCTGGTGGGCTGAAGTGGCCTCCTGTTTTGCCGAGACCCCTGATCCAGACGAACGGCGCCGTTTCCTGCGCAGCTACCGCCGGTCGGTGGCGCAGCTGGTCTGGACCAGTTGGACGTCCCAGGTTCGTTGTGTGCGGCCCGCCTTGGCGGGCGTCGAGTATCGCGGTGTCGAGTGGAAGGGGACAGACATGGCGTTTGCGAGTCCAGAAGACAAGTTCGGGATCAAGATCCGGAGCAGGCCCAGGACGCTCGAACAGAACTATTCGATGATCGCTGGCACCATCTACATAGTCGGTGGGATCATCGGGTTCTTCATCACAGGCTTCGCCAGCATCACTGAGATGACGAACCACGCGCTTTTCGGGATCTTCATGCTGAACCCCTTCCACAACATCGTGCACATATTGTTTGGGCTGTTGTGGCTGTTGGGGTCATTCACGCTCACCCCTGCCGGCAATGAGGGGATAAACATCACGCTCGCTGGTGTTTACCTGCTGGCCGCCGTGCTGGGCTTCCTGGGCTACTTCTCGTTGCTGTCCATCCCCAGCGGATTTGCCGGGGACAACTGGCTACATCTGGTGACCGCTGTGGTGACACTGATATTCGGTAGTGGCCTGCTCAGTGCGATAGGTGGTCGTCAATCCGCTACCGCCTAGGCGGCGATACTCGTGGTCGTGTTCCCTGGACGCCAGGGAACACGACCAGATCGCGTGGCCGTCGAGTCAGCACCGCGTGATGGCGGATTCTCCTACCAGATGACGGGAAGTCGGCTGACGGCGCCAGCCACGGCGTCGCGGACGGGTTGGATCTCCTCGAGCGGTACCGCGAGGCGCAGCCTGGGGAAACGTTCGAACGACCGGACGAACAGGTACTGGAGCTTCACCCGGGCCAGGTGGGCTCCGAGGCAGAAGTGCGCGCCGTGACTCAATGACAGGTGCGGGATGCGCTCGCGGGTGATGTCGAAGCGCTTCGGGTCGGAGAAGACGCTCTCGTCTTCGTTGGCCTCCTGCACGGCGAACATCACGGTGTCGCCCGCGCGGATGGTGGCTCCCTCGACCTCGATGTCGACGGAGGCGTACCGGGTCAGGCCGCCGCGCCGAGCGGTTCGCAGCCGCTCGATCGGGCTGGCGAAGCGGAAGATCTCTTCTACGGCCCCGGCGGCCAGCGCCGGGTCACGCCGCAGCGCTTCCCGCTGCTCGGAGTGGGTCAGTAGCAGCAGCATGCCCCGGTCGATGATGGCGACGACGGGCGCATGGCCCGCGAACAGCAGTCCGGCGGCGAGATGGGCGATCCCGTCGTCCGTCAGCTTCGGATCGCGCTTGGCGGCATCAAGCAGATCCGAGATAACGTCGTCGCTGCCGACCCAGCGCTTGCGCTCGATCAGGGTCCCCAGGTAACGCCACAGCGACTGCAGGCCTCCTCGTGCGACGGCGGGCCTACTCACCTGCTTGGCCTCGATCTGCCACCGGCAGAAGTCCGCGCGGTCCTCGGCGGGCACCCCGAGCAGTTCGCAGATCACGAGTGCCGGCAGCGGAAAAGCGACGATGGTGTGGAAGTCGGCGGGGGAGCCGCTGCGGCCAAGCTCGTCGAGCAACGCGTCGACGATCGTCTCGACGCGGGGCCGGAGACTTTCCATGCGACGGGCCGACAACGACGGCGTCAGCAGCTTGCGCATCCGTTGCAGATCAGCCAGCTCTCCTTCCGGATCGGGAATCGGTCCCCCGAACAGACCGGGTTGGGTGAGACGGACCGGGTGCTCCGGGTTGGGATGCGAGCGGGACAGGCGCGGGTCGGCCAGCAGCTCCCGCACCCACTCGTGTCCCGACACGAGCCAGGCGGCCCGGCCCTGGGTGTCGCTTACCCGCTGGATCCTGTTGCTGGGTGTCATCGTCGCCCTTCGGGATGGTTGACCAGGAAGTGCGGAGCTGAGGACCGGTCGAGGATCATCCTGGCATTCGAGCGGGCGAGGGCGGCGCGCACCGCGGGGAGCGCGCGGCACCGGTCGTGCTCTTCCTCGTCGGTAAATTCCAGCTCGACAACGACGCCCCGCGGTGCGGTGCCCGGGGCCTCACCGGTGGGGAACGGTATCGCGCTGACGTTGTCTGCGCCACGCCCAGTGGACTCCCGCGGCGAGGATGACGGTGCCGACAACGCACAGCACCAGTGTCTGATAGCGGTGGAACTGCTGATAAATCACGGTGAGGTGACCGCCGGCGAAGTAGCCGACACAGGTCCACACTCCAACCCAGGCTGCGGCGCCCAGCGCGTTGAAAGCCAGGAACCGCTGCCATGGCATCCTGGCGATGCCAGCGACGATGCCGTTGAGCTGGCGCAGGCCGTCAATGAACCGCGCGACGGCGACGATCTTGCTGCCATGGCGCCCGAAGAAGTCCTCGGCTTTGTTGAGGCGCTTTTCGGTCACCAGGATGTAGCGGCCGAAACGAAGCACCAAACCCCGCCCACCGAAGTGCCCGATCAAGTAGCCAATGTTGTCGCCGACGACAGCGGCGAGGAAACCCAGGATGGCGACGCCGGCAACATTGAGTTTCCCGGCTCCGGCGAAGACACCCGCGGCCATGAGCATGGTCTGACCAGGGACCGGCGCACCGAAGCTCTCAATAAACAGGAAGCCGAAGACAGCCAGGTAACCGTGCGCAGTGAGGATCGGGGCCAGCGAAGCGAATACCCCAGGCAGCTCAGGAGCCACCCCACCACCTCCCCACGTCACGCGGTGCCCGGCTTTACTCGCTGCTGCCACAAGGTTACCTGCTGGCTCTTCCCTGGACGCCGGGCGGAACTACCGGAGGACCGCACTCATCAGCGCCAGCGCAGTTTTCCATCCGGTGGGATGGTGATAGGATGTTTATCGGATGGCGAAGGGGGATGCGATGGCTGAGGTCGAGAAGAGCGAGAAGATCACGATCAACGTCGGGCTGGTTGATCTGGGACAGATCGATCTGCTTGTCGACGAGGGTTTCTACGCCAACCGTACCGACTTCATCCGCACTGCGATCCGCCGGCAGCTGGACATCCGGTCGAACGCCCTGAATGAGACGGTGGCGCGGCGGACCTTGACGCTGGGCACCCAGCACTACAGCCGCCGCGACCTGGAAGCGCTGCGTGAGGCCGGTCACACCGTCGAGCTGCGCGTCCTCGGGTTGGGCAGCATCGCCGAGGACGTCTCCCCCGAGCTTGCGCTCGCGACGATCGCGTCGGTGGAGGTTCTCGGGGCCTTCCGGGCATCTCCCGCGGTCAAGGCGGCACTAGCGCCCCGCACCACCTGACGCCGGATCGCCGGATCAACTCCTACAGACAGGACCGCACAGTGGACAGGAATGTCGACATGGCCGAGGCACTGCGGCTGACCCGCGACGGGCAGCTCGCACAGGCGGTAGCGCACCTGCAGCGCGGGCTCGGCGGCGGCCCTCCGGACGCCACAGCGGCGTTGGCGTGGCCGAAGCTGACGGCGCTCCTCAACCGGCTCGGCACGCTCCCAGGCACCGTCGCCAGACGTTCTCCTCCCCGCACCGCGGCGACCGCCGCTGCCGGCGCCGCAGGCGAGGTCCGGCACCTCACCCATACCGAGCCGGCCGGGACACGCAGCTACGAGCTCTACATCCCTAGCGGCTACACCGGGGACCCAGTTCCGCTGGTCGTGATGCTTCACGGCGGCAAACAAAACGCCACAGACTTCGCCACCGGCACCCGGATGAATGATCACGCCGAGAAACACACCTTCCTCGTCGCCTATCCCGAACAATCCACGACTGCCAACAGCGGCGGCTACTGGAACTGGTTCAACCCCAGCCACCAAGCCGCCGGCCGCGGGGAACCCTCCATCATCGCCGGCATCACCCGCCAGGTGATGAGCGATCACGCTGTGGACCCCGCCCGGATCTACATCGCCGGACTCTCCGCCGGCGGCGCCATGGCAGCGGTCATGGCCGCGACCTACCCTGAGCTCTACGCCGCCGTCGGCGTGCATTCTGGGATCAGCTACCGCGCCGCTTCCGACGTCGCCTCCGCCTTCAGCGCCATGAAGACCGGTGGCGCCTCGGCCTCCGGCGGGAACCTGCCGCTGATCGTCTTCCACGGCGATCGGGACACCATTGTGGCTCCGGTGAACGCCCGGAACCTCATTGTTTCCCGGCTCAGCGCAGCCGCGGCCGCCCTGCGCCCACACACCACGACACAGGCCGGGCAGGACAGCTCCCGCCCCTACACCCGCACCCACTACACAGACCCCACCGGCACTGTCGTTGCCGAGTCCTGGATCGTCCACGGCGGCGACCACGCCTGGTACGGGGGCGACCCGGCCGGGTCGTACACCGACCCCCACGGCCCCAACGCCTCAGCCGAAATGGCCAGATTCTTCCTTCAGCACCCCAAACCCGACGCCCCAGTTGCCCGGTGGCAGCGATGAGCCCCTGCCCGGGCGACGCCCGGCTAGCCCCAACCGCACTTCTCCGTGTCGGTAGTCTCACTGCGTTGTCGACGATCACCAGCAGGCACCAGTAGGCAAACCGGATAATTGACGCGTGCCGACAGCTGTTCCCCGACCTGTGGTGAGAGCTGGCGTCCGGGGATGACGTCGTGATCGCCCAGGTCGATGACGGGCACCCGATCGACTCCGGTGGTGGGTCAGGTCGAAGCCGCCCACGCCTGGTGGGTAGCTCAACGCAGGCCCGACCCCGACCGCTGGCAGCCCACCGTGACCTCGCATGGGCAGCGGATCGAGCCCACACCGGCTGGAAGCGGGTAGCAGGCGGGTACGATCGGTAGCGACGGCCGAGTGGCAAGCCGCGCAGGGGACCGAACGAAGGGGAGTGCAGGGGCGTGACCCAGCAGACGGAAGTCGGCAGCGCGGTTTCCGCGGAGGCCCAGGAGTACCGGCAGGGCGCAGAACGACCACTGGGTGGCTATGTACTCCTCATGACCGTGTTCGCTGGCGTGGTGGGCTTGGCCGGTCTGATAGCCGCGCTGACTGGGCGAGGACTGCCGCGCCAGATCGCACCCTACGACCTGGTCTTGATCACTGCGGGGACGCACAAGTTGTCTCGCACGATCAGCAAGGACGCGGTCACGAGCCCGCTCCGGGCCCCCTTCACCCGGTACCGCGGCACCGGGGGGCCTGCTGAGGTGAAGGAAGAGGTGCGGGGCGGAAGCCCGCTGCGGCATACCCTCGGCGAGTTGCTCAGCTGCCCCTTCTGTCTCGATATGTGGGTGGCCACCGGCTTCACCCTCGGGTTGTTGTTCGCGCCGCGGTTCACGCGGGTGATCGCGGCTACGTTCACCGCGCTTGCCGGCGCGGACTTCCTGCACCTCTTTTACGCCCGCGCTCAGCAGGCCGCGCAGGGCTGAACGGCCGATGTTGCCGGCTTGCGGCCGCGTCCGCTGGTCCCGCAGCGCCGGCAAGATCGTCAGGGCTGCTCAGCTGGGGTAGTGGCCTGGTGTCCGGGGTAGGAGCCTCACCTTGTGGTCTCAGAGGAGCGTGCTTACCGGTCCACGGTCGAGGTCGACTCTGACATAGCACCGGGTTCAGCTCCCGCAGAATCTGTGACATTCGGCGATCCCGTGCCCCCACGTTCGAGGCGCCGGTCATTCAGTGCACCGGGCGCCGAGATAGCTGGTAGGCGATTTCGGTGATCACGGGTTGGAGCAGGATTGGTGATGTCCCGCTGAGCAGGTTGCGCTCGGCCACCTCCAGCACCACGACCTTTCCGCCGGCAAGCAGTTCTCCGGCCGACCGGGGGGCCGCCCCGACGGTCTCGGGATGCACGACGGTGATGTCGGTGAAGGCTGCGGCCAGGTAGCGGCTGGCGAACTGGGTGAATGAGTCGGCGATCATGCGAACGGGCTGGTTGACGGTGCCCGCGGCGGGCGCCGAGGTCAGCCGCAGTGGGACCCGGAAGTCGCTGGCGATCGAACGGGTGCGGTTGGCCTGCCCGGTCGGTGCCAGCGAGTACGTCGGGATCGTGTGCTCGCCGCTGTGACCGATCAGCGGGCTGATGTCGTCGGGCCACGGGATCGAGCCGGCCGAAGCCACGTGCCAGGTCCGGGTAATCCCCGGTTGCACCCGGTCCGCCAGCGCGTAGGTCATCGCTACTCCACCTTCCTGGCTCCAGTGGGTGTCGGCCGGGTAGTACACCGGGGAGCCCTTGCGCCGGGCTATGTCGGTCAGCGGTGGCCGCAGGTCGATCGCGCCGGCTTCGGTGACCACCCGACGCCAGAACTCGCTCCTGGCCCGCGATGCGCAGTTCCGTCCCAGGTAGTCGGCGGGCAGATGCTCGGGCACCATGGTCGTCTTGTCCGGCGCCACCAGCAGTACGAATTGCCGACCGGAGGCCTCTACCGCGGTGCGTAGCCGGCGCAACGAGATCAGTGTGTCGGTCAGTGAGCGGGACGGCATGCATGCGCCACTGACATCCGCGCCGAGGTAGAGCCAGCCGTCACCGCCCTCGATTACCGAAGGGAACGCAGCGATCGGGGGATGCGGGGCTGGTGCGAGGGCTGGGCCCGCCGCCGGGAGCCCCGATGACGGACCTGACAGCTGCCGCAACATCGGCCCCGGTAACGCAGCCGGCTCGCCGAAGACACTTCTGCTTACTGCCTCCGTCGCCCGGACCGCGCTGTCCCGGAACGGCAGATTGTCCGCCGCCCAGGCGGGCAACCCGGTGAGCCACGCCCACCCGTTGCGCGGGTCGCCGAGCGTGGCCAGCGCCCGGTTCTCGAACCGGGCGGCGGGGACTCCGATGCTGCGGGCGATGATCGGGCTGAGGAAGAACAGGCCCGCGCAGATCAGCGCGGTGAGCTGATGACCGCTAGGACGTGAGCGAGGCTCCGGGGGCAGCCACACCTCGTGGGTCTGCTTGCCGGCTCGGCCGGTGGTGATCCGCTTGCCGGCTCGGCCGGCGGTGCCGTCGAGGTGGCTGCGGTCGGTCACCGACATGGCGTGCACCGTAACTGAAGACGCGCTCGGTAGCCTGCACCGGCTGACCCGCCAGACGTGGGGAGAACGCGAATGGACGACGTCATGACCTGCTTCGAGGCCGACCACCAAGCCGCCGCCGGCCGGGACAGCGCTGCGCGGCGGTGGGAATGGCCAGACGGCGACGTGCGCCGGTTGTGTCTCGAGCTGGCCGCTGCACAGCGCCGGGCCCAGCGAGCGGCAGCGCTGGCGTCCTGGCAGCAGGACATCGCCACAGAAGCCGAACGCCGAGCAAGCGAACTGGAACGGGAGGTGCTGGCGTTGCGCGCGGAGCGGTCGGCCACCGCGCACCGGCTGATCTCCCGTTACCGGGGCGCCGTGGAGCGTGCGGCGCCGCGCGGGACGCTGCGCCGTTATCTGTACGAGCGCGCCATGGGGCGTCCGCTGACGGCTGCGGCCCAGGCCCAGCAACCGCTCGGTCCGGTGAAGCTGCGGACCAGCATGTCGCCGCTGCTCAGCGTCGTCGTACCGGTGCACGGCAAGTGGGAGTACACCCGGGCGTGCCTGGCCAGCATCGAGCAGCATCGCCCCGCGGTCCCGTTCGAGGTGCTGGTCGTCGACGATGCCTCGCTGGATCGCACCGCCGAGATGGTCGCGGCCAGCCAGGGCGTGCGGCTGGTGCGCACCCAGCGCAACGTCGGGTTCGTGCGGGCATGCAACCTCGGTGCCAGCCACGCCCGCGGGGCGTACCTGCTGTTCCTCAACAACGACACCGAGGTGCGACCCGGGGCGCTGGACGCGCTGGTCGATGCGGCCGACTCCGACGAACGGATCGGCCTGGTCGGCGCGATGCTGGTGTACCCGGACGGGCGGTTGCAGGAAAGCGGCGGCATCATCTGGGCCGACGGGTCGGGGTGGAACTACGGGCGCGATGGAGACGCTGGCGCCCCCCAGTTCCAGGTGCGCCGCGATGTCGACTACTGCTCCGGAGCGGCGATCCTGGTGCGCCGGGAGGTGTTCGAGCATGTCGGTGGGTTCGATCAGCGCTACGCGCCTGCCTACTACGAAGACACCGACCTGGCCTTCGCCATTCGGGCGGTCGGGCACCGGACCATCGTCGAGCCGGCCGCGGTGGTGGTGCATCACGAGGGTGTCTCGCATGGCACCGACCTCACCGTCGGTGTCAAGCGCTATCAGGAGATCAACCGCGCGCAGTTCGTGGACAAGTGGGCACCGATCCTGGCCGAGCATCTGCCGGCTGCCAGCGAGCTCAACGTCTGGTTGGCGCGTCAGCGGGGACCGGCCGGCCACCGGGGTGGTCTGGTGCTCGTCGCCGATTACCAGGTACCCACCCCCGACCGTGACTCCGGATCGATGCGCATGCACCGGCTGCTGCTGGCGCTGGTCGAGCTCGGCCAACGGGTGGTGTTCTTTCCGTGCAATGGCGCGCTTTTGCAGCCGTACACCGAAGAACTGCGGTACCACGGGATCACCGTGATCCCCGACGCGGCCGGGCAGGACGTCTTCCTGCGCGAGGCGGGTGCGGCGCTGCGCCTGGCGGTGCTGTCCCGACCGCAGGTGGGGTGGAAGCTGCTGGAGGAGCTACGGATGCTGGCGCCGCGTTGCCTCGTCGGTTATGACACGGTGGACCTGCACTTCCTGCGCCTGCAACGGCAAGCCGAGTTGGCCGCCGCCACCGGCGACGAGCAGAGCGCGACGGCCCTAGCGGGCAAGGCGGCCGCGTCGCGGGAACTGGAACTGGGGTTGGTGCGAGCCGCCGACCTGACCTTGGTGGTCTCCGACCACGAGCAGAGCTTGCTGCGTAAGCTGATACCAGAGGCCGATGTGCGGGTGCTGTCCAACGTGCACCACCCGGCTGGTGAGGT
>JAFAXZ010000285.1 GCA_019240665.1 Pseudonocardiales bacterium | reverse complement strand
CGGTGGTCGCCGTATCATTAAAAAAAAAACCGGTCAACAGGGTGAGAGTGTCGGGGTCATCGATCACCAGGTGGGGTGTGGTGGTGTCTGGGGGGAGGCAGGCGGAGGTGTGGGTGGTGGTGAGCAGGAGGGTGGGGTGGGCATCACGGAGCATGAACGCCAGGCGGGTGGGGGGGTAGTCGGGGTCCAGGGGTAGATAGGCGGCACCGGCCTTGAGCACCGCGAGGATCGCGACGATCAGCTCCACGGAGCGGGGGAGGGCCAGCGCGACGATGTGTTCGGGACCCACCGCGTGGGCGATCAAGCCGTGGGCGAGGTGGTTGGCTCGGGTGTTGAGCTGGGCATAGCTCACGGTGATATCGCCCCACATCACCGCAGTTGCCTCGGGGGTGCGCCCCACCTGATGTTCGAACAACTCCGGCAGGGTGGTGGCCGGGGTGGGGGTGGTGGTGTCATTCCACTGCACCAGCAGCTGGTGACGCTCCTTCGCGGTGAAGATGTCGATCCGGTGCAGGGGCTGGTCGGGGTCGGTGACCACAGCTTCGAGGAGGTGGATGAACCGGGTGAACAGCGTCTCAACCGTGGTGGGGTTGAACAGGTCGCTGGCGTATTCGATGATCCCGTGCAGGCCTTGGGGGGTGCCGTTGTCGTCGTAGCGTTCCTGGAGGTGGAAGGCGAGGTCGAATTTGGCGGTGCCGGTGGGTGCTGGGCAGGTTTCGACGTGCAGTTCGGGGAGGTCAAAGTCTGCTTCGGGGACGTTTTGGAGCGCGAGTGCGGTTTGGAAGAGGGGGTGATGCGCCAGGGAGCGGGTGGGGTTGAGGACTTCGACGAGGTGTTCAAAGGGGATGTCTTGGTGGGTGTAGGCGCCCAGTGCCGTCTCTCGTACCCGGGCCAGGAGTTGGGTGAAGGTGGGATTACCGCTGGTGTTGGTGCGTAGGACGAGGGTGTTGACGAAGAATCCGACCAGATCGTCGAGGGCGTTATCGGTGCGCCCGGCGATGGGGGACCCGATCGGGATGTCCTCACCGGCACCAAGTTTGCTCAACAGGACGGCGAGCCCAGCGTGGAGGACCATGAACAGGCTGGCCCCGTGCTGGCGGGCTAGCTGTCGCACCTCTTGGTGCAAGTCGGGCTCGATGTCCACGGTGAGGGAGTCGCCGTGGTAGGTGGCGATCGGGGGGCGGGGCCGGTCAGTAGGTAGTTGCAGCTGGTCGGGGAGCCCGGTCAGCGTCTGGATCCAGTAGGCCAGTTGAGTCGCAAACAGGCTCTCGGGATCGGTGTGCTCACCCAGCAGCTGGTGCTGCCAGAGGGCGTAATCGGCGTAGTGCACCGGCAGCGGGGCCCACGGCGGTGCCTCACCCCGGCAGCGGGTGGTGTAGGCGCTCGCTAGGTCATGGGCCAGGGGACGCAGGGACCAGCCATCCCCGGCGATGTGGTGGACCAGGATCAGCAGCACGTGCTCCCGCGCTGAGAGCTCGAACAGTTCGGCCCGGATCGGTGCCTCGCTGGCCAGGTCGAACCCGTAGCAGGCCGCCGCCGTGAGGGCCTGGGGGAGCTCCGTTTCGGTGGTGGGGGTCACTTCAAGGGCGACACAGGCTTCGGTGACCTCAAGGATCTGCTGGTAGGGCACGCCCTGGTGCTGGGGGAAAATCGTGCGCAGGCTTTCATGCCGGGTGATCACATCCCCCAACGCCGCGTGCAACGCGTGAGGGTTCAACGGGCCGGATAGGCGTAGGGCGAGGGGGATGTTGTAGGTGGCACTGGGGCCTTCCATCTGATGCAAAAACCACAACCGGTTCTGCGCGAACGACAACGGCACCCGCTCCGGACGCGCATAACGCGTCAATGCCATCCGACCCGGCCCCGCCCGATCGAGCCGGGTGGCCAGACCAGCGGGTGTGGGAGTCTGGAACAACATCCGAACTCCCACCTCGACACCCAGGGTGGCGCGGATCCGGGCGATCAACCGGGTCGCTAACAGGGAATGCCCACCCAAGGCGAAGAAATCATCCTCCACCCCCACCCCAGCCACACCCAAAACCTCAG
>JAFAXZ010000107.1 GCA_019240665.1 Pseudonocardiales bacterium | reverse complement strand
ATGCTGATGGGAATCACCACGGGGAGGCTCAGTGTCCAGCGGCGTTGAACAAGCACGTTTGCCCGCTCGATGGGAACCGGTTGCCCGGCGCGCCGTCGATCTGCTGGTGGTGATGATCGCATTACTGGTGCTCGCGATCCCGATGCTGCTTATCGCGATGGCGATCAGGTTGGGAACTCCGGGCCCGGCCTTGTATCGCCAGCAGCGGCTAGGTCGGGGGGGCCGACCGTTCACGATGTACAAGTTCCGCACCATGCGGACGGGCTGCTCGGACGCGCAGCACCGCGCGCTCATCGCTCGCGAGTTGCGGGGTGAGGACACCTCGGTCGACGGCAGCTGGAAGATCGACAGTGATCCGCGGGTGACCCGGATCGGCTCGATCCTGCGACGCACCAGTGTTGATGAGCTTCCTCAGTTACTGAACGTGCTGCGGGGCCAGATGTCGTTGGTCGGGCCCCGGCCCTGTCTGGATTGGGAAGCAGAGATGTTTCCGGCCAAATTCGCCGAGCGCTTCGACGTCCCGCCCGGCCTGACCGGACTCTGGCAGGTCAGTGGACGGAGCACGATGGGCACGCTGGAGATGTTGGAACTTGATCTGGCCTATGTGCGGAGCTGGAGTTTTTGGACGGACGTCGCGATCTTGCTGCGAACTATCCCGGCGCTGCTGCGGGGGCACGGCGCGCGCTAAGTAAAGATCGTCTTCTGGCAGCCGGGGGGAGCAGCCTTGACGTCCGTCGCCGCGAAGTTCTTCACGATCCCACGACTATCACGCCAGGCCCGGGCGGTCGTGCTCACGGTCCATATCACGATGTCGGTCGGGTGGCTGGGGCTCGACGGCGCTCTGGTGGCCCTGGAGGTGACCGGGCTGTCCACCGTTCACCCGACAGTGGGGGCTGGGATTGCCACTGCGACAGGCGTCATTGCCTGCTGGGTACTCATACCGGTTGTGTTCTCCTCGCTGGTTAGCGGGCTGGTGCTGGCGCTCTCCACCCCCTGGGGCCTGGTGCGGCACTGGTGGGTGATCGTCAAGTGCGGGATCGCTGCCGTGTTGACCGCCGCTGGACTGCTGTATCTGTTGCCTCAGCTACCTCAGATCGTCGCCGGGGGCGGTGAGCCGGCCGAGATGCAGACACTGATCGCGAGGTCGGTCGCGCTGGTGCTGTTGCTTGCCGCGACGGGGCTCTCGGTGGTCAAGCCGTGGGGCAAGACATCGTGCGGCCGCAAGGTGCACAACCGGCCACCGTCCCCAGTTCAGCAGAAATAGCGATACAGCAGTGCCCCAGCCTGCCTGGTTACCTCATCGGGCACCGCATCGTTGGTGAACAGCCGGGTGAGCTCGCCGAGCATCATACCGGCCTGGGAGTTGCTGCGCGCGTGCTCTCCGCCGGCGCGTAGGGTCACAATCTGCCGCTCCTCGGTAGCCCACTTGCGTTTGTACGCGATCAAGCCTGGCTGATCAAGGTCGGACAGCCCCCAGTCGACCAGCCGGGCACCTCGCTGGAAACCCCACCGTATCCCGGCCCAGAAGATCGCGTCGTTGGGACGAAGCGCCAGGTGATCGTGGCGCGATGCCCCGAACTTGTAGTACAGCGCGTCGCCCCAAGTGAGGAAGACCGCGCCGGCGATCAGCTCGTCGCCGGCGCGGGCGAGCATCGTCACGATCGCATCGTCGCGGGCGAAGGCGTCCCAGATGTGGTCGAACAGTTCGACGGGCTGGGCGAGCAGCCGGTACTTGCGCTTGCGCAGCGAGACGTGCAACCCGTGGAACCGGTGCACGGCGTCCCGCTCGGTGTGCGCCTCGACCCGGACGCCTTCGCGTTCGGAGAGCGCAATGTTGCGACGAGCATGCTGGGACAGCCGCTGCCGGATCTCCTCGGCGCTGCCGTTGAGCGGCGTACCGTGCCACGCTGCCGCAGCGACCTGCTGGAAGCGGGGATCGCCGACGGGCACGGCGCCCTCGAAGCACCGCAGCGTCAGCGGAGCAGCGGCGGTGATGACCCCGCCCACGAGGGCCTTCCAGCTGAGCTGGTCATCGGTCAGCGGCTCCGCCCGGTCAGAGAACGGCAGGCTGGACAACCTGTCACCACGAATGTCGCTGATCGGCACCCAGGCCAGTCCTGCGCGCGGTTGCCCGTCCCCGTCGAGGCGGATAGTGCTGGTGGGGGTGAAATCGTACGTGGCGCAGATCGCGTCGATCCACGGCGGCGAGGTGAACACGCTGCCGTGTGGGCCCTGGGCGAGTAGCCGCCAGCGGGGATCACTGCGCGGATCGGTGAGCACGGTCTCGGGCCGCATCACGGGCGCGTTCACGGATGCAACGGTACCCGCTACTCTGAGCGAATGACCACGCTGTTTGTCGCGACGACAGGTGGGCACCTGACACAGCTCGACAGCCTGGCGAGCCGCATCCCCCCTCATGGTGCCCCCAACGATGATGCTGTGTGGGTGACCCATGCGAATGAGCAGAGCCGCTCGATGCTGGCGGATCGGGACGTGGAGTTCGTGCCTTACGTCGGGGTGCGCAACGTGCCTGATGTGCTTCGATGCATCCCCGATGCGCGCCGGTTGCTGGAGCGCCGGAAGGTGACCCGAGCGGTGTCGACGGGGTCGGGGATCGCGTTGGGGTACTTGCCGTATCTGGCCGCGCGGGGAGTGGAGTGCCACTACATCGAGAGCGCGACGCGGGTGAGCGGGCCGTCACTGACCGGGCGGGTGCTGCAATGGGTCCCTGGGGTCTGTACCTACACCCAGTACCAGAGTTGGGCGGATCAGCGGTGGGGCTACGCCGGCAGCGTGTTTGACGGTTATGAATCCACTACCGTGACGCGGATGCCCGATGGAGTGGTTCGGGTGGTGGTTACGGTGGGGGCGGCGACTCAGTACCCGTTCCGCCGATTGTTCGAGCACCTGGCGCCGCTGCTGGCACCTGAAGGTGTCTTGGCGCAGGCGATCGGGCTGCCGGTGGAGGTGCTGTGGCAGACCGGGGACACCCCGGTGGAGGACCTGCCTATCCGGGCTACGCCGGTGCTGCCCGCGGCTGTGCTGGGTGCCGCACTGGGCACGGCGGACATCGTGATCAGCCATGCCGGCACCGGGTCCGCGTTGGCTACCCTGAATGCCGGGCGATACCCGATCCTGGCCACCCGGGACAGCGCGCGAGGCGAACAGATCGATGACCACCAGCACGAGCTCGCCACCGAACTGGCTCGGCGAGGCTTGGCCAGGCACCGCGATGCGCAGTCCATCACCATCGACGACATGATGGAGACCTTGAGTATCTCGGTGCGACGCACCGCGTCGCCCCCACCGTTCGAATTGCGCCACGAGATCAGTTGGCGACGGGGCGTAGACCCGCGGCGCGAGCGACGCTGACAGCTTCTAGCCGGCTGCGCACTCCGAGCTTGGTGAGGATACTGCGTACGTGAGTTCGGACGGTGCTGGTGGACACCACCGACTCGACGGCGATCTGGCCCACCGGCTTGCCGTCCACCATGCGCAGCAGAACCTCGCGTTCGCGGTGGCTGAGCACGTCGAGCCGCGCGCTGCAGTCGCGGGCGCGCCGTACGTCCTCGCGCAGCTCGCGCAGCACAACGCCAAGCTGCCGGGGTGGGTAGAAGGCATGACCGAGTGGTACGCCGCGCAGGACCTCGAGCAGGTGATCCAGCGAGCTCCCCTTGGACACCCAGGCCGCGGCACCGGCACGCGCCGCTGCGACGGCATGGGCACAGTCGTGGCTGCCGGTCAGGACGACAAGATGTGCCGGGGGATAGGCGGCGCGCAGTTTGCGTAGCATCCCGCCGGTGGCGATCGTCGCGGTCCCGATTTCGGTGGTGATCACGTTCGGGCGCAATGTGTGGACCATATCCAGCAGGCGCGGATCGTCGGGCGTAGTACTGCCGACGACCCAGAGATCAGCGGCGGTGGACAACCGGACGGTCAGGGCCTCGGTCAGCATCACGTGACTGTCGACGAGGAGAACCCGCAAAAACGTCACGGGCTCAACTGTGCCCGGCGGTGGCTCCAGGCGGCAACACCGACACGGTCACCTGTTTACCGAGCGTGGGCGGCACCTCGACCGTGCGGCGGGCCGGACTGATCCACCTTCCGGTGGAGCTCAGCCAGGCTCGGGGGAACGTGTACAGCGCGATTGCGGCGTCGAGGACCCGAAGGAAGGGGAAAAACACCCAGAAGGCCAGAAAACGCAGCCTGCGTTCGATAAGCGCGACAAGGCAGGTCAGCACGAGATCGGCACCGGTCACCGCGAACAGCAGCACTTGCAGGCTCATATGCGCTGCGACCGCGTCATGCACCGGCATGATCCCGGGCCAGGCCAGGACGGCTGGGTACACCGCGGGCACGGCGAGCACTGCCACCAGCAACGGCAGCAGCAAGAAGAACATGCTGCTGGTCAGCAGCTCGAGGAGGAGCGCCGTGAGCATGGCGCTGAACAGGCTCAGCTGCGGCGGATGCCGGCGCACCGTCTGCCAGAGCCCCAGCCCCCATCGCTTGATCTGGCGGATGTAGTCGCGCAGGTTGTCGGGATCCTGGGTCACCGCGACGGCATCGAGGGTGAACGCCACCCTGCCCAGCCGCTTCTGGTAGATCTCGAAGGTCATGTTGAAGTCCTCGATCACCAGGCCGGGTGGGTTCATCTCGATCCTCGGCAGCACGGCCGTGCGGTACATGCTGGCGAAACCGGGCACGATGTGGGTGGCGTTGGTGAACCGCCAGGTCTGGCCGAACTTCAACAGCCGCTGGCTGATTGCGTAGATGCGCTGCCGGTGGCACACCAGCACCTTGCCGATCAGCGACAGGCCGTGTTTCTGCCAGTGGGTCCGGACCGCGCCGGCCACCGCGACGACCGTGGGGTCGTCGAAGTGGGGTAGGGCGGCGGCGAAGTATCCCGGCTCGATGGTCGTGTCGGCATCCAACAGCAGCACCGCCTGGAACCTTGTGACCAGCCTCAAGGCCTCGATCGCGGCCTCGAGGGCACCGGCCTTGCCGACGTTGGTGTGCGTCTCCATGACGTTGACCCCGGCCTGGCGGGCCAGCTCGGCCGTCCGGTCGGTGGAGCCGTCGGAGACGACGTGGATGTTCTCGCGGGGAACCAGGGCGGCAATCGCCTCGATGCTACTTTCGATCACCAGCTCCTCGTTGTGCGCGGGGATCAGCACCGCCACGTCGTGCACGGTCATCGAGGGACCAGTTGGGGCGCCGCGGCGGCGCTTCGACCAGGTCTCTTCGAGCAGCCGCGCCAGACCAATAGTCGTCCACAGCGTGAAGTTCACGCCGAAGACGACGATCCCAACCAACCACCAGGGCATCAGCGGGGCGACCTTTCCGCACCGGCAGAGGGTGTGCCGTTCACGGGCAGGATGTTGTGCAGCGTTGCCCAGGTCCGGTCGTCCTCCCCGCCGATCATCCACAGGTAGACACCGCGGATCCCGGCGGCCTTCGCGGCGTCGAGCTTGGCCGTGGTGCTCTCGGCGTTCTCGAACCAGACCTCATGTTCCCGAGCTTGAGCGTCGGTATACCGGAACGACGGTGACTGGCTGAGCCGGTC
>JAFAXZ010000090.1 GCA_019240665.1 Pseudonocardiales bacterium | reverse complement strand
GATTTACCGGGACAACTGCAAGGTCGGTCAACCCCTGTCGGTGTCCAAACGTGACGATAAGACCACAGCCGCGTCCGCGTCGACTGCTGCGGCTGCGGTGGAGTACCGGCCCGTCCGTAGACGACTGCCCAAGAGCCGAACCGGCCTCACCACGTCGTTCACCGTGGGCGGCGCCGAGGGCTACATCACCGCGAATTCTTATCCCGACGATGGCCTCGGTGAAGTCTTCCTCAAGATCTCCAAACAGGGCTCGACACTGGCCGGATTGATGGACGCCTTCTCGGTTGCGATCTCAGTGGGTTTGCAGTACGGAGTACCATTGGAAACCTATGTCTCGAAGTTCACCAATATGCGCTTCGAGCCGGCCGGGTTGACCGACGATCCAGATGTGCGGATGGCGCAGTCCATCATGGACTACATCTTCCGGCGGCTGGCTCTGGACTTCTTGCCGGCCGAGACACGTTCCGCGCTGGGTATCTATTCGGCCACCCAGCGGGCCCGGCAGGTGCAGACCGGTTCCGATGATGCCCCGGCTGATGACACGGCGCAGTTGCGGGGGTTGCACGAACCCGCCGTGACAGCCCAGCCGGCACCGGGCTTGGTGCACTCGTCGATGGAGTTGATCGAAGCCAAACAGGGACTGCACGCCGACGCCCCGCTGTGTTTCGCCTGCGGGGTCAAGATGCAGCCCGCCGGGTCGTGCTACCTCTGCTCCTCGTGCGGGTCCACCTCTGGCTGCAGCTGATCACACCGAAGCTGGTGCCCGGCCGCTTTGGGCGGCCGGGCACCAGTCCTTGTCCAGAGCTCGGGCTGGGCCCGCTGCGAACATCTGGCGGCGCGAGGGGGACGATAACTATCCCCGCCTCGAAGAGGTAGCGTAGTAGGTCTCCAATGTCTGCGAAGAATTGAGGATCGGCCGGTCTCAATCAATCGGTGCACGTTCCTGCTGCTTTCCGGAGTGTGAACGGATGATCATCCGGGTCCGGGGTCGGCGACTTTCCTGGGTGGATTTCGGCGGCTCAGGGCCGACGATGTTGGCGCTGCACGGTTCATTCGGCCAGGCTAGTGTCTTCGCCCCACTCGCCGAGCGGCTCACCATGCGAATGCGACTGATCGCCCTCGACCAGCGCGGTCACGGCATGGCCGACCACGGCGGTCCGTTTACCCGCGAGGAGTTCGTCGCCGACGCCGCAGCTGCCATTAACGCGCTGGGTCTCGGGCCAGTGCTGGTTCTCGGACACTCGCTCGGGGGGATTACCGCCTACCAGTTGGCAGCCCGGCATCCCGAACTGGTGCGAGCGCTGGTCATCGAAGACGTCGGCGCCGTGATGCGTAACCCCGAGGTCGAACATCCGATACTCGACGTACGCGGCTGGCCGACAAGGGCACCGTCGCTGGTGGCGCTGGCCGAGGCGATTAAGGCGCGGGGTGTTCCGGACACGAGTTACTTTCTCCAGAGCGTGGTTCCGGAAGGCGACGGCTGGCGACTGCTGTTCGATCCCGACGAAATGATGGACGTACAGCGACACGGTCTCGGCGACTGGTGGACGGACTGGCTGAGCTCAAGCTGTCCAGCGCTATTACTGCGGGGAGCGCGCAGCATGCTGCTGTCCAGCGAGCTCGCAGCCGACATGGTTCATCGGCGTCCACACACCACGCTCGTGGAGCTTCCGGCGGCCGGGCACTGGGTCCACGACGACGATCCGGATGGCTGCGCGGACGCCATCCTTGACTTCCTGGCGCTCGGGTGATGGCGGCCCGCCGGAACACCGTACTGCGCCGAGCGCGGGCGCAGTACGCTCGACGGCGCGCCAGTAGAGCACGGTAGTCCCGATACACAGCACGTCTCCTACACCGCAGAGTTCGAGACGTCCGTTCAGGTGACGACGATATCGACCAGATCACGCAGGTCGCGGCCAGACAATCGATCTTTCAGATGATCAGTGTGTCGTCGGGGCGCAGGTCGGCCACGCACACCGTCCACTGCGGTCGATCACCTGTTGCGATCTTCTTCCCGCAAGGCACGTCACGGTATTCCGATGGGGTTCTTTTCCCGCTCTCCGTCCCCTGATCGAGTGTTGGACTTTTCCTGTTCACCTTCAGGACGCAGTGTTCCTCCGGGCGCCGATGCCGTGTTCCACCTGGCCACCCTGATTGCCATTCCGCACTCCTACCGCGCATCGAGGTCCTATGGGGACACAAAAGTGATCGGGACGCTGAACGTGCTCGAGGCGGTCCGTGCGTGTGACACACCACGGAGGGTGCACACCTCCACCAGCCAGATCTATGGGACTGCGCGGACCATGCCGATCAGCGAGGCGCGCCCGCTGCAGGCGCAGTCCTCCACCACCGGCACCGGTCATATCTGTCAGGAGGCCGCGACGTGAGCCGACATCGGCGCAACTCGACCGCAACCCACCCTGCGCCGCAGTCCAACGGCGGGAACACCGAGCAGGGGCGGATCGTGGTCTGCGAGCTGTGCAAGGACTTCGGCGCGATCCGCGCGGTCGATCGGTTGAGTTTCACCGTCGAGCCCGGCACGGTGACCGGTTTCCTCGGTCCGAACGGCGCCGGCAAGACCACCACCTTGCGGGCGCTGCTGGGCCTGGTCGAACCGACTTCGGGCACCGCGACGATCAACGGCCTACGCTACGCCGAACTGACCGACCCGTTGCGGACAGTCGGCGCAGCTCTGGAATCCTCCAGTTTCCACCCCGCCCGCAGCGGGCTGGCCCATCTGCGGATCTACTGCGCGGTCACCGGCATCCCCGATCAGCGCGCGCCTGAGGTGCTCGAGCTCGTCGGGCTGGGCGGGGCGGAGCACCGGAAAGTCCGCGGCTATTCCCTAGGCATGCGCCAACGCCTCGCGCTGGCCGCCGCGCTGCTCGGCGACCCGCCAGTGCTGATCCTGGACGAACCCGCCAACGGGCTCGACCCTGAAGGCATCGCCTGGCTGCGAGCGTTCCTGCGCGAGTTGGCCCGCGAGGGACGCACCGTGCTGATCTCCAGCCACGCCCTGGCCGAGGTCGAACAGACCGTGGACCAGGTGGTGATCGTGCACCGTGGCCGGCTAGTCCGCCAGGCCGGCCTGGCCGAGCTGTCCCAGGGGCACAGCGTTACCGTGCGGGCCGGGGGCCCCGACCCGCACGCGCTGCTCAGAGCGCTCGCTGGGACCGGCGCCGAGGTCGAGTGGGCTGGAGCGCGGGCACTGCGGATCCGCGGCATCGACGCCGCCATGGTCGGGCATCTGGCCCATGCCGCGCGGATCGAGCTGCACGAGTTGAGTACCCAGCGCAGCGACCTGGAAGAGATCTTCCTCGCGCTGACCTCTGACGGCACGCCAGCGGTCATGCCATGATCCGGCTGATCCACGCCGAGTTCCGCAAGCTCACCGCCACCACGCTGTGGTGGTGGTTGCTGCTTGGGTCACTCGCCCTGACCGCCCTGTTCGTCAGCCTGTCCATCGCCTTTGACGGCTCCACCGGCAACCCCACCCCACCGCTGAGCACCCTCGACGGGCAGCGCAACACCCTTGCCGCCGCCTCCGGCGCCACCGCGCTGGTCGGAGTTCTCGGCGCGATCGCGATGACCGCCGAATTTCGGCACCTCACGGCCACCCCGACCTTCCTGGCCACCCCCCGCCGTGGCCGGATCGTCGCGGCCAAACTGATCACCTACACGATGATCGGATTCGGCTTCGGGCTCGCCTGCCTCGCCCTCACGATCGCGATCGCACTGCCCTGGCTCAGCGCCAAAGCCATTACCGTGTCGCTGACCGCCCCCGGGCTACCCCTGACCGCGCTCGGCGTGCTCGCCGTCATGACTATCTACGGCCCACTCGGGGTCGGCATCGGCGCTCTGGTCCGTAACCAAATCGCCGCCGTGGTCGGGCTCCTGATCTACCTGTTCGTGCTTGACCCCGTCCTCACCGCCATTCCCGCCCTGCGGCCGGTGACCCGATACCTACCCGGACCGGCCAGCGCCGCCCTCACCGGCCGCGCCGCCCCGAACTTCCCCACCCTGCCCGCCTGGGCCGGCGGGCTTCTGCTCGCCGGCTACGCCGTGGTTCTGGCCGCGCTCGGCGCCCGCTTTGCGCTACGTCGTGACGTGACGTGACGTCCAGCCGGCACCCGCAAGACTGTGAGCACACGCGCAGAGCAGTCGATGAATATCGCGCGCAGCCCGGCGAACCGGGACCGCTCCAGGACCGACTCGATCGTGGTCATCGGGGCTTTCCGTTCCTCGGCTGGCGGTGATCCCTGGGGCCGACGGCCACGATCACCGCTGTGGTCGCGGCGGCAAACAGGTCGCAAGGTCCGAGAACGACCGCTCGCACGGCGCGGCCGTCGGCCACCGAGATCAGGACCGTCTCGACGGCGGTGGAGGCCGCCTTGGCGTTCGAAGAGGGGGCTGCCCGTCGCTGGTGCACCCGATCACTGGTGCACCCGATCACTGTTGCACCCGATGGATGGCCGGTGTGTCGGCCTCGCCGAGGAATTCGATCCAGACCGACTTGGCGCACGGATAGTGCTTGGCGGCCTCCACCAGGTTCAGGAAACCGGTGATGTTGCCGTCGAACCAGTGCTGCAGTTGCACATCGGTGATGCGGCCCTCCGCGCTGAAGGCCTGGTGGGCCTGGGCGAGGGAGAACATGTCCGGATAGACGTTGGCTCCCAGGTGTTCCAGCGGTTGGCGCAGCGCCCACAGCCCACGGTTGCCGCCGGCCATGGAAGGCGAGGCCGACATCAGCAGGCAGTGCTTGCCCTTGAACGGCTGCGGACGATAACGGGAGACCCAGTCGATGACATTCTTCAGCGCTCCGGGCATCGAGAAGTTGTATTCGGGTGAGGAGATGACGAAGGCGTCGGCCTCCCCCAGTCGGCGACGCAGCTCTTCAGCGCCTGGGGGAAAACCCTCGGCGTCCTGGACGTCGCCGTCGTAGGACGGACAGTCGAACTCACGCATGGTGGCGGAGTCAACCTTGCCGCTGTAGGCCTCGATCGTGCGTACCGCCAGAGCGGCGAGCCGGCCGTTGAGCGAGTCGTGGCGCAGCGATGCCGGGAAGACCAGGCACCGAACGGGCTGAGGGAGGGACATGTGGTCTCCAATGTCGAGTGGTCACAGAATGATGCGTGGGGGCCTTGCCTGGCCCGACGAGGGTCAGCACCTCGATCGTGGCTTCCTTGCGGTCTCCTGGAGCAGTCGGGTGCGCCTATAGCGTGTCTCTGCATTGCAGCGACGTATAGCACCCACAGGACTTGGGAGTGCAATGCCTGATCTCCTCGTTGACGCTGACCTCGGCCGCGGCTGACCACAGGCGTGCCGCCGAGCGAACTGCTGGACCTCTCGGTGACGCTGCACGACCCGCTCACCGAGGCCGACGCCCCAAAACCGGGCCGGCCAATCCTGGCTACCGTCCGTTCGGAACCTGCAACTGTTGACCAGGCGTAATGGCGGAGCCCACGAGGCCGTTCAACTGCCGAATCCGCTTCACCACCGCACGCTGGTCAGACTGAGGTGCGACCCGGCGCGCCACGTCCCATACCGTCTCGCCGGCACCCACTCGGATCACCGCTGTCTCCGTCGGGATCCCTGAGCTTGCGCCCTGCCCGATCCAGCCCAGGCCACCGACCACGGCCAGTGTCACAGTGGCGGCCGCAACCAGGCTCGCCACCCGGCTGGACCGTGATGCGGGTGGGCGCGCTGGCTCCGCTCCGCCCACCGCCGGGGCCGGCACCCGCCATTGCACCGGACATGCCAGACGCCACCCTCGCCCCGGAGGAGCGAGAGGCGGCACGGGCGCTGGAGGTGCTGGAAGCGGCCGGTTGGACACCGCTAACCGGACCGGCCCGGCGTCCCTCGATACGACCTTCTCACTACGTGCCGCGGGCCAACTGCCCAACTGTGCTGGTGCCGTCATCGAGACTCCTCATCGCGGATACCATCGAACGCAGGTTCGATCGAACTGCTGTGCGGTGTCTATCACGACGCACTGACAGAATCGGTGACGCTGCGGCGTGTTGTTCGAACGGATGTTTGATCTTTGGTGTGACGGGGGTTAGCGTCAGCGTCCCAATGGACCGTGGGGGTCCGGACAGTGCCGACAGCGGACCGTGTCGGTCCGACAGTATTCACGTAACTTCGGAAGTCACGTAACTTCGGAAGTCACGTAACTTCGCCAACTCGAGGAGGAACGTTGGGACGACAGCGGAGCGACGAGCCGGAGGTAGCCGGTTCCGGAGCGCAGGCCCAGAGTCGAAGCACCCAGAGTCGAAGCACCCAGAGTCGAAGTGGCGCCGCGCCGGTGCACGTTTTCCCTGACTTCGATGACAGTGCTGGCAACGACAGCCTCACGCCGCGCCAGCGACGGGTTCTCGAGGTGATCCGGGAGTGGCTGGAGCGGTTCGGCTACCCGCCAAGCGTGCGGGAGATCGGCGAGGCGGTCGGGCTCACCTCGACCTCGTCGGTCGCACACCAGCTGCGCGCCCTGGAACGCAAGGGATACCTACGCCGCGACCCCAACCGGCCGCGCGCGGTGGGTGTCCGGCCCGCCGACAGTGCACCTGCGGCCTCGGAGGACCCGAGCGGAGAGCCCGCCAGGCCCAGCCCCGTTTTCGTTCCCGTGGTCGGCCGGATCGCCGCAGGCGGTCCAGTGCTCGCCGAGCAAGCCATCGAAGACGTCTTTCCGCTACCGAAAGAAATCGTCGGTACGGGATCGTTGTTTCTGCTGCGGGTCGTGGGTGACTCCATGGTTGAAGCGGCGATCACCGATGGGGACTGGGTGGTCGTCCGCCAGCAGCCCAGTGCGGAAAACGGGGACATCGTCGCCGCCATGCTCGACGGTGAGGCGACCGTGAAGACGTTCAAGCGCCGCGACGGGCACGTCTGGCTGCTCCCGCACAACCCTGCCTACCAGCCGATCCCAGGGGACGAAGCGACCGTGCTCGGTCGGGTGGTGGCGGTGCTGCGACGGCTGTGAACCGACGGTGTCAGGGCTTGACCAGATACGTGGCTAGCACGCCGGCGAGGTCCGGCCGCACCCGAGCGTGCAGCCGGGTGCCGTCTTCGGTGTGGTCGGTAGCCAGCATCTCGCCCTCGGCATGCACCCGGGCGACCAAGGCACCTTCGGTCCACGGCAGCAATGCGTCGATCTCAACCTGCGGTTGTGGTAACGCCTCGGCGATCCGCTCGACCAAGCCAGTAATACCGGCACCGGTGTGCGCCGAGACAAACGACGCGTTCGGTAGCATATGGCGCAGCCGCGACAGCACGAACTGGTCGGCGTCATCAATCTTGTTCACCACTACCAACTCGGGCGGCATTGGCGTCCTGCGTCCCTCGGTGATCTCAGCGAGAACCTCGCGCACCGCTTCCACCTGCCGCTCGGGCATCGGGTCAGCACCGTCCACCACATGCAGCAGCAGATCAGCGTCGGCCGTCTCCTCTAACGTGGAGCGGAACGCCTCCACCAATTGATGCGGCAGGTGGCGGACAAAACCGACGGTGTCGGTCAGCGTGTATTCCTGCCCTTGTGGCGTAGTGGCCCGGCGGGTGGTGGGGTCCAAGGTGGCGAACAGGGCATCCTGCACCAGCACCTCGGCCCCGGTAAGCACATTGAGCAGGCTGGACTTCCCCGCGTTGGTGTAGCCGACGAGGGCCACGTTGGGCACCTCGTTGGCGCGCCTACGGCCTCGTTTGGTGTTCCGAACCGTGCGCATCGCGGAGATTTCGCGGCGCAACTTGGCGAGCCGACGGTGAATGCGCCGCCGGTCGGTTTCCAGCTTGGTCTCCCCAGGGCCGCGCGTACCCACTCCACCACTGGCCCCACCGCCAGCGCCGCCGGCCTGCCGGGACAGCGACTCACCCCAGCCACGCAGCCGCGGCAGCAAGTAGCTCAGCTGAGCCAGCTCGACCTGTGCCTTGCCCTCTCGAGAGCGAGCATGCTGGGCAAAAATGTCCAGAATCAGCGCGGTCCTGTCGATCACCTTGACCTTCAGCTTGGCCTCCAGCTGTCGCAGCTGACCGGAGGTGAGTTCGCCATCGCAGATCACGGTGTCCGCTGCAGTACTGAGGACGATCTCGCGCAGCTCGAGGACCTTGCCAGAGCCGATGTAGGTTGCCGGGTCAGGGCGCTCGCGGCGCTGGACGAGAGCATCGAGCACCTGCGACCCGGCCGTCTCGGCGAGCCGGGCCAGCTCGGCTAGCGACGCGTCGGCCTGGGCCGCGGAGCCCTCAGCCCACACCCCGACGAGCACCACGCGCTCCAAGCGCAGCTGCCGGTACTCGACCTCGGTGACATCAGCGAGTTCGGTGGACAACCCCGGCACGCGGCGCAGTGCAGAGCGCTCCTCGAGATCCAGTTCACCTCGGGAGGTCGGGCCAGGACCACGGGACGGAAAGATCGGTGAGGTTGTCATACGCTCTCAATCTGTCTGCTGCTCGGTTGATCATGGCTATGAGCAGCCAGTATAGCGGAGAACGACGACGACGCCCGGTACCTCGATGACAAGGGCGCGGTGCGCGCATACGATGATCTTTGACGTTGCCTGACCGCTGCCGCGCTGAGACCGGTCGAGTCCGTGGACTTCAGTGGACTTCATCCGGGCAGTGGCGGAGCACGACAACGGCGGTCTCCAGTGGTCAGTGCGCCGACCACCAGTCGAGAGCTAACCGGCCCCACGCGACGAGCGCCGCTGGCCCGGTCAGCGTGCTGCCGTCGCTGGCAATTGCCACATGCAGCCGGCCCCCGGGCACCTGCACGTCGGCCTCGCCGGTGTCCCGGCCCTGCGCGGCCAGCGCCGCGGCCAGCGCCGCTACCGTTCCGGTGCCGCAGGAGCGGGTCTCCCCGACGCCTCGCTCGTGCACCCGCATCCGCAGTTCTCCAGCGGAGCGTACGTTGACGAACTCGACGTTGACGCCGTGCGGGAAGGCTCCGGGGTCGTGTCCCGGCGGCACGGTGAGGTCCAATTGCTCCACCGGCACCTCGGTCAGGCAGGCCAGATGCGGATTGCCGAGATCCACCACGAGCCCCGTGAACGCCGCACCCTCGACGGTCACCGTGGACGTGCCGTTACGCCGCACCCACCCCATCTCGACCGTCACCGAGCCGTCGTCGTTGCGCCGCACGGTACGCGGGCCGGCCCTGCTACCAATCCGGAACTCGGCATCGGCAACCAGCCCGGCATCAGCCAGATAACGGGCAAATACCCGCACCCCATTACCGCACAGCTCGGCCAGGGAACCGTCGGCATTGCGGTAATCCATGAACCAGTCGTCGGGTGATGTGCCCGGTGGCGCGTCAGAGACCAGCGCACCTGGCACCGCCCGCAGCACACCGTCGGCTCCCAACCCGCAGCGTCGATCGCACAGTGCGCGTACCCGGGAGGGCGTCAAGTCCAGCATACCGGTGGGGTCGGGCAACAGGACGAAGTCGTTCTCCGTCCCATGCCCCTTGAGGAACTCGATGCCCTGCTCCATCGTCAGTGAGCCTATCCGTCCACCGCCAGCGCGAGCGCGGCGTCGAGCAGGTCGGGATGCTGGGAGTCCAACCACCTGATCCGGTCGTCCCGTCGAAACCAGCTGCGCTGCCGACGAATGAAGCGCCGGGTCGTCTGGGCGGTCGGGCCAGCGGCGCAGGCCGGATCGGCGCCCGCGTCCAGCGCGGCGATGACCTGCTGGTAACCCAGCGCCCGCGACGCCGTCCGGCCCTCCCGCAGGCCGAGCGACAGCAGTCCGTGAACTTCCTCGACCAGCCCGTCGCTGAACATCCGATCCACCCGGGCATCGACCCGCGCGTCCAGGACTGCGGGATCGGTGTCCAATCCGATGATCATCGCACGGTAGCGCGCCGGGCCGGACGGTGGTAGCGCCGCCGAGAACGGGCGCCCGGTGAGCTGGATAACCTCCAGCGCCCGCACCAGCCGGCGTCCGTTGCTCGGCAGGATCCGGCCAGCCGCCACCGGGTCGAGCCGATGCAACCGGCGATGCAGTGCCGGCGCCCCATGCTCGGCCAGTTCGGCCTCAAGCTGGGCCCGTACTTCGGGCTCGGTGCCCGGAAAGTCCAGGTCATCCAGCACAGCCTGCACATAGAGCCCAGAACCCCCAGCGAGCACGGGCACCCGCCCCGCAGCGAGCAACTCCTCCACGATATGGCGGGCCTCGCGCTGGTAGGCCGCCACCGAGGCGGTCTCGGTGACATCGAGGATGTCGAGCAGATGGTGACGCACCCCGTACCGCCTGGGGAGCGGCAGCTTCGCGGTGCCGATGTCCATGCCCCGATACAGCTGCATCGCGTCAGCATTGACCACCTCGCCGCCCAGACTGCGGGCCAGCTTGACCGCGAGGTCGGACTTGCCAGTGGCGGTCGGGCCAACCACCGCGACCGCCCGGGGACTCATGACGGGACCACTTCAGGCACCAGGATCAGTGGATGTGGTAACACCGCCACGCGTACGATCACCGCTGCAGGTTAGTGCCCACTTCGCACCTGCTCCCCTGCCCGCGCACCTGAACTGCTTCAATGCGGCCCTGGCCGGGTGTTTCAGGGCCGCCCGGTCGAGGTGCACCACCTGTGCAGTCGGGGCGCCCGCAGGACGCGGCGGCGGGCACGAGGTCGAGGAAGGCCGGCATGACCGAGCACAACTACACCGAGCAACGTCCGGAGATCGGTCCCCAATCCGGTCCCCCACCCTCCGTCTCGCGCGCCTGCCGGGATCCACAGCGCTGGGGACGGGTAGCTCCGGACGGCACGGTGTACACCTACACCACTGATGGCGAGCGAGTAGTTGGTTCCTGGCAGGCCGGCACAGCCGAGGAGGGTTTGGCGCACTTCGCTCGCCGCTTCGACGACCTGCTCACAGAAGCCGAACTGCTTCAGGCCCGGCTGACCTCCGGAGTAGGCGATCCCAAGCACGCCCTGTCCCGCATTCGCACCCTGCGCAATGAGCTCGTCGAACCGACCGCCGTGGGTGACCTCGTCGGTCTCACCGCTTTCCTGGACCACTTGCAGCGATACACCGAGGAGTTCCTCGCGAGCGCTAAGGCGGCCCGAGTACAGGCCAGGGCGCGAGCAACCGCCCGCAAGGAAGCACTAGTGGAGGAGGCCGAGCGAATCAGCGCAGAATCCACCCAGTGGAAGGCCGGCGGCGACCGGCTGCGCACCATCCTGGATGAGTGGAAGACAATCAGGGGCGTAGATCGAAAAATCGATGAAGCGCTGTGGCGCCGCTTCTCCAAAGCCCGGGACGCCTTCGCAAGGCGCCGCGGCGCGCATTTCGCCGAACTCGACCGGCAGCGCGTCGGGGCTCGGAATCGTAAGGAGGAGCTAGTCGTCGAGGCGGAGAAGCTCGCTGACTCCACCGACTGGGGTGCCACCGCGAGCCGTTTCCGAAGTCTGATGGCGGAGTGGAAGGCAGCAGGACGCGCCCCCAAGGAAGCCGACGACGCCTTGTGGCAGCGGTTCCGCGCCGCCCAGGAACGTTTCTTCAGCCGCCGCTCCGCGACCTTCTCCGGGCGGGACTCGGAGTTGGAGCAGAACGTGGCGCGCAAGGAGGAACTGGTCGCCGCCGCGGAACGGATCGATCCCACCGGTGACATTGAGGCTGCCCGATCGCAGCTGCGGGGAATTCAGGAGCGCTGGGAGAGCGTGGGCAAGGTTCCGCGGGAGCGCGTCAGAGAGCTTGAAGCCCGGTTGCGTGCTGTCGAGGAGCGGGTCCGCTCGGCCACCAACGCGCAGTGGCGGCACACCGATCCCGAGTCCGAGGCTCGGGTGGCCCAGTTCCGGGATCGGGTGG
Source organism: Pseudonocardiales bacterium (assembly GCA_019240665.1). Taxonomy (GTDB): domain Bacteria; phylum Actinomycetota; class Actinomycetes; order Mycobacteriales; family Pseudonocardiaceae. Next base: position 20,591 of record JAFAXZ010000090.1, on the reverse strand, counting down.
AGCAGTACGAGGCCCAAGCAGCGAAGGCCCGCGCCGCCGGGGATGACCGCCGTGCTACCACAGCGCAGGCCCAGGCTGATCAGTGGCGCGAGTGGCTGGCCGCCGCCGAGCGGGCGGTCACCAGCCGGTGACGAGGACTCTAGCTACTCCAGTCTGCTACCGGCGAGACAACGCGAGCCACAACCACTGCACGGCGAGCACCGCCATGGCCAGCACAGCCAACACCAGCCCGATGCCGGGGCCGGGACCGTGCACGGTCTGCCGGGACCAGATCGCCCACACCCCGTCGAGCACACAATAGGTGCAGCCCAGCGCGCTGGCCCAGACCAGGCCCCAGCGACGGGTGACGAGCGCCAGCATGGACAGACCGACCCCCAAGCCCAGCGCGACGCCCCCAAACATCCGCGGCAACAGCCCGACGCGGTCGACCGGGTTCGCCGTACCCCGAAGCACGTCCCAACCGCTAGCGTCCCCTACCCAGGGCAACGTGATAGCCAACAGCAGCACCATGATTGCGCCGGCAATCACCGCCGCGCGGACGCCCGGGTCGACCCGGCGCAATGCCGAGCGCTCCACTGCGTCGATCTCGGCGCGTAGCGCCGCGATGCCGTTCGGATCCTTGGCGGTCATCTTGTTGCCTCTGTTGCCTCCTCCGGGGGACGGATTGCGATGGCGGTCATCTCACCGGCCGGCCGAACGAGGGCAAGCCCAGCACCACCCCCGGTGTCGTCGGGCGTCGACCGGCCGCCCACGCGTCGCCCGCGGCGGTCCGTCGGTGTCCCCGCACCGCCACCTCGGACACCAGGTGGTGCGGCGCCCCATAGGTGATCTCCGCGAGTACCACGTCGCCCGGCCGGACCTCACCCTCGCCCGGTTCGAAGTGCACGAGCCGGCCGTCCCTGGCCCGCCCGCTCATCCTTCGGGTGGCCGCGTCCTTGCGGCCCTCACCCTCAGAAACCAGCACTTCCACAACGCTGCCGATCAGGTTCCGGTTGAGCTCCCAGGAGATCCCCTCCTGCAGTGCGACGAGCCGCTCATAGCGATCCTGCACGACCGCCTTGGGCACCTGGCCAGCCATGTCCGCGGCCGGCGTGCCCGGCCGACGTGAGTACTGAAAAGTGAACGCCTGAGTGAAACGCACTTCCCGGACCACGTCCAGGGTGGCCTGGAAGTCGGCCTCGGTCTCACCGGGGAAACCGACGATGATGTCGGTGGACAGCGCCGCGTCGGGCATCGCGGCCCGCACCTCATCGACAATCTTGAGGTAGCGCTGCGCCCGGTAGGAACGACGCATCGCCGCGAGTACCGCGTCCGAACCGGACTGCAGCGGCATGTGCAGCTGGTGGCAGACGTTCGGAGTGAACGCCATCGCCTCGATGACGTCGGAGGTGAAGTCACGCGGGTGCGGTGAGGTGAAGCGTACCCGCTCCAAGCCGTCGATCCTCCCGCAGGCACGCAGCAGGTCACCGAACGCGCGCCGGTCGGCGAACCCGACCCCGTAGGCGTTGACGTTCTGCCCCAACAAGGTCACTTCGAGCACGCCCTCGACCACCAGTGCCTCGATCTCCGCGAGCACGTCACCGGGTCGCCGGTCGACCTCTTTACCGCGCAGCGCGGGCACGATGCAGAACGTGCAGGTGTTGTTGCACCCCACTGAGATCGACACCCACGCGGAGTGCGCCGAATCCCGCTTCGTCGGCAGCGCGGAGGGGAACACTTCCAGCGACTCGGCAATCTCGATCTGGGCAGCGTCGTTGTGCCGGGCCCGCTCCAACAGTACCGACAGCGAGCCGATGTTGTGTGTGCCAAACACCACGTCGACCCAAGGCGCCCGGCGGATGATCTCGCCGCGGTCCTTCTGCGCCAGGCAACCGCCGACAGCAATCTGCATCCCTGGATGCTCGCGCTTGATCGGGCGTAACTGACCGAGGTTGCCGTAGAGCCGGTTGTCAGCGTTCTCCCGCACCGCGCAGGTGTTGAGCACGACCACATCGGGGATAGCGTCCTGCCCAGCAGGCACGTATCCAGCCGCCTCGAGCAAGCCGGCCAGCCGTTCGGAGTCGTGCACATTCATCTGGCAGCCGTACGTGCGCACACGGTAGCTGCGCGGGCGCCGCTCGGTGCTCGCCGTCATCTCATCCTTCCATCCTGCCTGCCCGGTTCAGGGTAAGACCGGGTGGAGACCCCCTGTCGAGACAACTCACCTCACCCGATGGTGGCTCGCGCACTACCCGCAGAGTAGGGATGGGCCCGACTCCCTCATCAACACCGGGCACTCTCCTCGACACCGGGCACTGGCCTGGCTGCGGGCCGATGTCGGCATGGTCTTCCAGCAGTTCGATCTCGGTCGCAGCCCCGGTCGTGGCATCTTGGTGCACGGGAATCAGTGTAGATCGGGCACTGCATGGTGCACCGCTACTCGCTGATTCGGGCATCACGGGATATTCGTATGGCGGGGAACGCTGAGAGAAGTAGCCGTAACCTCGTCGAGACCTGAGAACCCTGTTGATCCGTTGCGCTCATCGGTCCACTCCGGGCGCCGACAGGTCCGGTGCGATTACTCCGAAAGCCCCCGGCTAACTGGGTCGATACCGTCCGGCGCGTGCCAGCGTCATCTCAGCGACGAGTTCACGTGATTCGTTCGATGGGCGCTAACGCCGAGCTGTACGGTTCTCCGGCACCTTCGCTCAGCCATGGCTGTGGCCGGGAAGCTCTCCACGGCAGCCAATATTTGTATCTCCTCAAGCGGCAGGCACCACGGTTGCACGCCCGACTGATCTTTGAGCGATTCGAGAAGTTATGCGATTGGAGATAGCGCGGTCAATGGACAACTTTTTTCTTAATTTACTGTTGTTCGTGCTACCCCTGGGCGTGGACACGTTCGCGATCGCTGCTGCGATAGGTGCGAGCCGGCCCACCGGATCGACCCGGTGGCGGGTCTCAGCGGTCTTTGTCACTTTTGAAGGGGGTATGCCATTGGTGGGCCTTGCTCTTGGCGCATCCATCGAGCATACGGTCGGAAGCGTCGCTGACTGCCTCTCCGGTGGGTTGCTTGTCCTGCTTGGCGGCTACTTATGGTGGGCTGACGATGATGATGACGAGGTCGCGAAAGCGCAGCGGCTTCCCAGCTCGCAGGGTCTTGCCCTCATCGGGCTCGCGCTCTCGATCAGCCTTGACGAGCTGGCGATCGGCTTCAGCCTCGGCCTCGGCGCCAGTCTCACCATACCCGCTACCATCGTCGCCGTCATCGCGATCCAAACGCTGGTCATCTCCCAATTCGGGTTGTCTTTCGGCGTCCGGATCAGCGAACGCTTACGCGAGTACATCGAACGCTTGGCCGGCCCCATGCTGATCGTTCTCGGCAGCTACCTGCTTGCCGAAGCGCTCATCCACATCGGGCTGGTCACTGCACGCCACGCCGTCGCCATCCTTATCCTGGGCGCCATTGCTATCGGCGCGCACCGTTGCCTGCCAGCCTGGGTACGGGCGGCATCGAGCGCGCCCCTCGATAGGGTGAGTGCGCCGCCGCAAGCTGCCGAAAGCAGGGATCGATGCGGCGTTCACTTCGCGGGAGCTCGACCCGCGACTGCCGCGGTAGTCCCGTCATCGACGGCCATGAGAAGGAGTGGGGCGAATTACCTCGTGGACGACCGTCATGGATCTTGAGCCTCGGCGACCCTGGCCAGAGCCGGCGCATGGGTCGAGAATGTCGCCCGGCACCTGGGCGGAGTCGGTACGGGGAATCATGCACCGGCGTGGACGGCTGCGGCCAAGGCGGATCGGCTGCCTGTTTATTTTGTTCGTGATCGCGGCACTGTGGGTGCTGGGTCGGGCCGTCGGCGAGGTTAGCGCCCTGTTCAGCAACCACCCTGCTCCAGTGGCTGGCAAGCCGTTCGACACGGTCGTCCCCGCACGCCCGGCACGCAGCGGATCGCCAACCATCGACCGGATTGCCCTGCGCGGCAAGCTCATCGTCGCGATCCAGGAAGCGCCCGGGCTGGCGCAGCGCTCACCAAATTCGGACGATTACACTGGGTTCGACGTCGCGTTACTTGGTCTGATCGCTCGTGACCTGGGGGTGGATCCCGCCCGCACCAGTTTTAAGCCCTTGGCCGCGAGTAGCCGCGAGGCGGCACTGGGCAGAGCTGAAGCGGATCTCGTGCTCGGCGGCTATGAGATCACCGCAGCGCACAGCGCCAAGGTAGCCATCGCGGGTCCTTATCTGGTACGCCCGCTGCGTCTGGCTGTGCCCGCCACCAGTCCGGTGACCGGTCTGAACTCGCTCGGTTCCGGGGAGGTATGCGCGCCTGCTGACTCGGCGGCCGCAGCAGTGCTGGCCGACCGTGGCGTAGGGCTGCAGACTCAGGCGACCCTGAGAGCGTGCGCAAGCCTGCTCGGGAGGCGCGTCGAGGCGATCGCCGGGGATCAGGCCGCCGTGGCAGCACTGCTTTCCCAGGCGCCCGGCACACTGCGGATGATTGGCGAGCCACTGGGGACCACCGAGTACGGCATCGGCCTGCCTCCGGATGACCCGCTACTCCGCGAGCGGGTCACCGCGGTGCTGCGGCACGCGATCGACGACGGCACCTGGGCTCGCCTCTACGCTGAGTACCTCGGCACTCCGGTACCTAGTCCCCCGGTGCTCCGCTGACCTATCCCCGCTTGCGGCGAAATAGCCGGATCAGGGGGTCAAAGCGGATGTCTGCCACCCGTTCCTTCATCGGAATCAGAGCATTGTCCGTGATCTTGATGTGCTCCGGGCACACTTCGGTGCAGCATTTGGTAATGTTGCAGAATCCAAGACCGTGCTCGTCCTGCGCCGACCGCTTGCGATCCACGCCCTCCTCGTCGGCGGCGTCCAGCGGGTGCATATCGAGTTCAGCGATCCGCATGAGAAAACGCGGTCCGGAGAAATTCGTCTCATTCTCCTCGTGATCGCGGATCACGTGACAGGTATTCTGGCACAGGAAGCACTCGATACACTTGCGGAACTCCTGCGAACGCTCCACATCCACTTGCTGCATTCGGTACTCGCCGGGCTGCACGCCCTTGGGCGGCATGAACGAACGCACCTCGCGCGCTTTCTGATAGTTATACGCGACGTCGGTGACGAGATCGCGAATGACCGGAAAAGTCCGCAAGGGGGTGACCGTCACCGGCAGCTGCGGCGGCAACATGGACATCCGCGTCATGCACATCAGGCGCGGTCGGCCGTTGATCTCGGCGCTGCACGATCCGCACTTCCCCGCCTTGCAGTTCCACCGCACCGCGAGGTCGGGCGCCTTGGTGGCCTGCAGGCGGTGGATTACATCGAGGACCACCTCCCCCTCGTTGACCTCTGCATCAAAGTCGACAAGGTTCCCGCCGTGAGTATCACCCCGCCACACCTGGAAGCGCCGCTGATTGCCCATGTCAGTCCGTCCCTCCCGGAATCTCCCCGGCGGTGAAGTACTTCTTCAGCTCGTCAAGCTCGAATAGTTCAACCAGGTCCGCGCGCATCGGGACCTGCTCCTTGCGTTCGACACGAACGCTGCCTTCGGGTCCGTTGGTGTGCTGCGTACATATCAGCAGGGCATGTCGCCATTCAGGGTCCATCATTGGGTAGTCGTCTCGGGTGTGCCCGCCCCGGCTTTCGGTGCGCTCCAGCGCGGCTCGTGCGACGCACTCGCTCACCGCGAGCATGTTGCGCAGGTCCAGTGCGAGGTGCCAGCCAGGATTGAACTGACGATGACCCTCCACCACAACGTGCTGGACTCGGCGACGCAACTCATCAAGTTTCTTGAGCGCGAGTTCCATCTCCCCTGCTCTGCGGATAATGCCGACCAGGTCGTTCATGGTTTGCTGGAGATCTTGCTGCAACAAGTAGGGGTTCTCGGCGCCTACGCTGTCAGTTCCCGTACGGAAGGGGCTGATCGCCCGCTGCGCTGCGGCTTCCACGTCGGCCTCGCGGACTGACGGCCGGAACCCGCCCAGGGAGTCCACGTAGGTCGCCGCCCCGAGGCCGGCTCGGCGACCGAACACGAGCAGGTCGGACAGCGAGTTGCCGCCCAGTCGGTTGGAGCCATGCATCCCTCCGGCAACCTCACCGGCCGCGAAGAGTCCGCGCACCGACGCCGCTGCGGTGTCCGGATCGACCTCTACGCCGCCCATGACATAGTGGCAGGTGGGGCCGACCTCCATGGGTCCGGCCGTGATGTCGACGTCGGCCAGTTCCTTGAACTGGTGGTACATCGAGGGAAGCCGCTTCTTGATGACCTCAGCAGGAAGCCGGGTCGAGACGTCGAGAAACACCCCTCCATGCGGTGACCCACGACCCGCTTTCACTTCCGAATTAATCGCACGCGCAACCTCGTCACGAGGCAGCAGCTCTGGCGGCCGGCGGTTGCTGTCCGGATCGTCGTACCAGCCGTCTGCCTCTTGCTCCGAAGTCGCGTACTGGTTGGAGAAGACCTCGGGGATGTAGTCGAACATGAAGCGCTTGTTTTCGGAGTTGCGCAGCACCCCACCATCGCCACGGACCGACTCGGTCACCAGGATCCCCTTGACACTGGGCGGCCAGACCATCCCAGTGGGGTGGAACTGGACGAACTCCATGTTGATCAGCGCCGCGCCGCAACGCAGCGCGAGCGCATGCCCGTCCCCGGTATACTCCCAGGAGTTGCTGGTGACCTTGAAAGCCTTTCCGATGCCGCCAGTGGCCAGGACCACGGCAGGTGCGTCGAACCGGATGAAGCGGCCAGTCTCCCGCCAGTAGCCGAACGCCCCGGACACCGCGTCGGCGTCTTTGAGCAGGTCAGTGATCGTGCATTCAGCGAAGACCTTGAGGTTGCCCTCATAGTCGCCGTGCTGGGCGAAATCCTCCTGCTGCAGCGAGACAATCTTCTGCTGCAGCGTGCGGATCAGCTCCAGACCTGTGCGATCACCCACATGCGCCAGCCGCGGGTACTCATGTCCACCAAAGTTTCGCTGGCTGATCTTGCCGTCCCTGGTGCGGTCGAACAGTGCGCCGTAGGTCTCCAGCTCCCATACCCGCTGCGGCGCTTCCTTCGCGTGCAGCTCGGCCATCCGCCAGCTGTTGAGAAACTTGCCCCCGCGCATGGTGTCGCGAAAATGGACCTGCCAGCTGTCTCGTGAGTTCACGTTGCCCATCGACGCCGCGATACCTCCCTCGGCCATCACGGTGTGGGCCTTCCCGAATAATGACTTGCAGACAACGGCGGTGCGTTTGCCCAGCTCGCGGGCCTCGATCGCGGCGCGCAGCCCAGCGCCGCCCGCGCCGATCACCACGACGTCGTAGTCGTGCCGTTCGATCTCGGTCATAGGTACCGGTTCCTCATCAGTTGAACAGGCGCGGTCAGTTGAACAGGCGCAGGTCGGCTATCCAGCCCGCGGAGACGGCCATGACATAAAAGTCCGTGAGCATCACAGTAATCAGCGACGTCCACGCGAACTGCATGTGGCGACCGTTGAGCTTGGACAGCTGAGTCCAGAACCAGTACTGCATGGGATGCTTGGAGAAGTGCTTCAGCCGGCCTCCGAAAATGTGTCGGCACGCATGGCACGACAGTGAGTACAGCCACAGCATCGTGACGTTGATCAGTAGGATCAGCGAGCCCAAACCCACTCCGAAGCCACCGTCGGCGGGGAGGAACGCCGACACAGCGTCATAGGTATTGATCAGCAGCAACACACTGGCAAGGTAGAAAAAATACCGATGTAGGTTCTGCAGGATCAATGGGAGACGGGTTTCCCCGGTGTACTTCTTCGCCGGCTCGGTCACTGCACATCCGGGTGGCGACAGGAGAAAAGCTCGATAGCCGGCCTTGCGGTAATAGTAGCAGCTGACTCGGAACCCGGCCAGAATCGGGAGGATCAGGATCGGCAGCGGCAGCGCCAATGGAAAAGCCGGCAACGGGGTGCCGAAATGCGATGAACCCGGCGCACACGAGTTACTCAAGCACGGCGAGTACAAGGGGGTGAGGTAGTGATATTCACCAACCCAGTAGTCATTCCGCATGAATAGCCGGACCGTCGTGTAGACGACGAAGACTCCCAGTACGATGGCAGTCACCAAGGGTGACACCCACCAGCGGTCGGTGCGCAAGGTCCGGGCAGAGATTGCTACCCGAGCGGACGGGATCCGACCAGGCTGGGCGACCCCGGATGGCGGGGGCGATGAGGTGGTGGTCATGACGTCGATTCAGGTCGGGGCCACAGGCCAGCGTGGTCAGTTCAGCGTGCGGTGGCAGCCGCAGCCAACATCGCCGCAGGTCAACTGCCCCGCGAGGCGATAAACTGACAGTAAGCCGAGTCCATGGCACAGGTCAAAGATATGGTAACGCTCGTCTTGATAGCGATAAGCTATCAAGGTGCAATTACAGCAGCTGGTGTACTTTCTGGCCGTTGCCCGGACCCGCCACTTCACCCGGGCAGCCGAGCTCACGCATGTCGCCCAGCCGTCGCTGAGCAAACAGATCCATTGCCTGGAGCGCGAACTGGACAGCGAGCTGTTCCATCGAGCCCGGGGCAACGTCACGCTCACGCCAGCTGGGGAGGTGCTCGTTCCCTTCGCCAAGCGGATTCTGGCCGATGTCGAGACCGCCCGGTTGCAGGTGCACGAGCTGGCCGAGCTTCGCCAGGGCCGGCTGCGGCTGGGTGCCACCCCAAGCCTCTGCACCGGGCCGCTGGCCCACGCACTCGCCGGCTTCCACGTCCGCTATCCGGGCATCCAACTCGTCATCGACGAAAGCGGGTCCCGGGACTTGGTGCGGCAGCTCGCGGAAGGAGCCATCGATCTGGCGATGATCACCTCGCCGGTGCACCGACGGGATCCCACCCTGGATACCGTCCCGATCCTTCGCGAGCAGCTCACGGTCGCCGTGCCGCGCACCATGGGGCTCGACCTTGACTCGTTTCGGATCGAGGATCTCCGGGACCGCCCGCTGGTGATGTTCCGGGAGGGCTACGACCTCAGATCAATGACCCTCACGGCCTGTCAGCGAGCTGGGTTCCAGCCACGGTTCGCCATCGAGGGGGGTGAGATGGACGCGGTACTCAGCTTTGTCGAAGCCGGCCTTGGGATCGCCGTGGTCCCCAGCATGGTTCTCCAAGGGCGCACCCAGCTTCGTGGTGTGCCGTTCGTGCCGCCCACTCCGATCCGGACAATCGCGCTTGCCCACCGCACCGACGTGCGCCCAACCCGAGCCGCTGAGGAGTTTCGCACCACGTTGGTGCAGCTGTTCAGCGATGCACACGCCCAAGGCAGGCTCCCTGCTGGCGTCGAATTCATCGCCCCTGTCGGAGCACCCAGTGCTCAGTCAAGACGCGGCTCGACCTCGGTGGAGCAGTCGTCCGGGCCAAGCTCGTCGCGCACCACGCGCCACGCCAACTCCTCGGAGTAGCCCTTGCGGGCCAGTACCCCGCCCAAGTTACGGGCCAAGGTGCGTGCGTCCCGCACGGTGCTGGTGCGTAGCTTGCGCCGGACCAGTTCGCGGGCCCGCTGCTCCTCATCCTCGGGCCGTACCGTCGCCACGACCTCGCGGACGATCTCATCTGGCACTCCCCGGCGCCGGAGCCCGGTACTCAGCGCTCTCCTACCCAGGCCGCGGTGGCGGTGCTCGGAGTGCACCACTGACTCGGCGAAGGCGGCGTCATCCACTAGACCCACCTCCGTCAGGCGGTCGAGCACTGGCTCGCCGACCTCCTCGGGAATCCCGCGCCTGCGCAATGCATCGGCCAACTCGGCCCGGCTGCGCGGCCGCGCGGTGAGCAACCGCAGGCAGATTCCCTGCGCCTTCGCCGCCGGACTCATGGCCGTGGCATCCAGGAAGTCCTCCATGGCAGTCCCGTGAGTACCACGACTGCGCTCCCTCATCAGGCCCCCGGCGTCTCAATACGGGTCGGGAGCATCAGAAGTCCACCGGGGCCGGCACAGTCTGGTCGTTGTCGAGCTTCGCCCCGATGCCGAGTTTATCCTTGATCCGCTTCTCAATCTCGGCAGCGATGTCGAGGTTATCAGCGAGGAATTTGCGCGCATTCTCCTTGCCCTGGCCAAGCTGGTCACCCTCATAGGTGTACCAGGCACCCGACTTGCGGACAACGCCCTGTTCCACACCCAGATCGATCAGCGAGCCCTCCTTGCTGATCCCGTGACCGTACAGGATGTCAAACTCCGCTTGTTTGAATGGTGGAGCGCAGTTGTGAACCACAATATCGTTCGCAACAAAGTTGTGCAGCTCATCGACCTCGATATCGAACGTCCGACACCGGCGGGACGGCAGGACCGCGATGATCCGCGAATAGCACAGTCCCTCAGCAAGGATCTCCTGAAGAAATGGGTCGTCGAGGGCTTCTGCGAGACGGGACAAACGATCACGCCGCAACCGGTGGGGGCCTAGGACCTGCCTCATCCCGCCTTGCGGGTCGCCGGCACGATCGCCGATCAATCGCGCTGCTAGCTGCGGGCTCACTCCCCGGGTGGCAAGATGCGCGAGCACCGGTTCGTAAACATCAGACGCGAGATAACTGCCCTGTGAACCACGGTGGCAGCCGACCAGCGCAGTGAGTTCCCGCGTCAGTACCTGGCCCCGCGACCCCCACATGGGCACCGCCTTAGCGAATGCCGATACGTTGTCAATTCCGGCGATGCGCACTTCCCAGGCCGGTAACTTGTCGACGATTCGCCGACTTTCCATGACGCATCCCTCAGCACGCGGCTCCCGCCGGCGAACACTGCTTACGATGCCCCACCGCAGTAACAACCAGGGGAGCTGCCGAGCGAGTTGCTCGGAAGTCGTCCAGTAGCCGACCCGAATCTCCCCAGTTTGGTCACGGCTTACACATCCGCCTGTTTCGAACAAGCCACATAGCAGGTTGGAAAGCACCTCGGCAGAGATGTCCTGGGCGAAGAAGAGTGACGGTATCTGCTTCTCCGGCGCGCGCTCGCCCCAAATCCCGGCTTGCCGGCACAGCTCAAGGACACCGTTCTTCTCACCCGGGCGGTGCGAGAATGTGATCTCAGTATCGTCCGGCTGAGGCTTGGCAGCGCATCCGAGCGTCCCAGCGATCTGAACGGCATCATCCTGCAACGCCCGGGAGAAGTTGATAAACCTGGCGGGTGTCTTGCCGACGTCGCCATCACCCATGAGATAGCCGAGTAGACGAGCGTGCTCCGGGGTAACTGGCTTGGCGGCTCCGAATCCCACGAACTCGCGGGGTCGCGCCACCCGATCCCCGGCTACGAGTTGACTTGCCGGGCGCCAGCCATCCTCAGTGAGGATCTTGTGGTCGGGCGTTACCCATAGCTCGGTGCCGTCCCTCATCCGGAGACCCATTACGTCCTGCTCGCCTTGGTCGAACCAGGAGACCACAGGTCGGCTGTGCAGCATCCCCGCCTTATCGGCGGCCACCACGTGCACCGGAAGCTGGCCGTCGACGACGTTCTCGATCAAGTGCAGCTGACCCGTTACAGGGTCAAACACGCGGGTTCCAGCAGCAACGCACTTGTTCTTCACCACCTTCACGCGGGTCCGGTTGCCTACTGCGTCCGAGCCGTCCTTGAGTGTCTCAATCCGGCGAATATCCAGCCGTACCGAGGCGTAGAACTTCAGCGCCTTGCCGCCAGTTGTGGTCTCCGGGGAGCCGAAGAAGACGCCGACCTTCTCTCGGAGCTGGTTAATGAAGATCGCCGTGGTGCCCGAATTGCTCAGCGCACCGGTAATCTTTCGCAGCGCCTGGCTCATCAGCCGGGCCTGTAGGCCGACGTGCGCGTCGCCCATCTCACCTTCGATCTCCGCCCGAGGCACGAGAGCCGCCACCGAGTCGATCACCACGACGTCCAGCGCACCGGAGCGGACCAGCATGTCTGTGATCTCCAGCGCCTGTTCCCCGGTGTCGGGCTGGGAGACCAGCAGGGCGTCGGTGTCCACTCCGAGTGCCTTCGCGTAGTCGGGATCCAACGCGTGCTCGGCGTCGATGAACGCGGCGATCCCACCGGCCCGCTGAGCGTTGGCCACGGCGTGCAGCGCAACCGTCGTTTTTCCGGAGGACTCCGGGCCGTACACCTCGATCACCCGGCCCCGAGGCAGGCCGCCGATACCCAGCGCCACGTCCAACGCGATGGAGCCGGTAGGGATCACCTCAATGGGCGCGCGACCCTCCTCGCCGAGGCGCATCACCGAGCCCTTGCCGCATTGCTTCTCGATCTGGGCCAAGGCGATCTCGAGCGCCTTCTCCCGGTCCAGTGCTGGTGCCATCTGACGGTCCACCTCGCTCATCGGTTCTTCTAGGTCGGGGCCGACGCTAAGCGGTAGGACCGACACTTCCCAGCGACACACGCCGGATCTGTGGATATGGAGTCCGACTGTGGACAACATCTTAGACGAACGCATGTTCGACACCAGGAGCGACACGCCGAACAAGGCCGGAGTCCACGTGCTCAGCGTCGCTCTTCGGGAACGTCGAATGTGGCGCACACCACAGCCCATACCCGCTTGGTGTCAATCCCCGCCTCCAGCGCCCCGTTCACCGTCCGGCCGCCGAACTCGGCGAACACGTGATCATGGGCCAGCGCGGCCGCCCTGACCGGGCCAAATTCCTCGTCCATCCGCTGCCGGAGGTGGGTTATCCGCATCCCTCCAGGTTAGGTACAGGTCCCCGGCTATCGTGATGGGGTGCTCGCCCAAGGCGACCCGACCGGGCTGTCCTCCACCGCCGGACAGCTGGTGATGCTTTTCGGCTTGCTCTCTGCTCTGCTGGTGCTCATCCGATGGTGGTGGCAGCAACGAAGCCGCTGACCCGCGACAAAGCGACACTACTTAGCTCCGAAGCGGCGCGTTAGCTCTGAAGCGGTGCGGCGCGAATGTGATGTCCAGCCGCGGTCAGGCAGCGACCCGTGGCCAGGTCGAAGCGCCAGCCGTGTAAGGCGCAGACGAGAACCCCATCGGAGACGCTGCCGAACTTAGCCAGGTCAGCGCGCAGGTGCGGGCAGCGACGTTGCACGCGCCAGCCGTCCAGGGTGATATCCGCGCCGTCATCGTTGCGCTCGTCGTACCAGTTCTCGACGTAGTCGATGCGTTCCTGCGACAAGCACTTGAAGAAGACGTAGACGAACTCGTTGTACTGGCCGACCCGGCTGGCCCGAAACCGCAGGGACAGAAACAGGCTGTTTGACCAGTCCACCTCACGGCGTGCCAGGTTGGTGGCGACCAGATCCGCCGATGTGGACAGCCGGTAGCGGCAGTGCTCGCCAGCGAACCTGCGCACCTCGCGAGCGGTAAAGTCGATCACTAGTGAACGCTCACCGACGTCCAGGCGAACAGGGCCACCGACCCCGGTGCAGATGTTTTCGGCTCGCTTGAGCAGCGGCTCCCACCACTGTTTGAGCTGCTCGAGCAGGTCAGCCGGCACTGGCGCCCGGCTAGCCCGCTCCCGCGCCAGGGCGGGCTGTGCGCGGGCCTGGTACTCGCGCAGGTAACTGGTCTTCTCACCGAAGATGTGGGCGATCTCGGCGGCCGAGCGCCGGTGAGTGAGCTCACAGCGCGACTCATCCAACTCGGCGACGCTTCCTGGCAACAGCAGGTGAGCCGACACTCCAGGACGCGCCGAGGTCAGCTCGGCCAGGAACTCCATCTGGTCGGTGAAGATGCTGTCTCCGTCTCGGCCGACCCCGTTGACCTCGAAGAGCTCCTCATCGAGGAAGCAGGGCGGCCCTGCGGTGGGGAACACGTGCGCGGCGCCCACGGCGTCGATATAGCGCAGCGCCCGCTCGGTCTGCCCGGCCCGCTTGCGGCGGGCGAACTCCTGGCGCGCGCCGTCGGGCAGGTCGTAGACCATCGGCCACCAAATCGCGCCGGAGAACTGGGTGAAATACCCATGCACCTCGCCGAAGTCCCGGAGCCGTTCGATGTCCAGCGGGTGGGCATCGTTCTGGTTGAGGATCACGGTGCGACCGTCGTCCAGGGACAGCGCCGAGTCACCGATCGGCCCGTCGCTGGGCCCGGTCAGTGACGTGATCATGATGCGTAACCCGTCACATTCCACCGGGACACCTGACTGCGTGCGCAGGAAGGTCCGGAACCCAAGACTAGTGAGCTCGCGCTGCAACTCGTCAGTCGGGTACTCCGGCAGCAGCACCGTGGTGCCCTTGCGCACGTGCCGGCGCAGCAGCTCACCATCGAAGTGATCACGATGCAGGTGCGAGATGTAGAGAAAGTCGGCCTGTCCGAGGGCGTCCCAGTCCAGGTCACTGTTGTCCGGGAAGGGGAACCACGAGCCGAAAAAGGCCGGGTTCACCCAGGGATCGCAGAGCACGCTGCCGGCGGCCGTCTTGATAAACAACCCGGCGTGTCCGAGTCCGGTGACCCGCATGCTCTTCTCCTTGTCCGCCACGTACTCGCCAGATGGTGCCATCCGTTGTCCGCGTCTGATGCGACCGGCGCGGGCATACGCTGCACAGCGGCACGCGCCACAAGCGCGCCACCGAACGGGAGGGGGCCACCACCGTGACCGACATATTAGGATCTGGCGACCACGAGCAAGTCGTATTCTGCCGCGACGAGCCTGCTGGGCTTCGCGCCATCATCGCCATCCATTCCACCGCACTGGGACCGGCACTCGGCGGCACCCGCTTCCACCCTTACCCCAGCGAGGAGGACGCCCTTGCCGACGTGCTGCACCTGTCCCGCGCGATGTCCTACAAGAACGCGCTCGCAGGGCTGGACCACGGCGGGGGCAAGGCCGTCATCCTCGGCGACCCGACCCGGGACAAGACCGAGGTGGTGCTGCGCGCTTATGGGCGCTTCGTCCAGTCGCTGGGCGGGCGCTACATCACCGCATGTGATGTCGGCACCTACGTCGAGGACATGGACATCGTCGCCAGGGAGTCCGAGTTCGTCACCGGGCGCTCGGTGGCCCACGGCGGCGCCGGCGACTCGTCGATCCTGACCGCCTTCGGCGTCTTCCAGGGCATGCGCGCGGCCGCCGAACACGTCTGGGGTGCATCAACCCTGTATGGGCGTTGGGTGGGTATCGCCGGCGTCGGCAAGGTCGGGAGACACCTCGTTGATCACGTGCTCGCCGACGGCGCAGAGGTGATCGTGGCCGACGTCAGCGAACTGGCTATCGAGCGGATCCGCGCCGCGCATCCCGAGGTGGAGGTGGCGCCGAACACCGAAGCGCTCGTACGCGAGCCAATCGACGTGTACGCTCCGTGCGCGCTTGGTGCGGCGCTGGACGATCCCACGGTGACAGCGCTGCGCGCCAAGATCGTCTGTGGTGGCGCGAACAACCAACTGGAGCACCCCGGCGTGGAAAAGCTTCTCGACGAGCGGGGCATCCTCTATGCACCCGACTATGTGGTGAACTCCGGTGGAGTCATTCAGGTGGCCGACGAGATCGAGGGCTTCGACTTCCAGCGGGCCAAGGCTCGGGTCGCCAGGATCTTCGATACCACCCGGAAGATCTTCGAGCTGGCCGAGCGGGACGGCATGCCCCCCGCCGTAGCCGCCGACCACCTAGCCGAGCGACGGATCACCGACGTAGGCCGCCTGCGCAAGATCCTCGTCAACGCCCGTCCCGCCCTACGCCGATAATCTCCAGATTCGTCACATCCCGCGGGCTCAGCGGGGTTATCAGCGGAGTTATTGGAGTGCCGGTTACCCCGCTAAGTCCGCTCAATGCGGCAAGAGACCATGATTGTGGACGTGCTCGAGCGCTTCTCCCCCGCCACCCGGGACTGGTTCACGGGGGCTTTCGCCGGGCCTACCCCAGCACAGCTTGGCGCCTGGAGCGCCGTCGCCGACGGGCAGCACGTTCTGGTGGTCGCACCCACCGGATCGGGCAAGACCCTCGCCGCATTTCTGTGGGCGCTGGACCGGCTAGCCGTCGCGGGGCCCCCGGACGAGCCGACAAGGCGTTGCCGGGTGCTCTACATCTCCCCGCTCAAGGCCCTCGCGGTGGACGTCGAGCGCAACCTGCGGTCCCCGCTGGCAGGCATCTGGCAGGCCGCGCATCGGTTGAGCCTGCCAACGCCAGATATCCGGGTGGGGATGCGCACTGGCGACACCCCGGCCGATCAGCGCCGTGCCTTCGCCCGCACCCCGACCGACGTGCTTGTCACCACCCCAGAGTCGCTGTTCTTGCTGCTGACATCGGCGGGCAGGGAGGCGTTGCGCGGAGTCCATACCGTGATCGTCGACGAGGTGCACGCCGTCGCCGGCACCAAGCGCGGCGCGCACCTGGCTTTGTCCTTGGAGCGGCTGGATGCCCTGCTGGACAAACCTGCCCAGCGGATCGGCCTGTCCGCCACCGTGCGTCCCGTCGAGGAGGTCAGCGCCTTTCTCGCCGGGGGCCGACCGGTGCGGGTGGTGCAGCCGGCGTCGGCCAAGACGATCGAGATCTCGGTGCAGGTGCCGGTGCCGGACATGTCGACACTGGGCGATTCGACACTGGGTAATTCGACACTGGGTAATTCGACACGGGGCGAGCTGACCGGGGACGAGCTGGCAGGGAAGTCCGAGGGGGCGGCAGAGCACCGTGCCTCAATCTGGCCCACGGTGGAGCGGCGGGTGCTGGAGCTGGTGCGCGCGCACCGCTCGACAATCGTGTTCGCCAACTCACGTCGGCTGGCCGAGCGGCTCACCTCCCGGCTCAATGAGTTGGCCGTCGACGAACCCGCAACACCCCGAGACCGGATGCCGGCTGAGCTGATGGGCCAGGCCGGGCTCGCCGGTGGTGCTTCCGAAGCGATTGCCAAGGCACATCACGGCTCGATGTCACGCGAGCGGCGAACCGTGGTCGAAGAGGAGCTCAAGTCTGGCCGATTGCCGTGCGTAGTCGCCACCTCCTCGCTCGAGCTGGGCATCGACATGGGAGCGGTGGACCTCGTCGTGCAGGTCGAGGCCCCCCCGACAGTGGCGTCGGGCCTACAGCGGATCGGTCGGGCCGGGCACCAGGTAGGTGCAGTGTCCCGGGGCGTGGTCTTTCCCAAGTTCCGCGGTGACCTGGTTTCGTGCGCAGTGATCGCGGAACGGATGGCCAGCGGCGCAATCGAGGCGCTGCGCTACCCCCGCAACCCGCTGGACGTGCTCGCCCAACAAGTGGTGGCCATGGTCGCGCTGGATTCCTGGACCGTCGACGATCTCGCCGCACTCCTCCGTCGCGCCGCGCCGTACTCGGCTCTGCCCGATTCAGCGTTGCACGCCGTCCTGGACATGCTGGCGGGGCGCTACCCGTCAGAGGAATTCGCCGAGCTGCGCCCGCGGATCGTCTGGGATCGGATAAGCGACGAGCTGCGCGGGCGGCCGGGAGCGCAGCGGCTGGCGGTCACCTCTGGCGGCACCATCCCGGACCGGGGGCTGTTCACCGTGATGACCCCCAGCGCTGCCGGCAGGGCAGGCTCACGGGTCGGTGAGCTCGACGAGGAGATGGTATACGAGTCACGAGTGGGCGACACGTTCCTGCTCGGTTCAACGTCGTGGAAGATCGTCGACATCACCCACGACCGGGTCATCGCGCTGCCCGCGCCCGGCGAGCCGGCCCGGATGCCATTCTGGAAGGGCGACGCTCCGGGTCGGCCTCTGGAGTTAGGACGGGCACTGGGCGCGTTCGTCCGCGAGCTGAGCGGCGCCGGGGTGAACGTGGCACGCAGGCGCATCGAGGCGGCCGGGCTCGATGCCTGGGCGGCCGACAACCTGCTGACCTACTTACGCGAGCAGCGCGAAGCCACCGGGCATCTGCCCGACGACCGCACCGTCCTGGTGGAGCGTTTCCGCGACGAGCTAGGTGACTGGCGGATGGTGGTGCACTCCCCGTTCGGCGCGCAGGTCAATGGGCCATGGGCGCTGGCGATCGGCGCCCGGCTGCGGGAACGGCGCGGTGTCGACGCGCAGGTGGCCAGCGCGGACGACGGTATCGTGCTACGGCTGCCGGACGCCCTGGACGCGCAGGGGACCGAGGTGCTCCCTACTGCTGAGGACGTGCTGCTCGACCCGGATGAGGTGGAGCAGCTCGTGATCGCCGAGGTGGGCACCTCAGCGCTGTTCGCTTCCCGGTTCCGGGAATGCGCCGCACGGTCATTGCTGCTGCCCCGCCGCGACCCGAGACGCCGCACACCGCTGTGGCAGCAGCGGCAGCGGTCGGCCCAGCTGCTCACCGTCGCCTCGAAGTACGAGCAGTTTCCCGTGGTGCTGGAGGCAATGCGGGAGTGCCTGCAGGACGTCTATGACCTGCCCGGGCTGCGCGAACTGATGTCGGAGGTGCGAGCCCGACGGGTGCGGGTGGTGGAGGTGGCCACCCCGTCGCCATCACCGTTTGCCCGCAGCCTGCTCTTCGGTTACCTGGGAATGTTCCTCTACGAGCTCGACGCCCCGGTGGCCGAGCGTAGGGCCGCAGCGCTGGCCCTCGACTCCACACTGCTGGCGGAGCTGCTGGGTGCCGAGGCGATTCGCGAGCTGCTCGACCCCGAGGTGCTCGTGGAGGTGGAGGCACAGCTGCAGCGCATCGACCCCGACCGGCATGCCCGAGACGTCGAAAGCGCTGCTGATGTGCTGCGCGCGCTGGGC
Source organism: Pseudonocardiales bacterium (assembly GCA_019240665.1). Taxonomy (GTDB): domain Bacteria; phylum Actinomycetota; class Actinomycetes; order Mycobacteriales; family Pseudonocardiaceae. The sequence continues at coordinate 2,031 of JAFAXZ010000090.1, read as the reverse complement.
GGCCTCACCGAGGCCGAGGCCGCTCAGCGCGGGGTCGCCCCGGAGTGGCTTGCCGAGCTCGGCGCGGCCCGCCGGGCGGTCATGGTGCGGATTACCGGCAAGCGACGCTGGATCGCCATCGAGGACGCCGGGCGGGTGCGCGATGCACTGGGCGTGGCCCTACCGATAGGGATACCAGAGGCGTTCACCGAGCCAGTGGCAGACCCGCTCGGGGATCTTGTGCTGCGCTATGCGAGAACGCGCGGGCCGTTCACCGCAGCCGCCGCCGCAGATCGCTTCGGGCTTGGAGTCGCGGTGATGGGCACGGTACTGGATCAGATGACCAGGGCGGGCATTCTGGTTCGTGGCGAACTACGCCCGGTCAAGCTTGACGGTGGCGGCACAGAATACTGCCACACAGAGGTGCTACGGCGGCTGCGCCGAGCGTCGTTGGCCCGGTTGCGGACCGAGGTTGAGCCGGTGGAGCAGGCCGCCCTGGGCCGGTTCCTGCCGGCCTGGCACGGCATCAGCTCCTGGGACACTCGAGAGGAGTCCGGGCCGCGGCGACGGCTGCGCAACGCGCCCACGCCGGAGGACGTCCTCGGTGCAGTGGAGCAGCTGGCTGGTGCACCGGTGCCGGCTAGCGCGCTGGAATCGCTGCTGCTCCCGGCCCGCCTTCCCGGCTACTCCCCTGCCCTGCTCGATCAGCTCACTATTTCCGGCGAGGTGTGCTGGATCGGCTGCGGGTCACTGCCTGGTGGCGACGGGTGGATCGCGCTGGCTCCCACCGACCTGGCTGATCTGGTGCTGCCGGACCCTGATGGGCAGCTTGCGCTCACACCGATACGCCGCTGCGTCCTGCGCGCGCTGGGTTGGCAGCCCGCCGACGGTCCAGCCGGGGATGGCGCGCTGTTCTTCCGGCAGCTTGCCGATTGGACCAGCCATTACCTGCTCGAAGACGGTGAACCAGCGCCCGGTGACGCCGACGTGGTCACGGCGGTGTGGGACCTGGTATGGGCGGGTTTGCTGACCAACGATTCGCTGGCGCCGCTGCGGGCCCTGGTGTCCGGCCGCTCAGCCGCGCACCGACCACGCCGCTCCGCACCGCGCGGAAGATACGCCCGGATGCGCGCGCGTCAGCCACCAATGCCCTCCCGCGCCGGTCCGCCGATGACCGCGGGACGCTGGTCGCTGTCGAGGGCGCCCCAGCGGCCAGCGTCACAATCGTCGGCGCCCCAGCTCGACCCAACCCGACGAGCGCACGCCCGGGCCGAGACGTTCCTCGAGCGCCATGGGGTACTTACTAGAGGGGCTCTGGACACCGAGCGAGTCCCCGGCGGCTTTGCCGGCGTCTACCAGGTGCTACGGGCCATGGAGGAGGGTGGCCAGTGTCGACGCGGGTACGTCGTCGAAGGACTCGGGGCCGCACAGTTCGCCGTCCCCGGCGCCATCGACCGACTGCGCGCTGTGGGCCACTCCGGCGACGACACCGCCGCCACGGTGGTACTCGCCGCCACCGACCCCGCCCAGCCCTACGGCGCTGCCTTGCCATGGCCGCCCACGGTCGGTGACGTGCGACACCGGCCTGGACGCAAAGCCGGGGCGCTGGCCGTCTTAGTCAACGGTGCGGCCGTCATCTACGTCGAACGCGGTGGCCGATCGATACTGTCCTTCACCGAAGACACCGTCACCTTGCGTGCCGCAGTACAGGCCCTCGCCGGCGCTGTGCAGCAGGGGTGGTTGGGTTCGCTATCCGTGGAGCGCGCCGACGGCGAGGCGGCACTGGGATCAGCGCTGGCCGATCTGCTGCGGGACGCCGGGTTCCGCGCCACCCCCCGTGGATTGCGAATACGGGCCTGACGCCCTCAGCACCCCATCAGCTCACTGCGTTGCGGGGCGCAATAGGGTCCAGAGACGGGCGACGGCGTCCTGATCACCGGAGATCCGGACCGACTGGTCGGGCAGCCGCCCCCAGGACCAGAGATAGACCTCCATGGGCTCTCCGCTGACCATTGCGTCCGCCGAGCGGGCCTCGGGCTCCTCCACCCGCCG
>JAFAXZ010000034.1 GCA_019240665.1 Pseudonocardiales bacterium | reverse complement strand
TGGCCGGGGTTCGCTATCTGCCGGTGAGCTCGGCGCCGCCCCCTGTCCGGCTTGCCGAGATCACCGGCACGGTCGACGAAACCACGCTGACTGCCCGGTTCGAGCAAGGTCGAGCGCAGCTCACCGACACGGTCGGTGGCCACATGTCGGCAGTTCTGCCGGTGGTCGGCTGGGGCCAGTGGATAGCGGAAGTGGCCGACACCGTCGCTGCGGCGGGCGCAGCGCTGGTGGCTGACGGCGGCATTCCCCGAGGCATCGTCACTGCGCATGACGTTACGGCCATGCTGACCGCGCCGGCTAGAGATCCATCAGGAGACGGAGCATGGCGATGACACAGATCATCGAATACGTGGATCTGATCACCGAGACACGCGGCTGGCTCGCCTATCACGGTAATTCGTCGCCGCTGGCCGCCGGTGGCTGCCGGGTTCAGGCCGGCCTCCACGGCGAGCAACTGGCCACTTTGGCACAGCGGATGAGCCTGAAGCAGCGAGTGCTCGGCCTGAACGTGAATGGTGCCAAGAGTGGCATCGATCTTGATCCCTGCTCCGACCGAAAGGCGACGGCACTCGCCGGGTTCCTGGCGTTCCTGGCCGACGAACTGCGCACCCGGTACAGCATGGGCCCGGATATGGGCACCGAATGGCGCGAGTTGCACGACCACGCCAACCGCGCCGGCGTGCCGTCTATCAAGTACGCGATCCGGACCGCGCAGGGCCTGAGCGACGCAGAGTTCTTTCTCCGAATGGCCATCTTAGAGGACCGGGTTGGCCTGTTCACCCTGAGCCAGCTGCGCGCCGGGCACGCGCTCGCGCACGCCGCGCTCGCGGCCGCCCGCGCGACGGGTTCGACCGGCCGGGTATCGGTGGCGCTTCAGGGCTTCGGCAACCTTGGCAGGGGTGCCGCCTATGCCCTGGCCGAGGAGGGCGCGCGGGTGGTGGCGGTGGCGAATGAGCATGGCACTATCGCCAAGGCCTCCGGCCTTGACGTCACCCGCATGCTGCACTATCCACTGCGGACGTCGGTGCTGCGGATGAACAACAGGGCCACGACAGCGTCGCTATTCGACGTGGCCGCCGACGTGCTGGTGCTGGCCGGCGGTGCGGACGTGATGCGCTGCGAGGAGGCGACCACCGTCCGGTTTGGCGCGGTCACGGTGGGCGCGAACTGTGGCCTGAGCGAGGCCGCCGAGGCTGTGCTGCATGCCCGAAACGTGTTCGTGGTGCCTGATTTTATCGGTGGGCTCGGCGGTTCCGCTGCCATGGAGGCGTTGTTCGGGCCGGCGACGCCACCCAGCGCGCAGCAGGTACTGAACAACCTCACACGGTTGATGCGCACACTGGTCGACGACGTCGCTGAGCAGACCCGATACGGCCGGACCACTCCCCGACAGGCCGCGCTGCGGCTAGCCGAGGCAAGTGTGGTCGACCCGGACGCCAGGCCGTACGGCAATTGCCGCTACCTGACTACGTACTCGGTCTGACCTGCACCGCTACGCACTGGAAGGACCACGATGACCAGCGACTCGACGCACATATCGACTGCTGACTGCCGACATGAGCGTGGCCACATCACCGACTCACGGTTTTTCGGTAACCGTTACGCCACGCCGGAGAGCCGACGGATTTTTTGCGATCTGTGTCGTAACCAGCGTTGGCTCGACATCGAAGCAGCGCTCGCTCTCGCCGAGAGCGACGTCGGGATCATCCCGCAGGACATCGCCGAGCGGATCGCCACATCCGCTCGTATGGAGCGGCTCAATCTGGAAATGGTACAGGCGGAGATCGAGCGCACCGGCCACTCGCTGGTCGGGTTGCTGCGGGCGTTTCAAGCGGCCTGCGACGAGGAGGCCGGACAGTTTATCCACTACGGCGCGACGACTCAGGATATCCAGGACACGGGCCAGGTATTGGAGACCAGAGACGTGCTGGACACGCTCAACCCCATGCTCGACTCCCTCATTGGCCGGCTCGCTGATCTGGCGGAACAGCACGCCGACACGGCTGCGCTCGGCCGGACCCACGCCCAACCTGCCCTCCCGATGACATTTGGATTGAAGCTGGCCAGCTGGATCGACGAGCTGCTACGGCACCGCGAACGACTCGACCAGTTACGCGAACGGGTCTTGGTGGCTCAACTATTTGGCGGAGCGGGAACGATGGCCGGCTTCGCCGATCGGGGACTAGTCCTGCTCGAACACTTTGCGGCACGGGTCGGCCTCGGCGTGCCCCGCATCGGCTGGCACGTAGCACGTGACCGGGTCGCTGAGTTCGTCTGCACCCTCAGCATGATCACCGGCACGCTGGCCAGGATAGGCGACGAGATCAGGACGCTGTCCCGGCCGGAATTCGGCGAGCTGGAGGAGGCGTGGCCACCAGGCAAGGTCGGTAGCAGCACCATGCCGCACAAGCGGAACCCGGAGCGGTGCGAGCAGGTGGTGGTGATGGCCCGGCTCGCCGCCGCCCAGGCTGGTCTTGCGCTGGCCGGCATGATCGGCGACCACGAACGGGACTCGCGAGCGCTGCGGATCGAATGGTCCTGCTTACCCGACGCGGCGCACTACTGCCTCTGCGCAACAACGATACTGAGGGACATCGTCCATGGTCTGATCGTGCACCCCGATCGCATCTCCAACAATGTCACCGATGTCGCCGATCACGTGATGTCCGAACGGCTGATGCTCGCGCTAGCTGAGCACGTCGGTAAGCAGGACGCACACGAGATCGTCTATGAGCTGACCCAACGGGCGCGCGACCAGAGACTGCCAGTACGCGAACTAGCCGCGCGGTGCAAGAGGATCACCGACCACCTGCCGGCCAGCGCACGGGAGAGGATTTTTGAGCCGACCAGCTATCTAGGTGCGTCCACGGAACTGACAGTACGCACCGTTGCCGAGGCCCGTAAGTGGGTCGGTGCAGACGTGCCAGCGCAGCCCCCCTTAACCGGTCGGCTTGTGATGTCCGGCTGGTCAGGCGACCCCGAACGAAGGAGTCGATGAGGCATGCGCGCACTGTCCCATCTGGACGCCCTCGAGGCCGAGAGTATCCATATCCTACGGGAGGCCGTCGCCGAGAGCGAACGGCCTGTGCTGCTGTACTCGATCGGTAAGGACAGCTCGGTCCTGCTGCATCTGGCGCGCAAGGCGTTTCATCCTGCCCGCCTGCCGTTTCCGCTGCTCCATGTGGACACCACATGGAAGTTCCGGGAAATGATTTCCTTCCGCGATCACACCGTCGAGGAGTTGGGCCTGACTCTGCTGGTCCATCAAAACCCCGAATGTGTCGCGCAGAATATCAACCCGTTCACCCACGGATCGGCAGTGCACACCGACATGTGGAAGACCCAGGGACTCAAGCAGGCACTGGACAAATACGGGTTCAATCTGGCGTTCTGCGGCGCCCGTCGAGACGAGGAGCGGTCGCGCGCCAAAGAGCGGATCTTCTCGGTTCGGTCGCCGCAGCACCAGTGGGATCCCCGGCGCCAACGCCCGGAACTGTGGAAGCTGTACAACGCGCGCACAGCTCCCGACGAGTCGATTCGGGTATTTCCGCTGTCCAACTGGACTGAACTGGACGTTTGGATCTACATTTACCGGGAGCAGATTCCGATCGTGCCGCTATACTTCGCCGCCCCTCGGCCGGTGGTGCGGCGGTCCGGCACGCTGATCGTTGTCGATGACGACCGAATGCCGCTGGAACCCGACACGAAACCTGAGCTGCTTAGGGTCCGGTTCCGGACGCTGGGCTGCTATCCACTCACCGGCGCGATCGAGAGCACCGCCGATAGCGTCCCGGAGATCATCGCGGAGATGCTTGTCACCACGACTTCCGAACGTCAAGGTCGGCTCATCGACGCGGACTCGTCGGGCTCGATGGAGCGAAAAAAACTGGAAGGTTACTTCTGATGGCAGATGCCGCCTGCACGATTTCCCACCGGGTTGACGAGTATCTGCGCGGCCTGCGGAACCTTGACCTGCTCCGATTCATCGCCTGCGGCAGCGTCGATGACGGCAAGAGCACGCTGATCGGCCGACTGCTCTACGAATCACATCTGATTTTCGAGGATGAGCTCGCAACGCTCAAAGTCGACTCGGCTCGACTTGGTACCCAGGGTGGAGCACCGGATCTGGCGCTGCTAGTCGACGGACTGGCCGCAGAACGCGAACAGGGCATCACCATCGACGTCGCATACCGCTTCTTTGCCACCGACCATCGGAAATTCATCGTCGCCGACACGCCAGGACACGAACAGTATGTCAGGAACATGGTCACTGGAGCGTCCACCGCCGATCTGGCCATCATCTTGGTAGACGCTCGTAAAGGCGTGCTCACGCAGACCCGTCGGCACAGCTACGTGGTGGCGATGCTCGGCATCCGACACGTCGTGCTCGCGGTCAACAAGTTAGACATGGTCGGCTACTCCGCCGAGGTGTTCGACCGCATCGTGCGAGACTACCGGACATTCGCCGAGGCCATCGGCCTAGCCAAGATCACCTGTGTGCCGACCTCCGCCCGATACGGAGACAACATCGTCACGCCGAGTACGAACACTCCTTGGTACCAAGGACCACCCCTGCTGCGCGTGCTGGAAACCGTCGAGGTGGATACCACGGCGGCGGCCAGACGGCCGTTCCGAATGCCGGTCCAGATGGTCAACCGGCCGGGTTCGGAGTTCCGCGGGCTATGCGGGCCAGTGGTGGGCGGGACGATTCGCTGCGGGGACCAGGTCTGCGTACTGCCGTCGGGACACGTCAGCCGGATCGCCAGGGTGGTCGGCTGTGATGGCGATATGCCCGGGGCGGTGGCTGGTCAATCGGTCACCGTCGTCCTTGCCGACGACATGGATGTCGGCCGGGGCGACGTGCTGTGTGCGGTCGCCGCGCCGGCCATCGTGGCTGACCAGTTCGACGCCACGCTGATCTGGATGGGCGAGGAACGGCTGCTACCCGGGCGACCCTATCGGATCAAGATTGGCACACGCGTGGTCGACGCAACGGTCACCGAACTGCGCCACCGGATCGACGTGGACAAGATGATCCGAGTGCCGGCTACCTATCTCGAACTCAACCAGATCGGGCTGTGCGCGCTTCAAGCGGACCGTACGATTGTCTTCGACCCATATCTTGATAATCGCGACACCGGCGGCTTCATCATCGTCGACCGGATCACCAACAACACGGTGGGCGCGGGCTTGGTCCGCACCGCGTTGGCGCCCTCGAGGAACCTGCACTGGCAGGCGCTGGATATCGACAAGTCGGCGCGGGCCCGACTCAACGGGCAGCGGCCGTGCGTCGTATGGCTGACCGGCCTGTCCGGGGCGGGGAAGTCGGTCATCGCTAACCTCTTGGAAAAGCGGTTGCATGCGCTGGGTCGGCATACCTATCTACTGGACGGCGACAATGTGCGGCACGGCCTCAACCGCGATCTAGGCTTCACCGAGGCGGAGCGGGTGGAGAACATCCGGCGCGTGGCCGAGGTGGCAGCACTGATGGTGGACGCGGGGCTGATCGTGTTGGCCGCTTTTATCTCCCCGTTCCGCGCCGACCGGGACATCGCGCGTCGGACAGTGGCGGCGGGCGAATTCTGCGAAGTGTTCGTGGACACATCGCTCGCCGCCGCCGAGCAACGCGATCCCAAAGGTCTCTACCGGAAGGCGAGACGTGGCGAGCTGCTCAATTTCACCGGCATCGACTCGCCCTATGAGCGGCCCACCGATCCGGACGTGCACATCGACACCTCGAAGCAGAGCCCGGAAGAGGCAGTGGACGCAATCGTCAGCTGGCTGCGTGTGCACTCGCTTCTCGACTGAGCGGATCGTCCCGCCGGATCCATTGGTGGTTCTTCGCAGCGAAGCTGGGCGCAGGTGAGGGGGGCCGGGGCGACACGCCGGGCTGGAATGAGCGGTTGAGGGGCCTGGGGCCTTCACGATCCGCGATCACACACCAAGGAGAGCGAGGCAAACCGTGGGAGCTACGCTGCGGCCACCAGTTGATCATCCAGTGCGTCCGTTGTCGTGGTGTGGGTGAAGCCGGGGTACCAGCGGTGGCAGCAGCTGGCCAGGTCGTTGTTGAGGACGGCGGTGCGGACTTGGAGGAAGAGCTGAGCTCCGGTCGGTGACCAGCGCATCTGCTGTTTTTTGACTATGCGTTTGCTGATCACCTGGTTCACCGCCGATTCGGTGAACGCGGTGGAGATGGCCTCACCGGCCCGGCGGCGTTCCCCGTAGTTGGGGATGCGGGCGGCGTTGGTGCGCAGGTAGCTGTCAAACTCGCGCACCGCCTTGAGCAGCTTGGCCTGGGAGTCGCTAGGCTCATCGTTCGGGTGCAGCGTCTCCAGGTCGATGGTGATGCCCTCGACGGTGTTGAGGGCACGGAAGACGTTGCCGTGCCAGAGAAACCACTTCAGCCGTTTGAGATCGGCGCGGACCTCGCTGATCAGCTTGGTGGCCTCCTCGGCGGTCAGCTCCAGGTCCGGACCCGGTGGTGGTGGTAGCAAGGACTTCGCCATGGTGGTCATCACCGTGATCCGCATGGTGATATGGAACCAATCGAGCAGGTGCTCGGCTTGAGGGTTGAGGTAGCACGGCAGGTCGCGGATGTCCTCGCCGCCGTCAGTGAGGAACGTGACCTGCTGGTTGGCCTGCATACCTTGGGATTTGAGCACCTCGTACAGCCGGCGTTTGGGCTTGGTGTCGTAGGTCTGCACGTAGCCGAAACAGCTCGCCCGACCCTGGTCGGGCACGGCCTTGCCGGCGATGACCTCAAACCAGCCATTGCGCCGCGAGCGCTGGGCGGCACAATGGACGTAGCCGCCGTCCAGGCCAACAACCAGCGGCAGGTCCGGACGGGGCCATCACGATAGGCCGGCTGTCCTTATGACGGCGCGCTGCTCCGCAGTGCGGGCAGGCGACTTGGGCGGACAACGCGGTGCTGACTTGGTGGGTGACCATCGTGTCCTGCACCGCAGCCAACAGGTCCTGGGCCTCACAGAGATGCAAACCGAGCGTGTCAGTGGCCAGCGCGTCCCGATCCACGGCGAACACCTCCCG
>JAFAXZ010000002.1 GCA_019240665.1 Pseudonocardiales bacterium | reverse complement strand
AACGGTAATCCCACCTCCAGCAGTTCCGCCCCGTCAGTCATGGCGAAGATGCTCGAAGCACTGGATCTGCGCCCCGGTCTGCGCACGTTGGAGATCGGTGCTGGCACCGGTTACAACGCCGCCCTGATCCACCACATCACCGGCGCTTCCGTCGTCACTGTGGAAGTCGGGCGATCCGCCGCCACCGAGGCCACCACTGCCCTGCGGGCCCTCGGATTTGACGCGGGGGTGTACGTGATCCACGGCGACGGCTACCCCGGCTACCCCGGCGGTGCACCATACGACCGGCTCATCGCCACCTGCGGAATCGCCGGCATCCCGCCACAGTGGCTGGACCAACTCGCCCCCGAAGCCCTGATCATCGCTCCGGTTGCGCACGCTGGCGCCCATCCGAGCCTTGTCGTCTACCGCCACCACGACACCAACACGCTCACCGGCCGGGCGCTGCTGTGGAGCGACTTCATCCCCGCCGCCGGCCCGCTGCGCCCGACCGAACTGTTCCACCACGACCCCGCCCACGACATTCCCACCAGCAACGCCCGCCACGTCCCCCATGCCGGACCGGTCCTCGACCAAACCCAGTACCACGATCTGTGGTGCTACCTCGGCACCCGCGACTCCAGGGTCACCCGCGCCTACCCCGACACCGACGCCTTCGACCTCGCCCTCGGCGTGTGCGCTCTCGTCGATCTCGACGCCGGAACCGCCTGGATACATACTGACGGCACCATGACCACCACCGGCAATCCTGAGATCGGTGACCAACTCGCCACCCTCGTCCAGCAATGGGACACCACCGGCCGACCCAGCGTCTCCGGCTGGATCATGGACTGGCGGGGCACTGACAGCGATGCTGACCCGGCCGGCTTGTTGCTTCCGCATCGCTGGCGGCCCACCACGGGGTCTCAACGCCGCTGAACTGGTGCGCCACCGGATGTCGCGAGCGAGACGGTAGTAGCATCCACTCGCCGCCGTGGACATGTTCGCCGACACCCGCGCCCGCGCCGCATACCTCCTCGACCGGATCGACGTCCTCGTGTAGGTGGCTACCTACGACGGGGTGCCCGGGTAGCCGCCGTGCCCGCCCCGCACGTCGAGGTGAAGACCAGTTACCGCTGGTGACTCGATGCCCGGCGCCCCCCTGGTGCGGGACTGATCAGAGGCATCATCGTGCGACGTCCGGATCTCAACGCACTGGGAGTCGGTGGCGCGCACGAGGGGTGGCCGCACGTATGGGGGGAAGCCAGGGAGTCGAGCGGCCAGAGCGGCCTTCACGAACGCAATCCCGGTCAACGGCGAGGCATGACGGGCGCGGGTGAGATCGGATCGATCCAGCTCAGAACGTGCGCCGCGGGGTACGGGCTGCTGTTGAATCATCGATCGATCAGCGAGGCCGCTGCCGACCCAGCCGGCGCCATGAGCCCGCGGCGGCGAAGTGATCTCCGGCTGGTCGCTGGTGGCGCTGCCCCCTCCACCACCGCTACCGGCGTCCAGTCGGTCCCCCTGCGCACGGTCAGGAGATTCCCCGTGAGCCCCGCGTTCCCGGTGCCGCCTGCGCGGTGTGCGGTCGCCTGATCGTGGCTGCGGAACTGATGTTGAGCAGTGAGTCACGGGGACTGTGCGCGGGCTGGGTGGCGGGCGCCGCGCCAGGAGTGCACCAGCACGAACTCGCTGCTGATGAGCGGGCGGGACACGACCCCGCCCCCCTTTTCTGAGAAACGAGGTCAACCATGACCACAGTGGAAGGCGCGACCCCGAAGGCAGGTCGCGAGAACCGCAGGGCGATCCCTGTGGGGTGCGGGACACACGGGGGTCCGCGGGGGTTCACCAACCTGGTGGTGGAGCGCAAGCCCAATGGGGAGATTGTGCTCGACCCGCACGTCACCGGCATGTGTGTGATCATCTTTGATGAGGCTGCCGCGAGGGCGTTGTTTGACGTGCTCGGGACGTGGCTCCGGTGAGCAGCGCGGGAATGACGGTGGCCGGGTGGGAGTTGCGCGACGCCGCGGTCCGCGCCACCCGCTGGGACTGGCCGGTGGTGCCGGGCACCTACTTGGGATCCGACCGGCACTGGCACGGCCGGCAGGACGACACGAGGCTGTGTCCCCTCTCCGATACCTGGAGCGAGACCTCCGTCACCGACCCGACCAGGCCCACGAGATCTGGAGCGACCAACCCTACGGTGTGCTGCTGGTGTGCGGACGGGGAGTGGACGCCCTGGAGCTCCCCCACCAGATGATGGGAGTGCTCACCGCGCTCACAGGCGCCCAGCCGGTGGCGCCGGTCGCACTCACGGGGTCGCTGCCGCGGGTTCTGGTGTTCACCGCCACCGACTCGGACTTCCTGCTGCCCGCTCTGCGGCAGGTGCGGCTACACGGGGCCGGAGCGTGGATCGCGCTGCCCCCCACCGCCACGGAACTCGTACTCAGGCAGCGATGGTGGACCACGCCACCCAAGGGCGAGCCGCCGCTGCTGCCCACGCCGGTGGTCCTCGATGCGCTGCGCAATTCCGGCACCGGGTGGCCGGATGATGAGGATGAGTAGCACCGGCCCGCACCACCGGACCCCCCGCCGGTGGTGCGGGTGGGAATGTGGGATAACCCGTGGGTTCCGGTGCAGGTTCCCGTCCGTCGGGAACGCTTGTGACCAGGGGTTTCTTTCTGTTCTCAGCTCTGCGTCGGTAACGGGATCATGAGGATACTCCAGGAATTCTGAATTTCCGTCATCCTCGTCGGGCCGTCCTGCTGTCCCGTGCTGGCGATGACCAGGGACAACGAGGAACGGTGACAACGAGGAACACTGACGAGGCGGAACCCACGGGTTATCCCACAGATGCAGAGGCCCTCCGCCGCGCCGACCGCGGGGACGGTGAGGTCGCCGACCGTTTGTCCCACCAACTGGGTCAGGTCAGGGCCCGAGGATCGCTCGAATCTGGTCCGCGGCACGCTTCGCGACTCGTTCGTCGAGGACCGCGATCGGCTCGTCGGCACCGGCGAACCAGCCGGGCCCGACCGTGAACGGCGCACCGGTCAACGCGACGCCGACCGGCCCGAGATCGCACAGGATCGCGTCACCGGACAACCGTTCGGAGACGACTTCGACGATGATGTACTGGCCTCGGATACGGTTGTAGCCGTCGCTGGAGACGACCAGACACAGCATCCCACCGGACAGCACCGAGCCTGACGGGGCGTTCCAGACCTCGCCGAATCGGGGAATCGCCATCAACCAACCGCTCGGCGCCGCGCGATGAGAGCAGCGGTGACCGCGGTCGCGCGGTCTGGGGTGTACCCGGCCGCGTTCAGGGTGGCACTGTCGGCCGCGATCCGCCGCCGCAGATCATCGCGGCGCACCAGCCGCGCCAGATACGCCGACCGGTCCATGCCTTCCTCCTCGGCTCGCCGCGCGAGGATGTCCAGCGTCTCGTCGTCAAACGACACAGAGGTTTTCCGCCCAGCCATACCGCTGAGCATACCCCCGAGGGCGGTAGATACCGGCGGACAGCCTCGAGCGACAAGCTGGACGCGGGACGATCGCGGGTCCAGGACTGGTGAGCTCGCGTATTCAACTGTCGCCAATTCGGGGTGTCGTGGAGGTTGCTGTCACCAGGTGCCATCTAGCTCAGAGTGTGTGAGTGATCTGCCCTGTTGATTGGTGTGGGGGTAGTTCTCTATCCGAGGAAGGGTGGCCTGCCGGGGTCGTCGATGATCTCCAGCAGCGTTGTGACGTCCTTCGCGGTGGGCACGTCGTGGGTCAGGTGCCAGCGGCTGTTGCTGTCGGCACCAGCGCCCGACGCGGGCGAGGTCGGTGTCCGGGAGACCTGCGGCCATGGCGAGCAGGCTATCTTGCCGACCACGCCCGGGGAGGATCCCTGAGACCGCCAGGGGCGGGCCGGGCGCCCCGTTCGCCGCATGAAGTGCCGTTTACGTGATTGAACTCGGAACTTTTGCACCATACGCACCATTCACCATGATCACTGCATCGCAGCCAGCCAAAACCTCCTTACCGCCAGTTTTCGCAAGATCGTTGGTACGGGCCGGGACACGTTCGGGGGCACTGGGCCACCTCGCTGCGAGCAACCCGACGATCCTCCCAGCCACAAGGCAGGCAGCCAAGTTGACGGTGCCGCCAGACGCAATGGCTGATGATCTCCGCTGGGAAGCGAAAGCTGCGTATCCAATACACTCACAGCGTGGGCCAGGGCGCGTAGAAGGATCAATCTGTGCGATCATCAGCGCACCGATAGCACGCTGATAGCCTCGATAAATGTAGTAGTCGTCCCTCCATGTAGACGTAGTCGCGAAGAGGTCTTGAACGCGATGTAGCTTCCGGTTCAATTCAACAGTCGTCACCGTAGATCCGAGATCAAGAAACTGCATTTCTTTGCGAATGATCTCAAGTCACCCAAAGAACTGAGAAATTAAGAACAGTGTATTGAGTCTGAAGTACTCCGGATCGCGCCATGCGCTGTAACCGTGCGCAATATTATAGATTCGACTCTGGAGGTCGTAGGCGGAGCGCAGAAGCGGGTCGCGGTAAAATGCGACTAGACGCTGCGACTCCTCGACCTTCGAATCAACTTTCCGAGTTCGCGTTAGATTGTCTTTGAACATTTCCAGGTCTCGCTGATAGTCGCTACGCAACACTTCTAGCTGTCGAACCGAGCGGCGTCTCAATAACTCTACACTGATTCCGGTGATCAGCAATAGAGCTGCGGACATAACCGCGACTACGACCGCCGCTTCCGCTGTCGACATAATCCTCCAGTCTAGTAGGCCTCCCGGTAGTAAGCACGCCCTCGGCGTTACCCATCACGTCTTTGGTGAGGTCGGCGGCGTCAAGCTCGATGTTACCGCCGACCTTGACCAACACGACAACCAACATCGCGTGCGAGGAATCTGGGATCGTAGTCCTGGCTAAGGATCTCATCGCTCATGGTCACTTGTCCTTCGTAGGCTCCTGGCTAGGGGCATCAGAGGATAACTGCGGCAAACAAGACCACGAAGGCAGCGAGGCCTCGCTGCTCAACCTTCGGGTCCACGGTCGTTTCAAGATCGATAGCGTGGTCGACGGCCCTGTCGTTGGGCGATCGGCGCGCTGGGTTGAGTGCTGACATATCGGATTAGTGATCTTCGGCGTGTCGCGTCGGGATGGGCGACGGAGCTCCGGTAGGAGGAGTCCTCGCTCTCCGTAGCCGGCGGGCGCGTAACACTGTGAGTGGTGAGGTCGACATTGGACTGTGATGGTTAGCCACCCCAAAGACGAGCTTGGAATCGAGGTCACGTCTTGAAACCGTCGGAGGAGTTTGTCGTGCTCGCGCCCCGTCCCACACCCGAGCAGGACGCGGCCGTGACCGCGTTTGGCACGGGCGAGCATCTCGTGCTCCAGGCCGGTGCGGGAACCGGGAAGACGACCACCCTGGCAATGTTGAGCGCCAGTACACCCCGACGAGGCCTCTACATCGCGTTCAACAAGTCGATCGCTCAGCAGGCCGGACGTAAGTTCCCCCCCAACGTGAAGTGCAAGACCGTGCACGCCCTCGCTTATGCCGCAGTCGGTCACCACTATGCCGAGCGGCTCCACGCTCCCCGGATATCGAGCGTCAAGACGGGCGCCAGCCTGGGGATCAACATGGAGGTAGCGCTGGGCGATCGGAAGGTGACCGCCGGCGCGCTGTCTTACATGGCGCTGGACACCGTGAGCCGCTTCTGCCACTCGGCCGATCGCACCATCGGACGCCAACACGTGCCGTGGTTGCGGGGCATCGCCGAGCATCACCTGCACGACCAGCTCGTCGACATCGTCTTGCCCTTCGCTCAGCGAGCATGGGTTGACGTGCAGAAACGCGACCGAGGTAAGGTCCGGTTCACACACGACCACTACCTGAAGATGTGGCCTTGACGGAGCCGAGGATCTCAACCGATTTCCTCCTGCTCGATGAAGCTCAGGACACCAATCCTGTGGTCGAGCAGGTGTTCAGCGCCCAGCGCGGGCACGCGCAGTTGGTCATGGTGGGCGACTCGGCCCAAGCCATCTACGGCTGGCGCGGCGCGCGCGATGTGATGACCGGCTTCGACGGCACCCATCTCACCTTGTCCCACTCCTTCCGCTTCGGCGAACACCTGGCCTCCGAAGCCAATAGGTGGTTGGCCATCGCCAACGCGCCCATCCGCCTGACCGGCTCACCCGCGGTCCGCACCACCCTGGAGAAAGTCACCGACCCTGACGCCATCCTGTGCCGCACGAACGCCGGCACGATGGAGGAAGTCATGTCCCTGCTGGAAGCCGGCCGCCGCGTCGCTCTGGTCGGCGGTGGGAAAACGCTGACCGCCCTCGCCTACGCAGCCCGCGACCTTAAGGCTGGCAAACGCACCTTCCACCCCGAGCTGCTCCTGTTCAGCTCTTGGGGGGAGTTGCAGGACTACGCCGAAAGTGACCAGGCCGGGCGCGACCTGCTTCCCCTGGTGGAGCTGATCGACAAACACGGCGTCGACGTTATTCTCGACACTGTTTCCCGCCTCTCCGACGAAGCCAGCGCCGAGATCACCGTGTCCACCGCGCACAAAGCCAAAGGCCGCGAATGGTCCTCCGTGCGGATCGCCGAGGACTTCCCCGAACCAGAAGACCCCGAGAATCTAGACGCTATGGGCGAGCCTCTACCCGGCGAGATCGACCAGGCCGAAGCACGCCTCGCCTACGTCGCCGTCACCCGAGCACAGCGCCGTCTCGACCTCGGTGGACTCTCCTGGATCAACCGGCACCCAGACGGCAACCCCATCAGTTGGCACTAGCACCCAAGCCACGCCACATAACGCTGAAGATTTACCGTCATACAGCTTTGAAGATCACAGCTCCGCCCGCCGATCTCACCGAGATCATCGGCGATTATGCCGCGGCACTGCAGGACGGCCCGTGACCAACGATCTTGTGAAAACTGGCGCCAAGGGGGACCTGGGCCGTGAGGCGGTGGTTGTGTTCCCGCCCCCGGCGCTGCCGCGACGTTGGTGGGCACGGTCGTTCCAAGATCATGATGTGAGTCCGAGGATGGTGAAGGGCCGATCCATGCGGCGTGCGGCCCATCGGGTGGCTTCGGTGATGTCGGTGCGTCCGGCCAGCCGGAGGGCACTGATGGCAAGATTGCG
>JAFAXZ010000263.1 GCA_019240665.1 Pseudonocardiales bacterium | reverse complement strand
TTCACGCTGACTGCCCAGCGGAGTGGTGATTTCGCCGGCTTTGAGCTTGGCATTGAAGTCGTCGATGTGGCGCACCCGCGACGCCTGCATGTCCTGGTACCGCTGCTCCATCTCCTCGACCAGCCATGCGAGCGCCGCCGCCGCCTTCTTCGGCTGAGTGATGATCGGCGTGATCAGATGCGGGATGCCCTCGTAGGGGGTGAGCTCCACCATCTTCGGGTCGATCAGGATCATCCTGACCTCCTCGGGGGTAGCCCGGGTGAGCAGCGAAACGAGCATCGAGTTCACGAAGCTCGACTTGCCCGAGCCAGTGGAACCGGCCACCAACAGGTGCGGCATCTTGGTCAGGTTCGCGGTGACGAAGTGGCCCTCGATGTCCTTACCCAGCCCGATCACCATGGGATGCTGGTCGCGGCTGGACGTCGGCGAACGCAACACGTCACCCAACCGCACCATCTCCCGATCGCTGTTGGGGACCTCGATCCCCACCGCGGACTTGCCCGGAATCGGGGCTAGCAAGCGCACATTGTCTGTGGCCACCGCGTAGGCGATATTGCGAGTCAGCTGGGTGATCTTTTCCACCTTGACCCCGAGTCCCACCTCCACCTCGTAGCGGGTGACAGTCGGTCCTCGGGAGAACCCGGTGACTTGGGCATCCACCGAGAACTGGTCGAGCACTCCGGTGATTGCCTCGATCATCGCGTCGTTGGCCTTGCTGCGCGTCTTCGGTGGGTCACCCTTGAGCAGCAGATCGGGCGGAGGCAGTTGGTAGTCACCCTCCACCACCCGGTGCGGGGACGTCCCTGGACCGGGCTTGCTACCGCCCAGCCCCTGAACCGGCCCATCAACCGGCTCAGTGGCCTTGGGCTGCGCCGGCAGCCGGTTCGGAGACGCCGCAGTAGCGCCCTGCGTGTCCTCCTCAGTGATCTCTGTGGTCTGGGTGGCCTGCCTACGCCGCGCGGGCCGGCGCAGCCGAGCGGTGGCCGGATCGGCACCGGTTACCGTGGCATCGGTGCCGGCGGTATCGGGATCCTGATCGGGCGGCGCTGTCCACAGCTGGCGGATCCGTCCGGGCACCGCTCGAACCGGGGTCCCCGTCAGCACCAGCAGCCCGTAACCGGTCAGCAGCGTCAGCAGGGGCACTGCCACCCAGCCGGTGAATCCGTCTACCAACGGATTTGCGACCAGGAAACCGACCACGCCAGCAGCGCGGGACCTTCCCATCCCGTCCGCAGGCGCGCCAAGGGCGAGATGCCACAGACCGAGCGTCCCCAACGTCAGCAGCAAGGTGCCAACAGTGCGGCGGGGCCGCGCCGCCACGTCGGGCTCGGTGCGCATCAGGATCACTCCAACCCCGGCGAGCACTACCGGTAATCCCACTGACGCGGCGCCGAACAGGGCACGCAGCGTGCGTTGGAGGCCAGCACCGACCGGTCCCCCGGCGGTCCACCACACCGCAGCAGCGGCGACCACAGCGAGGGCGACCAAACCGAGCGCGAGGCCGTCCCGGCGGTGCGCAGGCTCAAGCTCACGGGTCCGTCCCAGCGCCCTGGCTGCTCTCCCGACGCCGCGGGCCAGCAGCGACCACGCGCCGACCAAACCCCGGCCGAGAATGCGGCCCGATACTCTTCTGGGCACCCGTCGGGGCACTGGCCGCCGGGGGGTCGACCGCGGACGCGGCTTGGTTCCTGAGCTCCGGGACCGCATGGTGGTGGTCTTTGTGGAGCTCCGCCCTGGCATGTCCCACACGCTAGCCCATTCGCCCCTTTCTTCCCGGCAATAAAGATCAGCACATGAGCCTCACTGGCACAAGCGTCACGGTGAGGCAGTCACCGCTGCCTGTCGTGTTGCCTCTCCATAGTCGCGCGCAAGCGGACCGCAGCATCCGCGACACGCCAACGCTCTCCGCTGAACCCCGCCGAATCCCGGGAGATCCCCCGCCGACCCACTGCCGGGAACCTCAACCGACTGGCAGCACCGTAGGCACGATCATCGGCCGACGCCGATAGGTATCGGAGACCCACCGGCCCACCACGCGCCGCACCGCCTGGGCGATCCGGTGCGGGTCGGTGATCCCCTCCGCTTCGGTGCGGGCCAATTCCATCTCCACCAGCGGCACAACGCCGTCGAGAGCCTTGGGATCGTCGGAGAACCCCCGACCCGAGATCGTCGGTGGCGCCACCGCACGACCGGTCGCCGACACGATGACCACTGTGATCGCGATGAACCCACCTTCGCCGAGGATGAGCCGGTCGGACAGGGTAGAATCCCCCACGTCACCAACCGACAGCCCGTCCACATAGACCTGCCCTACCTCGACCCGGCCGGTGATCTCCGCCCGGCCGTCCACCAGATCCACGACCACCCCGTCCTCGGCAATCACCACCCGCTCCTCGGGTACCCCGGTGCGGACCGCGAGGGCGGCGTTGGCTCGCAGGTGCCGCCACTCGCCGTGCACCGGCATGACGTTGGACGGGCGGATCGCGTTATAGAGGAACAGCAGTTCTCCGGCCGGCGCATGCCCGGACACATGGACCTTTGCCGTGCCCTGGTGCACCACTGTGGCGCCCAGCCGGGTCAGCGCGTTGACCACCCGGAACACCGAAGTCTCATTGCCTGGGATGAGCGAGCTGGCCAGCACCACGGTATCCCCCGAGCGAATCCGGATCTGCCGGTGCTCGCCGCGAGCCATCCGGGACAGCACCGACAGTGGTTCACCCTGCGAACCGGTGGAGACGAACAGCACCCGGTGCGCAGGCATCGCCAGCGCCTCCTCGAGATCCACCAGCAGACCCGGCGGAACCCGGAGCAGTCCAAGATCGGCGGCGACGCCCATGTTGCGTACCATCGACCTGCCCACCAACGCCACTTTGCGTCCATGCGCCGCGGAGACATCCAGAACCTGCTGTACTCGATGCACATGGCTGGCGAAGCAGGTCACGATGACCCGCTGGGTGGCCTTACCGATCACCGAGTCCAGTACCGGGCCGATGTCCCGTTCCGAGGTGACGAACCCGGGCACCTCGGCGTTCGTGGAGTCGATCAGGAGCAGGTCCACCCCCTCATCGCCGAGCCTGGAAAACCCGGCGAGATCGGTCAGCCGCCCATCGAGTGGTAGCTGGTCCAGCTTGACGTCGCCGGTGTGCAGCAC
>JAFAXZ010000158.1 GCA_019240665.1 Pseudonocardiales bacterium | reverse complement strand
ATCGCTGCGGGTGCAGAACCCGGTTTTGACGTCGACGCTGCTGCCCCTGCCGGGCACGCGATCGAACTGCGGGTCAACGCCGAGGACCCGAAGCGGTTCCTGCCCGGCCCTGGGCCGGTTACCGAGTGGGTGGAATCGACCGGGGAGGGGGTGCGGGTAGACGCCGGTTACGCGGCAGGCACCACGGTGACCCCCTTCTATGACTCGCTGCTGGCCAAGCTGGTGGTGCACGGCTCGGATCGGGAGCAGGCGCTGGCGCGGGCCCGGGCAGCGGTGGCCGGGTTCACCGTCACCGGGCCGAAGTGCAACCTGCCGTTTCACGCCGAATTACTGGAGCACCCAGAATTCGTCTCGGGGCGCTACGACACCGGCCTGATTGCCCGCATGCGTGCCTAACACCCCCAGGTGTGCGTTCTGCCACTGTGGGGCAACTGATAGTCATTGAAGGACTGGACGGGGCGGGTAAGCGAACTCTCGCCAACGGGCTGGGTGCGGCGCTCACCGCGCAGCACGCGTCGGTAGCCCGGATGGCGTTCCCCCGTTATGACGCCGACGTACACGCCGAACTGGTGCGTGATGCGCTCTACGGGCGTCTGGGCGATCTGGCCGAGTCAGTGCATGGCATGGCGGTGCTGTTCGCCCTGGACCGGCGTGACGCCACCGATCAGCTGCGGGTGCTGCGGCGTCGCTACGACGTGGTGCTGCTGGATCGCTACGTCGCGTCCAATGCGGCATATGGCGCGGCGCGGCTGCACGAGGACGCCAATGGCCCCTTCGTCGAATGGGTCCGCGGGCTCGAAGTGGACCGATTCGGCGTCCCGGTGCCCGACACCCAGCTGCTGCTGCGGGTACCGATGAGCGTCGCTGCTGCCCGTGCGGACCGCCGGGCCGAGGCCGACAGTGCGCGGCGGAAGGATTTGTATGAGACTGACCACGGACTGCAGGCTCGGTGTGCAGCCGTCTATGACGGGCTCGCCGCCGGTGGCTGGCTTGCCCCGTGGTCTGTCCTCGATGGCACTACTGCCGGTACCGTGGCCGGCAGTGTCGGGATGGGCCGTACCGGGCCCACGCTCAGTGATCTGGCGGTGCAGATGCTCGACGGGTGAGCCGAGGGAGCGCGCCGCGTCCGCCGATCGACTGCCGCCCGACCAGGAGGAGTCTCGCGCGCAGTGCCACGATGGTGCGTATGGCAGCTCGGGTACTCGTGGTGGAGGATGACCCCGCATCGGCGGAGATGTTGGCTATCGCGCTGCGTCAGGCAGGCTTTGAGACCGCAGTGGTCGGCGAGGGTCCTCGGGCGATTCCCGCGGTGCGCGAGTTGCAGCCAGACCTGGTGCTGTTGGACCTCATGTTGCCCGGCATGAGCGGTATCGATGTGTGCAAGGCGATCCGCGCCGAGTCCGGTATTCCGATCGTGATGCTCACCGCCAAGAGCGATACCGTCGACGTGGTGCTGGGCCTGGAGTCCGGCGCCGACGACTACATGGTCAAGCCGCCCAAGACCCAGGAGCTGGTGGCGAGGTTGCGAGCCCGATTGCGCCGCATCGAAGCCGACCCCGCCGAGCAACTCACCATCGGTGACCTGGCCATCGACGTGCCCGGTCACCAGGTCAGCCGGGAGGGGACGCCGATCTCGCTGACTCCGCTGGAATTCGACCTGCTGCTTGCGCTGGCCCGCAAGCCGCGCCAGGTGTTCACCCGCGAGGTGCTGCTGGAGCAGGTATGGGGCTATCAGCACGCCGCGGACACCCGATTGGTCAATGTGCACGTACAGCGACTTCGTTCCAAGGTCGAGCGGGATCCCGAGCGTCCGGAGGTGGTGCTCACCGTGCGCGGCGTCGGGTATAAGGCCGGCACACCGTGAGGACTCCAGCGTTACGGATCCTCGGTTGCCGGATCACTCCGCGGTGACCTCGCTCGCTGGCCGGGCGACCGATGGGTTGCGTCCGGCCGCCGGGGGGGTCAGTGAGCTGGCCGCGATGTTCGGCGCGATATGGCGCCGCTCCCTGAAGGTCCGCGTGGTGAGCAGCACCGTCGTGCTGTCGTCCACCGTGGTGCTGGTGCTGGGCATGGTGTTGCAGGCCCAGCTCGCCCAGCGGCTGATCGAGAACAAGACGCAGGCCGCGCTGTTGCAGGCCGAGAACAGCAGGATCCTGGTGGAGTCCGAGCTCGGCGCGGTGGATCCCACCTCGGCCTCGCTGGCTGGCAGGCTCACCACCGCCGTCGATCGGCTGACCAACCCCGACCCGACCGGTAAGCCTCCCGCCACGGCCAGCGCTGGCGCATACGAGCCGGTACTGGTGGACGGCGGCGGCCCGCAGGGGGTGGTCGGCACCGGGCAGAAGATCGGCCCGCTGGAGGACGTCCCTGCGGTACTACGCTCCGCGGTGGAACGCGGCGCGCTCGCCCACAAGATCACCACAGTGCAACGGGGCTCGACTGCGGTGACCATGCTGGCCGTCGGCATGCCCGTCGCCAGCGCGGGTCGCACCATGCAGCTCTACCTGCTGTTTCCGCTCACCGCCGAGCAGCGCACACTGAATCTGGTGCAGTCCACCCTGGTGCTCGGCGGGATGGTGCTGCTGGTGCTCATCGCGGGCATCGCCAGCCTGGTGACCCGCCAAGTGGTGGTTCCGGTCCGGCAGGCCGCCGAGATTGCCGAACGCTTCGCCCATGGCCACCTCTCCGAGCGCATCCTGGTCGTCGGGGAGGACGACATGGCCCGGCTGGGTACTTCGTTCAACGAGATGGCCGCCAGCATTCAGCGGCAGATCCGCCAACTGGAGGAGTTCGGTGAGCTGCAACGTGGTTTCACCTCCGACGTCTCCCACGAGCTGCGCACTCCGCTGACCACCGTGCGGATGGCTGCCGATCTGCTCTACGAGTCGCGCGACAAGCTGCACCCGGTGCTGCACCGTCCGACCGAGTTGCTGGTGAGCGAGCTGGACCGGTTCGAGGCGCTGCTCGCCGACCTGCTGGAGATTTCCCGGTTGGACGCCGGGGTCGCCGAACTACACGGAGAGACGGTCGACGTGCGCGCCACAGTGGCGCACGCGGCGGCCTCGGTGCGTGCGGTGGCCGACCGCGCCGGCACCCCGCTGGAGCTGGATCTGCCGGCGACGGAGGTGCTCGCCGAGATCGATCCGCGGCGGGTCGAGCGAATCGTGCGCAATCTGCTCACCAACGCGCTGGACCACGGAGAGGGGCGCCCGGTCCAGATGACCGTCGCCGCGGACTCCGACGCGGTCGCGGTCCTGGTGCGCGACCACGGCATCGGGCTGCAGCCAGGCCAGCAGGACCTGGTGTTCACCCGATTCTGGCGCGGTGATCCGTCGCGTGACCGGCGCACCGGGGGCACCGGGCTCGGACTATCGATCAGCCTGGAGGATGCCCGGCTGCACGGGGGCTGGTTGCAGGCCTGGGGCGAACCCGGTCGGGGCAGCGCCTTCCGGCTCACGCTGCCTCGAAGCCGGGGCACCGAGCTCACCGGCAGCCCGCTGCCGCTGGGCCCCGACAACGCCCCTGGGGACTCCCCGGTGCCGGGGCTCCCGGGTCCGGACCCCGCAGTGCCGGCTGGACCGGGGCGCCAGTGATGCGCCGGCACCCGCGCCTTGCGCTGCTCGCTGCTGCGTTTGTTTCCGGGCTTGTCGCGCTCGGGGGGTGCGCGGCTGTCCCGGCGAGCTCCGACCTCCAAGTGGTGCGTTCCATGCCGGTGGGTTCACTGATCCCACCGGCCGGTCCAGAACCGGGCGTGGACCCGTTTCGGCTGGTACGTGAGTTCATCGGGGCCACCGGCAGCCCGGCGAACGGGCACGCTGTGGCCCGCGCTTTCCTGTCCCGGAGCGCGGCGGCGAATTGGGACGACCGCGCTGGCCTGACCGTGATCGAGGACGCCCCCGGCGCCGCCCCGCAGGCCGGCTCCGCCAACGGGGTCCGCCGGATCCGGGTGGGGGGTTCACGGCTGGGCATGCTCACCGCGGATGGCAGCTTCATGCCCGCGGCGGGGGGCTTCTCCGTCCCGCTTGAGGTGGTCCGCGAGCATGGCGAGTGGCGGATCACCAATCCTCCGCCGGGTGTGCTGGTGGAGGCCACCGTCTTGCAGCGCAACTATCGCCAGGTTCGGGTCTGCTTCGTTGACCCGAGCCGCGGTACCCTGGTGCCCGATCTGCGCTGGGTGCCCGCCCAACCAGCGACCATGCTGCCTGGACGGGTGTTGGACATGCTGCTTGCTGGACCGTCGGCGCGGTTAACTGGAGCCGTCCGGTCAGCGATACCGGAAGGGACCCGGCCCAGATCCAACGTGCTGGTCAGTCGCTCCGGGCGGACTGTGATCAACTTGAGTGGCCTGGAGGCGCTGACCGAGCAGCAACGGCAGCTGGTCGCGGCGCAGATTGTCGGCTCCCTGGACGGCCTGGTCCCCGCCCCGCTGCGGCTGCTCGCCGACGGCGAACCGTTGGTGCCTGGGCAGGCTGAGTGGCGCTCGGCTGACATCGCTTCCTACGCCGCGCCGACCGGGCCGCGATCTGATGTGGCCGGGCAGGTGGTCGTCGGCGGCCGGCTGCGTGGGCTGGACGGCACCCCAGCGCCGGGACCTGCTGGAACCGGCCAGCTCACGGTGTTCAGCGCGGCCCGCTCGAATCCGGGTGGGGAGCTGCTGGCGGTCGTCGTCGCCGGACCGGACGGGCATCCGCAGCTGCGGGTGGGCCCATCCGAGGGGGACCTGGCGGTGGTGCCGTTGGACGCGGTGACCATGACCCGGCCCACCTGGCGACCTTCCGGTACCGAAGCGTGGACCGTGATCAACGGCCGCACGGTGGTGGGCGTGGCGCTCTCCGGCGCCGGCCCCCCGTTGACCTACCCAGTCAATGCCACTGAACTGACCCAGTGGGGCCCCATCTCGCAGCTGCGGTTGTCCCGGGATGGGGTGCGCGTGGCCGCGGTGATCGGTGGGCGGCTGGTGGTGGCTGCTGTGGTGACCGAGTCGGGCGCGGTAAGCCTGCGTCATCCGCAGATCTTGCGAGACGGCAACCTGCCACCCACCGCAAGCGTGGACTGGGCGCGTCCAGAGCTTCTGGTGGTGGCCTCCGCCGGGCCATCCCCGCAGGTGTCTTCGGTGTCCGTGGACGGGCTCATTCTCCGGCAATTATCCAGCACCAACCTGACCGGCCCGCTCACCGACATCGTCGCCGCACCTGGCCGTGAAGTGCTAGTGGCAGACGCCACCGGGTTGTGGGCGTATTCGGACACCCAAGAGGTGTGGGAACCCCTGCTCGGCGGGATCGGACCCGGCTCGGCCCCGCTGTACCCGGGCTGATTTACCTTGGCTGACCGGCTTGCGCAAGCCGGGTTGCGGGGAGTGGGGATGGCGGGGACCGTTGGGCACAACTGGACTGTCCTGACCGTTGCGGTGGGCAGGCCACGGGCAAGCTTGGCGAGGTGCTGCGCCCACTGTTGGACCTGCTGCTGCCCGTTGACTGCGGCGGTTGCGGAATGCCGGGCCCGCTGCTGTGCACCGACTGCGAGGTGCTGCTAGGACCGCCGGTCCGGGTGTATCCGTCGTACTGCGAGGCTGGCCCGCCGGTGTACGCGCTGGGGAGTTACCGCGGCCGGTTGCGCACCGCACTGCTGGCTTACAAGGAGCGAGGCCGCCGCGACCTCGCCGGACCGCTGGGCAGCGCGCTCGCGTCCGCACTGCTCCGTTTGCAGCTCGGACCCGGGTCCGGTGGTGTTCAGTTCCCGCCCGGGTCCGGCGGCGTGTGGTTGGTGCCCGTGCCGTCTCGGCGGTCGGCGGCGGCTCGGCGCGGCGGGCAGCACGTCGAGCTGCTAGCACAGCGGGCGGCCGCTGCACTGGCCGACACGGGCGTTGCCGCTGCCGTCGCCCCGGCGTTGCGGGTGGCCTCCGGGGTGCGCGACTCGGTTGGCTTGGCGGCGGCGGCTCGCCAAGCCAACCTGGCGGGGCGGGTGCTGCCGCGACGGGCCGGTCTGCCGCCCGCCGGGACGCCCGTCGTACTCATCGATGATGTGGTAACCACCGGAGCGACTGTTGCGGCATGCGCCGCGGCACTGCTCCGGACGGGTGTCGAGGTACCGGCAATCGTGGTGCTCGCCGCGGCTGGCGCTCACGCCGCGTCGTACCCGTCGGCTGGGTGATACCAACCACAGCGTTGACCCTGGGACACGTGACGTCAGGCTCTGGCGAGAGTGCCCAAGGCGGACTACCGTCCGGGCATCAGCATCGCTGCCCAGGCGGGAGGAGGCGGGACAGCCATGGTCCTGACGTCGGTGGTCGAGTGATTACGACGGGCGGGCCCCTGCGGGGCGTCCGAGCATCACCCCGGTACCGATCACTGCAAGTGCCCCGGCGTCGCTGAAGTCCCTGTTGGACAACGCGAGGAGGTCGCCCTGTGAACATTGTGGTGAAGGGCCGTAACGTCGAGGTACCCGATCACTACAGGGTGCACGTTACCGAGAAGCTCGCCCACGTCGAACGGTATGATCATAAGGCCGTCCAGTACGACGTCGAGCTGTTTCACGAACGCAATCCCCGGCAGTCCAAGAGCTGCCAACGAGTGGAGATCACCGGTCGGTGTCGCGGGCAGGTAGTCCGCGCGGAGGCAAGTGGTTCGGATTTCTACGCCGCCTTGGACGCGGCGGTGAGCAAGCTGGACAACCGGCTGCGTCGGGTCGCAGACCGCCGCAAGGTGCATTACGGACGCCGCAACCCCACCTCCGTCGCCGAGGCCACCGCGCCGCTGGCGGCTACCCTAACCCCCGAAATCGATACCCTCGATACCCTCACTGAGGCCGAGACCAACGGCCATCGCCGCCAGATGGGCCTACTTGACCTGCCCAATCAGGAATTCGACTACGAGCTGCCCACCCAGCGGTGGAAGTCACCGGATGAGCAGGGACCGGGTCGCATCGTTCGACGTAAGCGGCACTCCGCCAGACCCATGACCGTCGATGAGGCGCTCTACGAGATGGAGCTCGTGGGCCACGACTTCTACCTGTTCTTCGATGTCGACTCCGGACTGCCCAGCGTGGTGTACCGCCGGCACGGCTTCGACTACGGCGTGATCCAGCTGTCCTGAGACGTCATACCAGGCCATAATCACCGGCTGTGTGTGAGCAAGGACATCACCTGTCGTACTCGGCACGCAGCCGGCGGTTATGGTACTGAGGGGTCTCGTTGACCTGTGCTGATAACGCTGAGGCCAGTGCTGGGCATACGATGGCACGCAGAGCGGCGGCGCACGGTGCCGTGCGGCACGCCACTGGCCGCCTGTCGCCAGCCCGCACCCTGATATGAGTGAGGTCTCCCACGGTGGTCCTGTCCCGACTGCTCCGCGCTGGCGAGCACAAGACTGTGCGTCGGTTACGCGCCATCGCCGACCACATCAACGGCTTGGAGGACGACGTCGCCAGCCTGCCCGACGCCGATCTGCGCGCCAAGACCGATGAGTTCCGCGGCCGCCACGGTAAGGGTGAATCACTGGACGACCTGCTCCCTGAGACGTTCGCGGTGGTCCGTGAGGCCGCCAAGCGGACCTTGGGACAGCGGCACTTCGACGTGCAGTTGATGGGCGGTGCCGCGTTGCACCTGGGCAACATCGCCGAGATGCGCACCGGTGAAGGCAAGACGCTGACCTGCGTGCTGCCTGCGTATCTCAACGCGATCGCCGGGAAGGGCGTGCACGTCGTCACGGTCAACGACTACCTCGCGAAGCGTGACGCGGAGTGGATGGGTCGGGTGCACCGGTTGCTCGGGCTGGAGGTCGGGGTGATCCTGTCTCAGATGAGCCCGGATGAGCGGCGCATCGCCTACCACGCCGACATCACCTATGGCACGAACAACGAGTTCGGCTTCGATTACCTGCGCGACAACATGGCCTGGAGTCTCGCCGACTGCGTCCAGCGGGGACACAGCTATGCCATCGTCGATGAGGTCGATTCCATCCTCATCGACGAGGCGCGCACCCCTCTGATCATTTCCGGACCCGCCAACCAGTCCTCCCGCTGGTATAGCGAGTTCGCCCGGCTCGCCCCGATGCTCCAGCGCGACGTGCACTACGAGGTGGATGAACGCAAGCGCACCGTGGGCGTCTCCGAGGAGGGCGTCGCGCTTATCGAGGACCAGCTGGGCATCGAGAACCTTTATGAGGCGGCCAACACCCCGCTGGTCGGCTACCTCAACAACGCGCTCAAGGCCAAGGAGCTGTTCGCCAAGGACAAGGACTACATCGTCCGCGGCGGCGAGGTCCTCATCGTCGATGAGTTCACCGGCCGGGTGCTGCATGGCCGGCGCTACAACGAGGGCATGCACCAGGCCATCGAGGCCAAGGAGAAAGTGGAGATCAAGGCCGAGAACCAGACCTTGGCGACGATCACGCTGCAGAACTACTTCCGGCTCTACGACAAGCTCGCCGGGATGACCGGTACCGCGCAGACTGAAGCCGCCGAGTTGCTCCAGATCTACAAGCTGGGTGTGGTGTCGATCCCTACCAACAAGCCGATGATCCGCCAGGATCACGGTGACCTGGTTTACAAGACAGAGGAGGCCAAGTTCGGCGCGGTGGTGAAAGACATCGCGCAGCGGCATGTCAGGGGTCAGCCGGTGCTGGTGGGGACGGTGAGCGTGGAGCGTTCCGAGTACCTGTCCACGGCGCTGGTAGGCGCCGGCATTCCACATTCGGTGCTCAACGCCAAGCAGCACGAGAAAGAGGCGATGATTGTCGCCGAGGCCGGTCGCAAGGGCGCGGTCACCGTGGCCACCAATATGGCTGGTCGCGGCACCGACATCATGCTGGGTGGCAATCCGGAGTTTCTCGCCGACACCGCGCTGCGGGCCCGCGGGCTGGACCCGGTGGAGACCCCGGAGCAGTACGAGGCCGCCTGGGAGACGGCGGTGAACGAAGCCCGCGCCGAAGTCGAGGCTGAGGCCAGGGAGGTCATCGCCGCTGGGGGGCTGTATGTGCTGGGCACCGAGCGGCACGAGTCGCGGCGCATCGACAACCAGTTGCGGGGCCGCTCGGGGCGGCAAGGCGACCCCGGAGAGTCCCGGTTTTACCTGTCCTTGCGTGACGAGCTCATGGTGCGGTTCAACGGCCCACTGGTCGAGTCCATCATGACCCGGCTGCGGATGGAGGATGATATCCCGATCGAGGCCAAGATGGTCACCAGGGCGATCCAGTCCGCACAGACCCAGGTGGAGCAACAAAACTTCGAGATCCGCAAGAACGTCTTGAAGTACGACGAGGTCATGGACCTGCAGCGCAAAGTGATCTACGCCGAGCGCCGCCGGGTGCTCGAGGGTGAGGACCTGCGCGAGCAGGTCGAGCACATGATCACCGATGTGATCACCGCCTACATCGATGGTGCCACCGAGAACGGGTACGCCGAGGACTGGGACCTCGATCAGCTGTGGTCGGCGCTCAAGACGCTGTATCCCGTCGGCCTCAAGTACGAGGACATCGCCGACGACATCGGTGACCTGACCCGTGAGACGCTGCTGGCGGCCGTGCTCGACGACGCGCGGGCCGCGTACTCCCGTCGCGAGGCAGAGCTCGATCAGATGGCCGGCCCGGGCGCGATGCGGGAACTCGAGCGCCGTGTGGTGCTCTCGGTGCTGGACCGCAAGTGGCGCGAGCACCTGTATGAGATGGACTACCTCAAGGAGGGCATCGGCCTGCGCGCGATGGCCCAGCGCGACCCGCTGGTGGAGTACAAGCGCGAGGGCTTCGAAATGTTCAGCGCACTGCTCGAGGCGCTGAAGGAAGAGTCCGTCGGGTTCCTGTTCAACGTGCAGGTCCAGGTCGCCGAGCCGGAGGTGGTGCAGGCCCCGGTGGTGCCCGCGCCGGCCGGTTCGGCGCTCTCCCAGCTCGACGTCCAGGCCAGCGACGGTGGCCTTCCCGCAGCGCTTGGTTCACCCGCGCTGGATGCGCGGGCCGGCCTGGGTGGCATGGCCGAGCCCGCGTCCCGGTCGCTGATCTACACCGGACCGGCCGAGGACGGCGGCACCGAGGTGCGGGGCCGTGGTAACCGCAGGCGGGACGCCAGCAACGGCACTGGGGAGCCCGCCCGCAATGCCCCCTGCCCATGCGGTTCGGGCAAGAAGTACAAGCGCTGCCACGGCGCCCCCACCACCGCCCACCCCTAAACTCCGACCTCGCTCGGACCAACGACGGCGCTGATCCTACTAGGCGCAGCGGGTTCAACTCTCCTGGCGAGAGGCCTCGGTCAGCGTCGAACGCAACGGTGCACCTCCTGCGATCGAGCGATCACCTCCACCCTACGCACGACCGGTCCGGTTATGTGTCCGAAGTCGTCTTGCGCCTTGCGCCAGCAACCCCGTCCGACACGGCTCGGTGGTTCGCCGTCGCCCAAAACACCGCTGCCGCCAGCGCCACCATGGTGCCTGACCCGGGTTTGACTCAACCGAAGGTGACCGCCCATCGCTTGGAAGGCACCGCTCAGCCGAATGCTTCGCCCAATAGGTTTACAGACCTCGGATGCAGTGACGGAATGTCATCATGTCACAGCGAGGTCACGGCAGGCACCGGCGCTCAGTCCATGCCCGGGGGAGGCATCGGGCACGACCCCCCCGCCGTGCGGCAGGTTTCGTCGTCGTCGGTGGTGCGGCGGTGGCCGCCACCGCGACAGTGATCGGTGGCGCGCACACCAACCCAGCGGTGCACTGGGCTTTCACGGCGGCGTGCGAGTCGGGTGCGAACTGGCACATCAACACCAGCAATTCCTACTCCGGCGGACACCAGATCTCGCCGTTCACCGGGACTGGTTTCGGTGGCCAGCGGTATGCGTCCCGCGCTGATCTGACCATCCCCGCTCAGCGAATCGCGGTGACTGAGAAGGTCGTGGCGGCGCAGGATCCGGGTCCGTGGCCGGTCTGTTTCCGGGGCGGTGCATCCCAACCCGCGCTGGCCGTTCCGAGGCACACCGCCCCGCCGACGCCAGCGATCCCGGTCACCATCGCATCGAGGCATGCGGCCCCGGAAACCGGCACTGGGCCGACAAGGGACTACACGATCAACCCTGGTGACACTCTCAGCCGTATGGCCGCTGCGAACACCGTGTCCGGCGGTGGGAGGCGGGTGTTCGATGCCAACTGGGACGTGCTGACCAACCCCGACTTGCTTGATGTCGGTGCTCACCTCAAGATCCACGCCCCCCAAGGGACACCCCCGGTGACGGCGCGGGTCACACCTACCGCCCACACCGTCAGCACGGCCAGCGTCGCTGTGGGTCTGACGGCCCGAGTGGTCAGCGCCGCCCTCAGTGAGGTCGGCACCCCCTACGTTTACGGCGGCGCTGCACCCGGCGGCTTCGACTGCTCGGGTCTTGTCCAATGGATCTACAAGCAGGTGGGTATCTCCCTGCCCCGCACCGCTGCCGAGCAGGCCACGGTGGGGCGACCGGTCAGCCTCAATCAGCTACAACCAGGGGATTTGCTCTACTACTACAAGCCCATCGACCATGTGGTGATTTACCTCGGAAAAGGGAAGATCGCGGAAGCCTCCCAACCCGGCACACCAGTACACGTGCGGGCCCTGTATCTCGACGGCTTCGTGCAGGCGCGCCGGATCGTGTGACCAGAATGGGCGCGGCGCCGCGGGGTACTCTGATTCG
>JAFAXZ010000113.1 GCA_019240665.1 Pseudonocardiales bacterium | reverse complement strand
TGGTCGCGCAGATCCGCTGGATTGCCTGATCGACGTTCATCTCCCACAGCCGGACGGTCTGGTCGATACTGCCACTGGCCAGGGTGCGCCCATCGGGGCTGAACGCCACCGACACAACCCAGTCGGTGTGGCCGATGAAGGGTGAGTCCAACGGTGTGGCGTGGGCCGGGTCGGTGACGTTCCATAACCGCACGGTCCGGTCGCCGCTGCCGGTGGCCAAAGTGCGCCCATCCGGGCTGAACGCTACCGCGGAGACGAAGCTGGTGTGGCCGGTCAGGGGTTGCCCCAGCGGCGTGGGACGGGCTGGGTCAGCCACGTTCCACAGCCGCACGCTCTGGTCGAAACTGCCGCTGGCCAGAGTGCGCCCGTCGGGACTGAACACCACCGAGTCGACGTAGTTGGTGTGGCCGGTCAGGGGTTGCCCCAGCGACGTGGGATGGGCCGGGTCGGTGACGTTCCACAGCTGCACGGTCTGGTCGTCGCTGCTGGTGGCCAGGGTGTGCCCGTCGGGGCTGAACGCCACCGCGTTGACGTAGTTGGTGTGGCCGGTCAGGGGCGGGCCTAGGGGTGTGGGGTGGGTCGGGTCGGTGACGTTCCACAGCCGCCCGGTGCGGTCGCCGCTGCCGCTGGCCAGAGTGCGTCCATCCGGACTGAACGCCACCGCGTTGACAGGACCGGTGTGCCCGGTGATCAGCGCGGAGGGGATGTTCCACAGCCGGACGGTATGGTCACCGCCAGCGGTGGCCAGAGTGCGCCCATCAGGACTGAACGCCACCGAGAAGACGGTGTTGGTGTGGCCGGTCAGGGGCGGGCCTAGGGAGGTGGGGTGGGCCGGGTCGGCCACGTCCCACAACCGCACGGTCCGATCGAAACTGCTGCTGGCCAGAATGTGCCCATCCGGGCTGAACACCACCGAGAGGACGGGGCTGGTGTGCCCGGTCAGGGGTTGCCCCAGCGGCGTGGGACGGGCTGGGTCGGTCACGTTCCACAGCCGCACGGTCTGGTCGACGCTGCCGCTGGCCAGGGTGTGCCCATCCGGGCTGAACACCACCGAGAAGACGGGGCTGGTGTGCCCGGTCAGGGGTTGCCCCAGCGGCGTGGGACGGGCTGGGTCGGCGACGTTCCACAACCGCACGGTCGAATCACCGCTGCTGCTGGCCAGAGTGTGTCCATCCGGGCTGAACACCACCGAGAGGACGGTGTTGGTGTGGCCGGTCAGGGGTTGCCCCAGCGGGGTGGGACGGGCTGGGTCGGTGACGTTCCACAGCTGCACGGTCTGGTCGTCGCTGCTGCTGGCCAGGGTGCGCCCATCCGGGCTGAACACCACCGAGACGACGGGGCTGGTGTGGCCGGTCAGGGGTTGCCCCAGCGGGGTGGGACGGGCTGGGTCGGTGACGTTCCACAGCCGCACGGTCTGGTCCCGGCTACTGCTGGCCAGGGTGCGCCCATCCGGACTGAACACCACCGGGAAGACGGCGTTGGTGTGGCCGGTCAGGGGCGGGCCCAGGGGTGTGGGATGAGTCCGGTTGGTCACGTTCCACAGCCGCACGGTCTGGTCCCGGCTACTGGTAGCCAGGGTGCGCCCATCCGGGCTGAACACCACCGAGGTGACCGAGTCGGTGTGGCCGGCCAGCGGGGTAGACAAGGCGGCATTCCCCAGGGTGACCAGAGCCATGCGGAGGTCCGGAGTCGGTCGCATGCGGTAGGCGGTGAAGTCAAGTTGCGCCGCGAGAGAGACGTCAGTGCTGCGCAGCCGATCCGCTTGGGCGGTGATCTGGTTGAAAATAGCGGTGTCACGTTCTCTCTTTGCGGTGCCGTTTTGTTGGAAGGCGACGACTGCGGCCCCCGAGGCCACGAGGGCCAGCACGGACAGCACAACGAGCACAGCCCGGCGGAGCCTGACGGAGCGACGTTCCTGTGCTGTGGATGCGGCGAGAAATGCGGACGCGGTGGGGCTCAGGTCGCCCTCATGCGCGTGCGAGGTGGCCCAGATGCGGGCCGCTTCCAGGCGGCTTCCCCGATACAATCCCGCGGTATCCCGGCCGTCCCGGGTCCACACGGCAGTGGCTTCGTCGAGTTCCTGGCGGATCAGATTGCCGGCCCGGTCACTGTCGATCCACTGCCGCAGTCGCGGCCACGCGCGCACCAGGGCCTCATGGGTGATCTCGACAGTGTCCTGCTCCTGGGTCAGCAACCGGCCCCGGGTGAAGGCGTCCACCACCGGTACCACACTGCCGGGATCCAGACCCCGCAGCAGGTCTGCTCGGGCCAGGCGGCGTCGGGTGTCCTCGGTGCCATCCCCAATTTTGATCAACCGTAGGAACAGGATCCGGGCCGCGTGTTGGCCGGCTGGGTCCAAGCCGGTGAACACCCCCTCGGCCGTGGTCGCCACCGCGCGATGGATGCCACCGGTGGTCCGATACCCGTCCACCGTCAGGATGTGGCCGTGGCGCTGCTGCCAGGTGGCTCGCAGGGCGTGCGCCAGCAACGGAAGCCGCCCGGCGTCATAGCTGGCCATCCCACGCTCACCTGCAGGGGTGGCGGTGTCCCCGAGGTCCCGTAGCAGCAGCTCGACCAGGCCCGTTTCGACGTCGAGCCCCACGTCCTGGGCCGGGTAGAGGATTGCTGCGCGTAATTCGGTGTCCGACATCGGCCCGACCACGACTGGGTTGTCCTGCAACGCGGTGCGTAAGCGTGGGTAGTTGGCGCAGGCGGCGTAGAAGTCCGCCCGAACACTCACCACAACCAACCCGACGGGTTGCTGACCCTCGGTGTCCGACCGTGAGCTGGCCAGCTCAGAGAGCACGTCGATGAACGCGCGCCGTTGCTGATCGTCGGTGCACAGGGTGAACAGTTCCTCGAACTGGTCCACCACTACCACGACCCGGGCTCCCGAGCCCTCCCCAGCGATACACCCGCGCAGCAACGTCCCTACCCGGTGCGAGCCAACTGCTAGCTTCTCGGCTACGGTGGCCGGGTCAGCGCCGATGAGCGAGGCGATCTGAATGGCCAGGGCGGCCAACGGCTCGACGGTGGGAGTGAACACGACCCTGGGCCATCGGCTCGACCCTGGCAGGACGCCATTATCCAGCTGGGGTAGCAGACCGGCGTGCAGCAGTGAGGACTTCCCGGCGCCGGACGGTGCCACCACCACCTGAATACCGCCCGTAGCCAGCCGTGCATCAAGGCGCGCGGTCAACTCCGCGGTTAGCTGATCCCGGCCGAAGAACCAGCGGGCCTGCTCACGCCCGAAGGAGGCCAACCCCGGATACGGACACTCCTCCGCTTGCGTGCCCGACTCGACCCGTCGCGCACCACGAACACCGTCCTGATAGTGCAGGTGCAAATCCCGGGCGGCCTGGTTGATGCGGGCCCTGCCCGAGGCGTGGGCTTCCAGGTGAACAGAGTTCCCCGCAGGCGGCGGCGTTCGTTGTTCCGGGGATTGCTCCCCGGAGGACCCCATCGATCACTCCCCGATAGTCACATGCAAGTCACGGCCCGCCTGATTCACTCGGCTGGCGCCGAACGCCGTGGCCTGCATGGTGATCGTGGTGCCCTGCGGGGTATCGGCGTCAGCCAGCGCTGCCCGCAACTCGGCCACCACCCGCCGCAGCTCATCCGCCAGCCACGGGTCGGCGGCCACCAGGCGCCGCAGCCGACCCTGCCACTCACCCACCAGAGCCTGCTCGACTTGCTCATCCCCAGCCTGCCGAGCGGCCAGCACCTCAGCACGGCTGTCCGCCAGCTCGGCTTGCACCGTCTGGGCCCGCTCCGGATGCACCCGCCGCCACAACCCACCGACCGCGCCCGTAGCCCGCTCCCACGCCGCTGTCGTGAGCAGCTTCACCACCGTCGCCGCAGCCGTGGACGTCAATGCCGTCAGTTCCGGATCCACATCCCCCTCCAACCCCCCACAAGCGGGTGATCTACTCCGCATGCGTGGACGTCGACCGTCAATCAGCGCAGGTATCCGGACAACCA
>JAFAXZ010000085.1 GCA_019240665.1 Pseudonocardiales bacterium | reverse complement strand
CGCGGTGTGCTCTAGGCCAGCGTGCGGCAGCTGAACACCGCAGAGGGTTTCCGCGTAACCACGCTGCTCCGACATCTTGAGATCAGCGGGTGCGACCGCATGCCAATATCCGTTGCCGGGGTGGGGAGCCCACCGCATCACGGGTTCACCCTGACGCGAGACACCCACCACGACCCTGGGAGAAGGGGGGATTCATGCCAGGCCAGTCTTTTGTGGTCGAGCCCATCGCGCAGGTGATCGGTGGGCGTATCGAACCGACCGATGACTACTGGGGCGGCACCCGTTGCGTCATCCGCATCGACAGCAACCGATTCGACGCCGAGGCCACCACAGGACTGGATGCCTTCTCCCACTTGGAGATCGTCTACCGCTTCCACCTCACCGACCCGACCGACCTCAACCTCGGTGCACGCCGAGCACGGGACAACCCGGACTGGCCCGAAGTGGGCATCTTCGGTCATCGCAACATGCGCCGGGTGAACTGGCTGGGTGTCTCGCGCTGCCGTCTGATCAAGGTTGAGTTCCCCGACCTGCAGGTCGAGGAACTCGACGCCGTCGACGGCACCCCCGTCCTCGACATCAAACCCTGGTTCCGCGAGTTCGGTCCCCGTGGCACCGTGCGCCAAGCCGCATGGTCGACCGAGATGCTCACCCAGTATTTCGCCACACCACCACAAGATCCATGAATCACGCTCCCGGTGGCCGGGCCGGTTCCAACCCCCATCAACGGGCAGCGTGTCGCGGAGACCGTGTGCGGCCTGGTCGTGCTGCTCGGCTCGCGGTGCCCGCGTGTGCCCGGCGGGCGCGGGTCGCCCCGGGCGATTACTGAGGGTGAGAAGTTGAGGGGGGATCGGCCGGGGGAGGCGCCGGGGATGGCGGGGAAGTTTCCCCGTCAGGTCCCGGCGCCTGCTTCCCCCCGCTGACCAGCCTGTACCCCCTGTGGGGATCGGTATCAGGGTGCTGGGCACACCGGCCACTATCCCGGAATCCGGCGGGTGTGCCCGCCGGGCAGCTTCCTCTTCCCCGACCGCTGTGCATGCCGTTGTGCTTACTCTGAGCGATGACGGTCGTGATGATCGTCGGAGCCACCAGCTCCGATGGTCAGGCGATCGCTGGTTCTGCTTGCGCACGGAGTGTAGTCGTTGGGTGGTGCACGGAGCGAGGGGTGTGGGGAGGGAGGGACGCGACTGGTGGCGCTTCGATCCCGGTTTTTCGGTGGGTTTCGGCGCGTTCCACCGGGCGGGGACTGGGGTCCCTGGTGACGGTTTGAGCTGGTCAGGTTGGGGAGGCAGGGGCGGGGACGCGGGTGGGGAGAATTCCCCGGGTCCCCGGGCGGGTCCCCGAGTGAGACCCCTCCTCCGATACCACCCTCTGGACCAGTATTAATGACGGTGGGTGAGTGCACGCCATGCGCGCCCACTATGGGTAATCGTAGAATTGTGATCTACTGGGGTGAAGTCCCGCGGCACGGTGGTGAGTGCCAGGCGCCTCACCGGTCCTCACCGGGAATGACGCGATCATCCTGCTTCAGTTCATCGGCCCAGTGCGGTGAGGGCGTCGGTCAGGGTGGGATAAGTGTCGGTCAGGGTGGGATAAGTATCGGCTCCCGGTGGGTCGGTCAACTGCGGGCCGGGAACTGGTACGCGCGACTGGAGGACACGGTGGGCGTCTACTACCGGCGGCCTTCTGCGCCCACCGCCCCGCCGGGCACCGATCCGCAGATCGGCGCGTGGATCGAGACCGAGGCCGCTGGGGACTGCGGGGGCTGCTGGTGGCGCTGCCTCGGAGACTGTGGGTCAACTGGCCACCCGCCGTGCATGCCGCCGAGCACAAACCATGGCAGCTCGCCGAGGCGGTCACCGCCGGGCTGCGGGTGCCCCGCACAGTCATCACCAACGATCCCGACTCGGCCGCCGGTTTCGCCAGCGACGCGGCCCCGGTGTTGTATAAGCCGTTTCGGGCCGAGCCGGTGTGTCTAGGCGGGAAGACCCATCTGGTATATGCCACGCTGGTGGATCCGCAGCAGTGCCGCAGCGAGGCCATCCGGATAGCGCCGGTGATGCTGCAAACCCAGATCGATAAGGCGTTCGACGCGCGGGTGACCTGCATGGACGGGCACGTTTTCGCAGTGGCTCCGCAGGCTGTGGGCGGGGCGGCCCCGGTGGACTGGCGGGTCGATCACGCCGCGAATCAGTGGCAGGTCGTCACCGTGCCCAAGCAGGTCCGCGTTGGGCTGCTGGAGTTGCTGGACCGCCTGGGTTTGCGCTTCGCCGCGTGCGATTTCTCCGTTGACCATTCCGGGGTGTGGTGGTATTTGGAAGTCAATCCAGCGGGGCAATGGGCCTGGGATCACCCGCTGCGCGACGCCATCGCCTCGGCTATTGCCGACGCTCTCACCGGGGAGACGACCCGGCCGTGACCACGAACCGCACTACCGTTGAAGACTTGCGCACCACCCTGGTCGATCAGCTAATCCACGAAGGTGTCCTCACCGATTCGGCGTGGCGTGAGGTCTTCGCCACGGTGCACCGGGGGATCTTCGTCCCATACTTCTTCCTCCCGTGCCGGGGTCGGCCTGGCTGGCGACTGATTGAAGGCGACGACGAATGGCGCCACGGCGTCTACGTCGATGAGGCCCTGGTCATCCAGCTCAACGGTGACGATAACGCCGCCCAGGCCGCGCGCTGGGGACAGACTGTGGAAGGCGTGCCCACCTCGTCGAGTTCCGCGCCGGGCCTGATGGCCGCCATGCTGCACAGCCTTGAGGTGACGCAGGGCATGACCGTCTTGGAGGTCGGCACCGGTAGTGGGTACAACGCCGCGTTACTCGCGGCGCGACTGAGCGACAAAGCCGTAACCAGCATCGAGCTGGATCCCGCTTTGGCTCAGCGCGCCCGCATAGCCCTGACCACCGCCGGGTACCGGCCCACTGTCGTTGCTGGCGACGGCGCGGCCGGATATTCGCCAAACGCCCGTTATGACCGAGTAATTGCTACCGTGGCGTTGCCTCGTGTGCCAGTCGCGTACCTGGAGCAAACCCACCCCGGGTCGCTGATCCTCATCCCGCTGAGTTTCGCTGGTCGCGGAGGCTTGATGGCCCTGCTGCGCCGCGATCAGGCTGGCGCGGCGAGCGGAGCATTCCTCGCTCAGTACGGCGGATTCATGGCCGTGCGCAGCGTCACCGAGCCCGCCACCCCGAAGATCCGGCCGCAACTGCTCGACGCCGCATACCCGACACAGGTACCCCCGGACGCACTCACTGACATCCACCCGGCCGCCTTCTACCTCTCGTTGTGCTGCCCGTACCGCTACAGGACAGTGGGCTTCACCCCCGACGACAACAGCACCGGCCTGCAAACCTGGGGCCAGGCAACCGACGGGTCCACCTTCGGCCTCACCACCATCGATGGCACCACCTACGTCGCCGCCGACGGCCCACTGTGGGACACCCTCGAAACCGCCTACGCCCAATGGCGCGCACTAGGTCAACCCAGCCGCGACCGCTTCGGCGTCACCGCCAACCCAGCTCGACAATGGGTGTGGCTGGACCACCCCGACCATGTGATCACCGAACTGGGCGAGCTTTAGCCGCAAGGTCGAGGACGCGCAAAGATCCCATGACCACCTTGTGACGGCTGGGCAACGTCACTCTAATTCGGTCGTTTCAGGGCCATTTTGTGACGGGTGTGACGGGTTGCGGCCTACCCGTCACAGGGCGCATTTTCCCAGTTCAGCAGGGCATCACAGTCGTCACAGTGCTGTGACGGCTGTGACGGGTTCACCACCGCGTTGTGACGGGTTGGGACGGCGCGGTCTACGGTTGTTCTGTCTGCGTTGGCTTGTGCGACTGTCAGCTCCTAGGACGCAAAGGCGATGAGCGGGATCCACTCGGGGGCGCTGTCAACTTGGTGAGTCTGCCTGGTTGTGGAGGCAGGGTCGGGCCGCTCGGGTGATCCCTGATGCTGTGTCAGGCTGCTGTGGTGGCCGTGCTGGTGATCTGGTTTCAGGTGGTGAATCGGGTGTCCATCTCGCGGCGGTAGTTCTCGGCGGAGAGCCGGTGACGGCCGGGCCGGAAGTGTGGGGAGATGCCGCTGAAGGCGGATAAGAACCGCTGGGCGTGCCGGGCTGAGGTGAACTTCTTCATGGCTCGTTCCCGCTGGCGGGTGGGTTGGTGGGAGTTCTCGGCGCGGTTGTTCAGGTACTTCGATTGGCGGTCGATGTCGTGACCGGTGAGCCGCGTCCTCCACTGTGCAAGCTGGACTGGACAACGAGAGAGAACAAGGACGGCGACGAGGGACCGTCCAAGGATTACCACTGGGAAATCGTTCCGG
>JAFAXZ010000367.1 GCA_019240665.1 Pseudonocardiales bacterium | reverse complement strand
GCCCTCCACCCACCCCATCGCCTGTGACATCCCCGACGTGCAGGCCGTCGAGGTCAACTTCGACGGCATCACCTACGCCAAGGGCGCCAGCGTGCTGCGCCAACTGGTTGCCTACGTCGGCCTGGAAGAGTTCTTCGCCGGTCTGCGGATCTACTTCACTCGGCACGCCTGGGCAAACGCCACGCTCACCGACCTGTTGGCCGCGCTGGAGCAGGCGTCCGGTCGCGATCTGTCCGGCTGGAGCGCGCAGTGGTTGGAGACCACCGGGCTCAACACCTTGCGACCAGAGTTCACCGTCGACGGTGACGGTGCGTTCGCATCGTTCGCGGTGCTCCAAGCCGGTGCTTGCCCCGGTGCCGGGGAGCGGCGCACGCACCGCCTCGCTGTCGGCGTCTACGACTCACCCAGGGGCGCTGCTGAGGGGCCTGGCAGCGCGCTGGTGCGCACCCACCGGGTGGAACTCGACGTCAGCGAGGAGCGCACCGAGGTTCCCGAGCTGGTCGGGGTGCCCGCGGGTCAGCTCGTGCTGGTCAACGACGACGACCTCACGTATTGCGCGATGCGACTCGACGCGAAGTCGCTGGCGACGCTGGTCGACCGGATCGGCGACATCGCTGAGTCGCTGCCCCGCTCGCTGTGCTGGTCAGCGGCTTGGGAGATGACTCGCGAGGCTGAGTTCAGGGCCCGGGATTTCGTCGCGGTGGTGCTGAGCGGGTTGCCCGCCGAGACCGAGGTGGGTGTGGTGCAACGATTGTTGGCGCAGGCGCAGACCGCGCTGTCCTCTTACGCCGATCCGACCTGGGCCAGCGAGGAAGGCTGGTCCAGGTTCACCAGCACGCTGATGAACCTCCTCAGCACAGCCGACCCCGGCTCTGACCATCAGCTCGCTCTGGTTAACGCGCTGACCGCGGCACTGCTGGGCAAGCCGGAACTGGATGCGATGGCCGGTTGGCTGGCCGGGAATGGCGTGCCCGAGGCGCTCACAGTGGACACCGACCTGCGCTGGCGGTTGCTGCAGGCGCTTACCGCTCACGGTGTGATGGGCGAGGACGAGATCGTCGTCGAGCAGGAGCGCGATGCCACCGCGACCGGGCGCCGGCAAGCCGAACGGACCCGGGCCTTGCTCCCCACCCCGGCTGCCAAGGAGCGCGCCTGGCAGCGGGCAATGCACGACGATGAGCTGCCCAACGCTATTAGCGAGGCGATCATTGGCTGCTTCAGCCACCCCGCGCAGAAGCAGCTACTGGCCCCCTACCTGGACCGGTACTTCACTGAGATCGCCGACGTGTGGGATCGCCGGACCTCCGAGCGTGCCCAGCCCTGCGTACTCGGACTGTTCCCCTCGTGGGTCGTCGAGCAGCGCTGCGTGGACGCTGCGAGCGCGTGGCTTGAGGAGGCCAGTGGGCACCCGCCCGCGCTACGCCGACTGGTTTCTGAGGGCCGGGCCGGCGTGGCCCGCGCGCTGGCCGCTCGCGTCTGCGACGCGGATGACTCGTGAGTGTGTAGGGTGCAACAACATTCACGAGTCTGTATGGTTCGCGAGCATCCGCAGCCCAGAGGTCAGGCCTGCGGCGAGATCACCCTCTTTGAACCAGGAGACCATGTTCTCCACTGCAAGCTTGCACCCTCGGTCGGGAAGCCGGTGAGCGGCCTTGCCGCCGGTGACCACCTCGATCACCCGCTGACCAGGCGAAACGGCCACCAGCACCGCATCGTCGGCCCACTCGCCCATCAAGTCGTGTAGTTCCTCGGCCCGAGTCCGGGTGTCGGCGCCCAGGTCGCCGAGGTATATCCCGAAATGCAAGCTCGCGTTGCGGCTGGCCCGGACCAGCGTGTCGTCGAGGGTCGCGAGCTGCGACCTGGTGAAGGGAAGTGTGCGCAGCACCGGCTTGATCTGCCGCGCGGCGGAGATCCGTCCAGTGCCGACGATGGCCTCACCGACGGCAGCCTCACCGGAGGCCTGATCGGGCACGGGTTCCTGCTTGTCGCCGTCGCGCTGAGAGTCCTCACGCCGTGCGGGATCCCGGTGCTGCTCATCACCAGTTGCCACGAGCACCTCCGCGGCCTCCACCGGATCCGTCCCGGTTTCGCCTGCGCGCCACCCCGTCGCGTAACGCCTCGGGGTTCGCCGTCCACAACACCGGTGGGTAATTCCACTCCTCGCCGGGACGGTAGCGGCGGGTCCGAGCGAAGTGCGGCCGTAGCGTCAGCAACCCGAGCAAGATCATGATGGCCAGCGGAACACCCGCCATGATAAGGATGACCTCCAGCGACGTCACCGCATCACGGTAGCTGACCGGCGTTGACCTTCGCCTCAGCAGGTGCGGCCGCACCAGGTAGGCGGTCAACGGTGTACCCACAGTCGGGCGCGCTCCACCGTGCCCAATCAGGGCGAACAGGGCTCCTTCCCGGCAACTCAGCCCACCAACGGACGCCAGCAGCGGCACGTCAGGCGACCTCGCCGAGGTAAGGCAGCCACTGCGGGTCGGCGTCGGGCACCGTGGCCAGCAGCCGCCAGTGCTGTCCCCGCGGGGCGCGCGGCACCACCCGCAGCTTCCAACCCAGTTCGCTGAGCAGTCGATCGGCCTTGCGGTGGTTGCACAGGGAGCAGCAGGCTACGCAGTTCTCCCAGCAATGCTCGCCGCCGCGGCTACGCGGCACCACATGGTCGATGGTCTCCGCGCGGGCTCCGCAGTAGTTGCAGCGGTAACGGTCCCGGTGCATCAGCGCCGCCCTGGTCATCGGCACCCGCGCCCGGTACGGTACCCGCACAAAAGTGCACAGCTTGATCACCGAGGGAGCTATGACGCTGGCCGTCGCGGAGTGCAGCACTAGGCCCGCGGCGTCACCGTGCACCACATCAGCCTTGCCGCACACCACCAAGACGATTGCCCGGCGCAACGGCAGCGCGGTCAGCGGCTCGAAGCTCGCGTTGAGCAGCAGTACCCGTTGGCGTCCCCAGGCTGACGCGCCCGTGGCCGGGGAGGGGTCCGCGACGAGGACAGTGGTTTCGAGAAGCCCGGTTGAGGTTCCTGAGCGCGAGGCGGTCCGCTGGTCCGCCCCCGCTGGGTGACCCTCCGGGCTGGGTTGTCGGTCGTGCACGCGACCACCTCCACCAATGCGCGGGACTAGTCCACCACACAAGGCGGCGATCTCGCACGTGTCTGGTGTTGACTTCCGGTGACCACCGGCCGAACCGGTCACAAGCGGTGTGCGGACCGTGGTCTGCACCTGATGCAGATACAGTCCGGCGGTGACTGTTTCCCAGCCGGACTGTTCCCAGGACGAGGGCTCGTGGTGCGCGCGCATCTACCGCCTCACCCACAACGAGCTGCTGTCCCGCTACGC
Source organism: Pseudonocardiales bacterium (assembly GCA_019240665.1). GTDB lineage: Bacteria > Actinomycetota > Actinomycetes > Mycobacteriales > Pseudonocardiaceae. Next base: position 1,695 of record JAFAXZ010000367.1, on the reverse strand, counting down.
CGATACCGTGGTGTGGACGGGACTGCGAATCCTGCTGATCCTCGCGCTCGCGGTACTAATCCGGCTGATAGCGCACCGGATGATCACCCGGTTGACTCAGGTGAGCACAGAGGGACCCCCGCCTGGATTGCTCCGGCCGCTGCGGGAGCGGGCCCCGGAGTCCTGGCGTGGCACGGGGATACTGGGGCAACGGCGATCCCAGCGGGCCCGCACGATCGGGTCGGTGCTGCGGTCCGGCACGACGTTCGTGGTCTACGGGGTGGCATTCACCCTGGTGCTGGGCGAGCTCGGGATCAATCTCGGGCCGATCATCGCCTCGGCCGGCATCCTTGGTGTCGCGCTGGGCTTCGGCGCGCAGAACCTTGTCAAGGACTTCCTGTCTGGGATGTTCATGATGGTGGAGGACCAGTACGGCGTCGGCGACGTGGTCGACCTCGGTGCGGCCAATGGCACCGTGGAGGGGGTGGGTCTGCGGGTCACCACCCTGCGAGACATCAAGGGCACCGTGTGGTATGTCCGCAACGGCGAGGTGCTGCGCGTCGGCAACTCCAGCCAGGGCTACTCGGTGGCCGTCGTCGACCTGCCCATCGGGCATGACGCAGACATCCCGGTATCCACCGAGCTCGCTGGCCGCACCGCCGCCGAGCTCACCGCCAACGACAGCGCATTGGCCGCCGATGTGCTCGACCCTCCCGAGGTGCTCGGAGTGGAGTCGATCAGCTCGGACGGCGTGACGCTGCGGATCACCACCAAGGTGCGGGCTGGGCGGCAGTGGGCGGTGCAGCGGACGCTGCTGGCCGGCATCAAGGCTGCGTTCGCCGAGGCCGGAATCCCGCCACCCTCACCAGCTGGTTATACCGCCCCGCCGTCGGAGAGCGCTTCTCCCCCACGTGGGCGAGTCGACTCCCGAACCGGCAGGGCAGGATGAAGGGGTGGCTGCACCGGGAAACTTCTACGAGGCCGTCGGCGGCGAGCAGACGTTTCGTCGGATCGTCGGGCGCTTCTATGAGCTGGTGGCAAAGGACGAGGTACTGCGTCCGATCTACCCGGAGGAGGACCTGGGTCCCGCTGAGGAGCGGCTGCGGCTGTTCCTCATGCAGTACTGGGGAGGGCCACACACCTACTTCACTCAGCGTGGACACCCGCGGCTACGGATGCGACACGCCCCGTTCCGGATCGGCCCGACCGAGCGCGACGCCTGGCTGCGCTGTATGCGCATCGCGGTGGATGAGGCCGACCTCGGCGAGGCCTACCATGCCGTGCTCTGGGACTACCTGGTGATGGCGGCGAACAGCATGCTGAACTCGCTGACCTGATCGATGACTATCGCTGCGCCCTTCACTGGCAGGATTGATCCTCGTGCGACGCGCCGACAACCGCCGCCTGGCCCCCGACGACGAGTCCTGGTGGCGCAATGCTGTTTTTTACCAGATTTACGTCCGTTCCTTCGCCGACGCAAACGGTGACGGTGTAGGTGATCTCGAGGGCGTGCGCAGCCGGTTGGGTTACGTGGAATTGCTCGGCGTCGACGCGCTGTGGCTCACCCCGTTCTTCCGTTCCCCGATGGTCGACCATGGTTATGACGTCAGCGATCCACGCGACGTCGACCCGCTGTTCGGTGATCTGGACAGTTTCGATCGGCTGGTCACCGACGCCCACCGGCACGGGCTGCGTGTCACCATCGACCTGGTGCCT
>JAFAXZ010000206.1 GCA_019240665.1 Pseudonocardiales bacterium | reverse complement strand
CACCGCGGTAAGCGATCTCCTTGACGTCATCAACGCCGCCGCAGGAACCGCCATCGAGCCAGCGTTCGCACCGGCACGGGCAGGCGAGCCGCGGCACAGTGCACTCGACCCCGCTAAGGCTGCGGCAGAACTCAACTGGGCCCCAGGCACGAGCATCGCCGCCGGCATCAGGAAGACCTATCAGCAGCTCGCCCAGACCACCTGATCGAGCTGTGCCCCACGGCAACACCTCAAGCTTGCCAGCCGCGCTCCGGCGCAGTCCCGGGGCCCGCTATTTTCCTGCAGGACACCGCAGTGGGGGTGAGAGAGACCCAGTGTCGGGATTTGGTGATCGGATCGGTGCGGCGCTGCGCCTGCCAGGCCAGCGCGGCAAGCGGGTCGCGGTGGTCGTCGTGGTACTGCTGCTCGCGGTGATCGCCGGGCTGGGCGTCACGATGCTGGGCCTCACAGTATTAGCACAACGCCTCGGTGCGACCAACGCGGTCGCGGCGACCGTGCCGCCACCCCCACCGGTGGTACCGCATCCAGCGCTGCGCCCGGCTGCCGTCCATGGTCCGGCGCCAACCCGCACCGGGGTCGCCGCCGTCCTCAACCCGCTGATCATGGCGGGCGGGCTGGGCACACTATCCGGCCAGGTACTCGACCCGGCGACCGGCACAGTGCTCTGGCAGCGGGACCCGGTAGCAACGCTGGTGCCCGGATCGACCGCCAAGCTGCTCACCGCGTCGGCCGCGCTGCTGGCGCTGAACCACCAGGAACGGTTGCACACCACCGTGCTGGCTGGTGCGGAGCCCGGCACCGTCGTGTTGGTCGGCGGCGGCGACCCGACGCTGTCCGCGGCGGATCCCGGCACGGCGACCGGCTACCCGGGTGCCGCCCGGCTGGACGACCTGGTCAGCCAGGTGCGGGCAGCAGCACCCGGCCCGGTACGTCGCGTCCTGGTCGATGTGGGTCGCTACACCGGCGACGCGTTGGCGCCGGGCTGGTTCCCCGCCGACGTGACCGGCGGATACATCGCGCCGATCGAGCCGGTGATGCTCGACGGGGGCCGCGAAGATCCCACCCAGGAGATCTCCCCGCGAGCCGCGAAGCCCGCAACGGCGGCGGCGGCGGAACTGGCTCGCCGGCTGGGGGCCGACCCCGACACCGTCTCGATCGGCAACGCCCCACCCGGCGCCGCGGTGCTCGGCGAGGTGTCCTCCCCGCCAGTTCAGGACCTGGTCGCCACCGCGCTGCGACGATCGGACAATGTGCTCGCCGAGGCGCTGGCCAGGGAGGTGGCGCGCGCCACCGGCGCGCAGGCCTCGTTTCCAGCGTCGTTTCCAGCGTCGTTTTCTGGGGCTTCGAAGGCGGTACTCAGCGTGCTGCGCAGCCACGGCTTCGACGTCAGCCGCGTCACCCTGGTCGATGGCAGTGGGCTGTCGATCAACGACGCTGTCCCGGCGACGCTGCTCACCGAGCTGCTGGGCGCGGCAGCCGCCCCCGATGGGTCCAACGCTGACGAGGCTCACCAGCAGCGGACCGCCGCACTGCGACCGCTCCTGGTGGGGCTTCCGGTGGCTGGCGGCAGCGGCACGCTCGCCGACCGCTACTACGGCCCCTCGGCCGGTGGCCGAGGCTGGGTGCGGGCCAAGACCGGCACCTTGACCGGCGTCAACAGCCTGGCGGGCACCGTGCTGGACGTCGAGGGCAGGATGCTGGTGTTCGCGCTGCTGTCCAATGGTCCCAATCCCGTGTCGGTTCGCCCACGGCTCGACACGCTGGCAGCCGGGTTAAGGTCATGCGGCTGCCACTAGTCCGCGTTACCGTCGTCGTATGGGACATCCCGCGCTCGATACCCAGCAGGCACCCCGGACGGGGCCGCTCGGCCCCCCGATCGACTGGGCTGTGGCGGCGGTCACCGCGCAACGCCTGCTGCCGGCCGGTCCTGCGGTGCCCGCCGAGGAGGCGGCGACGGCGGTGCGCCAGTTGCGCGCCCTGTCGGTTACCGCCGAGCAGCACGTACGGGAGCTGACCAAACTGGACGATGGTCAGCCGCCGCGTCCTGCCGAGGTGGTGGACCGGCCGGGGTGGGTGGATGCGGCAACCGAAGGCCTGTGCCGGCTGCTGCCCGACTACCGGATTCTGGAGGGAAGGTCCCGCCGCATGCTGGCCACCACGGCAGGCATGCAGGTGGGAGTCGCGCTGGCGTTTCTGGCGTCCCGGGTACTCGGGCAGTACGACCCGTTCGGCGGGCCATCCGAAGACCCTGGGCGGCTGCTGCTGGTTGCCCCCAACGTGCTCACCGTGGGGCGGACATTGGACGTCCCGGCCGGTGAATTCCAGATGTGGGTATGCCTGCATGAGGCCACACACCGGCTGCAGTTCAACGCCGTGCCGTGGCTACGCGGGTATTTCGCCAACCAGGTTCAGTCCTTCGTCGCCGCCACCGAGGACCCGGACACCGTGGCCAAGATGATCGGCCGGTTGCCCGCGGCGTTGCGCGGGGCCCGGCGCGGAGAGGCGTCGGACGCGCTCAGCGTGCTGACCCTCCTCCAGGACCCCGAGCAGCGGGCGGTGCTCGACCAGCTACTCGCCCTGGCCACCCTGCTGGAGGGGCACGCCGATCACGTCATGGACGCGGTCGGACCGTCGGTGGTGCCCTCGGTACGGCTGATCCGCCAGCGGTTCACCGCCCGCCGGCAGGGCGGCGGTCTCGCCGAGCGGGTGCTGCGGGCCGTCCTGGGCATCGATGCCAAGCTGCGCCAGTACGCCGAGGGCGCGGCGTTCACCCGGCACGTGGTAGATGCCGTCGGCATGGACGGGTTCAATGCAGTGTGGACCTCACCGGAAACACTGCCCACCCGCGCCGAGATCGCCGATCCGGCGGCGTGGCTGTATCGCATGGCCCCAGCCTGAAACTCTCACGTCCAGCGCCGCAGCCAGCGGTCAGCCAGGTGCGCGCCGCGGTTCGCCGGTTCCTGACCGCCGAGGACATCGTGGGCTGGGTGGATCGGACCGGCACCGTCGCGGTGGCCTGCTCCGGTGGTGCGGACTCGCTGGCGCTGGCCGCCGCGACCGCGCACTGCGCCGAGCGGCTGGGCCTGGCGGTGCACGGCCTGGTCGTCGACCATCAGCTGCAGCCGGGCTCGGCCCGGGTGGCGCAGAGCGCCGCCCAGCTACTACGCCAGCTCGGCTGCACCGTGGTGCGGGTACTGCGGACCACCGTGGACGGGCCGGGCGGGCCGGAAGCGGCGGCCCGCCGGGCCCGGTATGCGGCGCTGCGCGAAGCCGCGCCGGTCGGGGCGCTGGTGCTGCTCGGCCACACCCTGGACGACCAGGCTGAGACGGTGCTGCTAGGGCTGGGGCGGGGCTCGGGGCCCCGGTCGGTGGCGGGGATGCGGGAGCTTGAGCCGCCCTGGGGCCGGCCGTTGCTGGGGGTGCGCCGAGCCGTCACCGCCGCGGCCTGCGCCGCGCTGGATCTGGCCCCGTGGGTTGACCCGCACAATGCCGACCCCCGGTTCCGGCGGGTTCGGCTGCGCACCGAGGTGCTGCCGCTGCTGGAGGATGTGCTTGCCGGCGGGGTAGCGCAGGCCCTGGCTCGTACTGCCGGGCAACTGCAGGAGGATCTCGACGTGCTCGAAGGGCAAGCGTGCGGATTGCTGGCAGCAGCACGACTGGACCCTCGCGGGGGCCCTGGCTCAGACACCGGCTCAAACGTTGACTCGCCCGTTGCGGACCTGGACGTCGCGGCGCTTGCCCAGGCACCGGCCGCGCTGCGCCGCCGGGTGCTGCGCCGCTGGCTGCTCGACGCCGGGGTGGCCGAGCTGACCGACGCCCACCTACGCGCTGCCGACGATCTCATCGGCCGGTGGTCGGGCCAGGGTGCGCTGCGGTTGCCAGGCGCCTTCGAGCTGGTACGGGCCCAGGGGAGGCTGCATGTATCAGGCTGATGGTCTGTATCCGGGTGATGGTCTGTATCCGGGTGATATCGCCTCCGTGCTCGTCACCGAGGAGCAGATCCGGCACCGCACCGCGGAGCTCGCGCAGCAGGTCGCCAGCGACTTCCACGCCGAACACGGCACGGGCGACCTGCTGCTCGTCGGCGTGCTCAAGGGCGCGGTGATGTTCATGACCGACTTCGCCCGAGCGCTGCCCATCCCGGTACAGCTGGAGTTTATGGCGGTGTCTTCATACGGCTCGGCGACGTCATCGTCGGGGGTGGTGCGAATCCTCAAGGACCTGGACCGCGACATCTCCGGCCGCAACGTGCTCGTCGTGGAAGACATCATCGACTCGGGGTTGACGCTGTCCTGGTTGTTGTGCAATCTGGCGACCCGCCGCCCGGCCGCCTTGGAGGTGTGCACGCTGCTGCGCAAACCGGACGCGGTCCAGGTCGACGT
>JAFAXZ010000304.1 GCA_019240665.1 Pseudonocardiales bacterium | reverse complement strand
CGCTGCCGTGCGGCCCGGAACGCGAAAACGGGCCCCTGCTGTTGCGCGGGGCCCGCTGTTTTCGAGCTGGTCAGTGCTTAGTCGTCCCAGCACCACCGGTGGTAACGGTCGTAGTGGCCACGGTGGTGACGGCCGCGTTCATGCTCGCGGCGGTCCCGGTCCCGGTCGTGGTCCCTGTCGTTGTCGCGACCAGCTGGGAACGGCGTGAACACTTCAGCAACTCGCATAGTGGGATCCCTTTCCCTCCTCGGTGGGGGACGGACACTCCCCGACGTCCCCTGCGCGGCTTATCGCTGCGTCCTCGTGGGGGGTTTCTAGCTGCTGTTCATTCCCAGGCAATTTCCAGGAAAGGCAGGCGCTGGAAGCGCTGGGGTTGCGCCGACGATCGACCGGCTCTGGGTTTCACGGCACTGGGTTCACGCTGCGTGACTGTGACTGCGCGCACTGTTCAGAGCTACCTGCCAGTTCATTACACCCAGGTCATGGCCTGAAGTCCTTCCTGTGAGTTGCAGCCTGCTGGGGACCATTTGGGGACCACACGTCCTGCACGGAGGTGGACAAGCACGTCGACCGCTTGCGCGCACGGCACCGGCGCCCACGCTGACCAGTAGAGATGCTTACTCCTACGTCCTTGGGGTCAAGTGTGCTCCGGACTTGGTTATCGCGCAGGGCACCACTATCGGGCTGCCGCCACGTGACCGCAGTTCTGACCGCAACGAGCAGCACCGGACCACCCCTGACCACCACCTGGCGAACGGCGCGTGCCCACGTTGCGCGGTCCGATCAGGGGTCTGCCTGCATCTGTTAATCGCAGGGTTGTTGGTTCGAGTCCAACTCGGGGAGCAGGAACACCAGGTCAAGCGATTTCATCAGTTCGGTTGCTAAGATCCATCCCCAGAAAACCCCCAGGTTCACAGCACGACTCACTCTGTGGGTCCCCGATCCGTGCTCGCGATCAGAGCTGCCGCATCAGGTTTGCCGATGGCCTCCAGCACGCGGGCCGCGTCCTCCGAGGCGATCTTGCGTCCCATGTAGGAGTCCTGCGTGACCGACACCTGAGCATGCCCTAGTTGGTCGGCGATCTTCCTGGCGCTCACCCCTGCTTCGTCCAACAAGGTGGCCGCTGTCTTCCGAAACACGTGTGAAGTCATCCACGGATAGCCCAGCCGGGCGAAGACGTCCCGTAGGTCGGCCTGGGTGTTACTCGGGTCTCGAAGCAGCCCGGTTGGTGACGTAAACACCACACCCCATTCGTTTGGTGTGCTTTCACTCCGGCGACGGCGCAACATCTCCACCACCCAGGACGGCAACTGCGGCTTGCGGTACCCGGCACGACTCTTCGGCTTGGGCTTGATCCGCAGCCCTTGGCCTTTGATCCGGACGACTGTGCCGCGGATCTCCACAGTCCCCGCGTCGAGGTCAAGGCGCCGTCTGCGGTGGCGCGGCGTCCGGTTCTGCGACTTACGCGGTCGCCGGCCGGCCACGACACTGCGCGCAGCCCTCCGGGCCGTGCTCGGTCGCGCCCGGCCGGGCGTCCTGCTTGGTGATCGTCCGCGGGCACTGACTCTGCGGTGATTATGATCAAAAACTCGCTACCGCTCGATCCGCCGCCTCCCAAATCTGACCTCGCGGGGTCACTAAAGTCACCGACCTTCTGGACCCACCTGTCGGCAGTGCTGGCAAGTTACTCACCGGTTAGCTGGGGTGTCAGCTATCGCAGTCCTGGGCACCGCCGACTTAGCGGTAGCAGTAGGAGTCCGAGGATGCGTCGCCGCCCTGCAGCCGCACTTGGTGCACGCGCAAGCCCCGGAAGTCCTCGCCGTGCGGGAAGAACGTTTTATCGACGCTGAGCCCTCCATCCGCGAAAGCGTCGATCTTGGCCATCCAGGCGCCCACACCGTCTGGGTAGAACTGGTCGTCCCAGGCACCGTAGAGCGAGTTGGTGAGATAGATGCGCCGGCCGTCTCGGCTGACCTCGACCATCTGGGGACCACCGGCCAGTGGCTGGTTGGGTGCGGCCGGATGGGCCGCGCGGCCGACGATGCCACCCAAGCGCACCGATCCGGTCTCCGTGGGCTGGGCAGGATTGGAGACGTCGTATTGCTTGAGCTCACCGGTGCCCCAGCAGGACACGTACAGCCGCTGATCATCGACTGAAAGGTTGATGTCGGTGACCAGCGGCGGTACCGCACCGAAGGGCTTCAGCGCTGGGGGCAGCAAGTTGGGGTCAGCCGGTTCGGCCGGAATGGTGATCACCTTGTCCGCAAGCCAGGTGTTTCCCTCTCGATGCCAACGCCACACCGAAGCGGACAGGTCCTGGGTGGACACCACCACGCCGACGAATCCCCAGCTGGCCTCGGGGTCGTGGGCCGGACGCAGCTCAAGCACCATCTGGTGATGGGCCCCCAAGTCGACCCGCTGGAGGTGTTTGCCAGCGGCCAGATCCCAAAAGTGCAATGCGTGACCGTACTTGTTGCCCAATAACAGCTCGGGGTTCACCCCGCCTTCGATCATCGACGGTGTGCCCCACTCGCTGGTGATGAGCGCGTTCTGCTTGAGGTGCCACCAGGCGTCATACGCCAGGTACTGCGGCCCGCGGTCGTTCTCCCAGGGCCCCAGCACCTCGAAACTGGAATGGTCGAGCAGCGCGATCCCGCCCGGCCCGTCTGCGCCGTTGCCGCCCCCCACGCAGGACAGGAAGATCCCATTGGGTCCACAGTGCAGCGTATGCGGCCGTGAGTAACCAGCTCTGTCTGCCAGCTCTTGAGCGCTGATCGTTTTGACCAGGATGGGGGTGGTGGGATCCGGGTAGGTGTCATAGACGTGCACATTCGAGCTACGCAGCCCGGGTAGCACGAGGTAACG
>JAFAXZ010000140.1 GCA_019240665.1 Pseudonocardiales bacterium | reverse complement strand
AAATCACCGATCCGCATCCATCGGCCGGTGCCTGTCGTTCCGGCGGTTGCCGTGGTCGGTCGAGGAGCCTCGGTCATGGTCACAGCGCCGCCTTCCCGGGTGCGGTATGGATTTAGGCGTCAACGCGGATGGTGGGCGCGTTGATGAGGGTGGGTCGGTCACGATCGGCGATGCCTGACTGCACCAGCTCGATGACCTCGTCGGTGCTGTGTGCTTCGTGGGCGTCGACGCCGTAGCTGGCGGCGGTGGCCACGACATTGAGCCCGGGCAGATCCAGGCCGGGAACTCCCGGTGTCTTTTCCAACTTGCCGAATTGTTTGAGGATGCCGTATTCGGCGTTGGATCCGACCACGACGGTGACTGGGATGCGGTAGTGCGCCGCGGTCCACAAGGCGGTGATCGCGTAATGCATGGAACCATCGCCCATCAACGCCACCACGGGGCGATCTGGGGCGGCCAGTTGCGCGCCGACGGCGGCCGGTAGCCCAAAGCCGAGTCCTTCACCGGCGGCTGTTAAGTGCGAGAACGGGTTGCCGGGCCGAATAGCGTTGGTGATCGCGAACTCGTTGCTGCCGGCCTCGCTGACCCACAGCGTGTCAGGGGGTGCGGCGCCTCCCACGGCGGCCCACAACATTTCAGGCTTGAGCGGCGCGGTGGCGTGCTCGACGTCGGGGATCGGGGAACGCGGCGGTGGAGCGGGCCGCTGGCTGGGCTTCGCCACGGCGAGCAGGGCCGTAGCGGCGCTGCGCGGATCGGCGATGATCGCGTCCCCGACCGGGGCGCGGGCGGCTTCGTCGGGATCGTTGGTGATGTGAATCAGGCTTGCGCCTTCGGGCAGATAGGGTCCGGGGATGTGCGGGTAGTACCGAAACACCGGCGCCCCGAGCACCAGGAGCAGATCGTGTCCGGTCAGCCGTTGGGAGATCCAGCCCGCACCGGGCGGCAAGTTGCCCTGATACAACGGGTGATTCTCCGGGAATCCGCTCCACCCGGTAAGGGGGGCCGTCCACACGGCGCACTGGGTGCGTTCGGCCAATCCGATCACGGCATCCCAGGCCCCGTAGCGCTCGACGTCGCCACCCACGATCAGCGCCGGCGACGTTGCGGCCTCAATGCGCGCGCAGGTCTGTTCGGCAAGATCTGCCGGAAAGCCAACAGCCCGGGTGACGGTGCGCTCCCGCAGCGCGGCGCTCTCGGCGACCTGGGTGTCGTCGAGTTCGGCCTGCATGTCATCCATCGGTAACGAGACGAACACCGGACCCATCGGTGGGGTGGTGGCCAGGTGGATGGCATGGGCCAGGACAGCGGACGTCTCGCTCGCGATTGCCGGTTCGGCCGCCCACTTCACGAACGGCTTGGGTACCGTGGTGGCGTCGATGTTGGTCAGCAGGCAGTACTGATTCTGCATGACACGGCGCTGGTTGCCCGCGGTGACGATGAGCGGGGTCTTATTGACGAACGCGTTATACAACGCGCCTTGGGCGTTGCCCAGCCCTGGCGCGGTATGAACATTGACCACCGCGGGACGACAGGTGATCTGGGCATAGGCGTCGGCCATGCCCACCGGCACCATCTCCTGCAGGCCCAGCAAATAGCGGAAATCGTCCGGAAACTCCTCCAACAAGGTCAGCTCCGACGAGCCCGGATTACCGAACCACGTGGTCAGACCATGCGAGCGGAATAAGTCAACGGTTGCTTCCCGAACACTAACCATGTCGAAAACCCCTCGGAGTCATCGAAGACGGCGGCGTACTTTCCTCAAATAGTTGCGCTTCACGGCACGAGCTGTCGTCACCCGATCGATGGGTTCATCGTTGGCCTGATCGGAGTCGCCGGTGCAAACTGCGAGCGTGTCCAACCACGGGTTTGGTTGAGCCGTGCCGTTGCGCAGCGGGCGCGCGACGCATCTGACCGGAAAACAGAGTCGGGGACGGGCGAACGGGACCACCGGCTGGGCGTGGTTGTGTCGCGGAGCCGGGGACGGGCGAAGGGGACCAGCGGGAGGTGACCCCGGTGGGGTGGTGGGCTCGGGTGGGGTTTAGGCGGTGTTGGCCGGAGTGAGCTTGACGTTGTAGCCCAGTGCATGGAGTTGTCGGGTGAGGTGGTTGGTGCGTTGGGCGAGGTCGAGGCGTTGGGTGTAGTAGTCGGGTCGGAGGTCGGTGAATTCGACGGTGGGGTCGGCGAGCAGGTGGAAGATGATGATCAGGATGGATCGTTGGAGCGCGACCAGGGCCTTGGCCTTGGGCATCCGTTTGATGAGTCGTCGGTAGCGTTCGCCGAGGAAGGTGTCGGTTTTGGCGGCGCCGGTGGCCAATGTGGCGTGCCTCCCACATTCCGGACACAGGACCTTATAAGGTCCGGCCCGGAATGGAGGGGGGATGAATGGCAGAACGGCGCAGGAAATACACTACTGAATTCAAGACCGAAGCGGCGAAGATGGTGGGCGAGACCTCACACCCGATCGCCGAAGTCGCCCGAGAGATTCATGTGCACGAGGGCACGCTGGGGAACTGGGTAAAGCAATGCCGAATCGATCACGCGGACGAAGAACCACCGCTGTCGATCACCGAACGGGCGCGCCTCCACGAGCTGGAGAAAGAAAACCGTGAGCTGAGGATGAAAACCGAGTTCTTGGGAAAGGGTGCGCCACGAACACGGGAGGTGGCATGAGGTAGGTCGTGTCACTGATCGTGATGCTGTGCGGAAGATGGGCGCTACTGACGTTCCTGTGGGTATCTGTTCATGATCGATGAGGGCGTACGCCGTGTCTTATCTAGGGTTTCTGGCCTTCCACAGTTAGAGATGATCAAGGTGGGAACGGTGTGCGTACGACGAGGGTATGGCGGCGGGTGTTGGGGGTCGAGCACACGGTGATTGAGTGGGTGGGCCTGGAGCCCGGTGGGCGTGGTGGTGAGGTGCTGGTTGCCCAGGTACGGCCCAAGGTGGGGGCGGTGGGGCGGTGCTCTCGGTGTCAGCGGCGGTGTCCGGGCTATGACACCGGTGACAAGCCGCGGCGGTGGCGGGGTTTGGATCTGGGCTCGATCCAGGTGTTCCTCCAGGCCACGACCTGCCGGGTGAGCTGTCCTGAGCATGGGGTGGTGGTCGCCGCGGTGCCCTGGGCGCGGCGCGGATCGCGGTTCACCATAGCGTGTGAGGACACCTGCGCGTGGCTGGTCTGTCACGCTGCGCTGTCGGTGGTGGCGGTGCTGTTGTGGGTGGCGTGGCGCCGGGTGTCCGACATCGTGGCCCGGGTCCTCGCCGCCCGCGGCCAGGCCAGCGACCGGCTGGCCGGGCTGCGCCGGATCGGGATTGAGGAGATCTCCTACCGCAAGGGAGCGCGGTATCTGCGGGTCGTGACCGATCACGACACCGGGCGCTGGGTGTGGGCGGGCAACGACCGCACCGCCGCGACCCTGCGCCAGTTCTTCGAGGATCTGGGCCCGGACCGGGCGGCGGCGCTGAGCCATGTCAGCGCCGAGGGTGCGGAGTTCCTCCACACCGTGGTCACCGAAGGCGCCCCGAAAGCCGTGCTGTGCCTGGATGCCGTCCATGTCGCGGCCTGGGCCACCAAGGCCCTCGAGGAGGTCCGCCGGGGACTCGCCGCCCAACTGCGCCGCACCGGACGCGCCGAGCAGGCCACCACGATCAAGAAAACCCGGTGGGCACTGCGGAAAAACCCCCCCGAGCTCACCGGTGACCAGCGCAGCACCCTGGCCGCCATCGCCAAGGACAACGGCGCACTGTCTCGGGCCTACCTCCGCAAAGAACAACTCCACGTGATCTTCCAAGCCGAACTCCCCGAGGCCAGGGCACTGCTGGCCGGCTGGATCTCCTGGGCTAGGCGCAGCCGCATCCCCGCCTTCGTCCGCCTCACCAAGACCATCACACGCTTCCAGACCTTGATCCTCAACGCCGTCGAGCACCACCTGTCCAACGCCCGATCCGAAGCCACCAACACCCACCTGCGGCTGCTGACCCGACGCGGCTACGGCTACCACAGCCCCGAATCACTGATCGCCATGGTCGACCTCACCCGCGGTGGCCTCTGCCCACCACTCCCCGGACGATCATAAATAACTACCCACAGTAACAGTTCAGCTACCCACAGTAATATCAGTAGAGCCCAGACTCGGCCGCATCTCGGCGTTTCGGCGGGCGACGGACAAAGCTGAAGACGCGCTCGCCGAGGCGAGACCTGCCGAGGATCCGTACTGGGTTAGCTACTTTGACCTCGCCGAACTGCAAGGAACCACAGGTGGGCGGCTGCTCGGACTCGCCCACCACGACAAACAGTTTGCCGACGAAGCAGTGAAGCGCATCTCGCAGGCCATAACGTTACGTCGCCCCGGGCGGTTGCGCAGCTCCGCGCTGGATCAGATTGGGCTAGCTGAGGCCCGGCTTATCCAAGGAGGGATGGACGAGGCATCGCGACTCGCGAATC
>JAFAXZ010000075.1 GCA_019240665.1 Pseudonocardiales bacterium | reverse complement strand
TCTTTCAATCGAGACGAACAAGAGAATGCTCTACTTGAGAGATCTCCCGGCAAGCGCAATAGAGCGCGCGTGGGACGAGTTCATTAACGCGTTGGCCCCTTTGTTCGATGCCGGGAAACTAGGGGTTATTCTCTTCCAGTATCCACCGTGGTTCGTTATCTCCAAGAAGAATAAGCAGTACGTGCTCGAATGCGCCCAGCGGGTAGCACCCGCCAAGACCTGCATCGAGTTCCGCCACTACAGCTGGATGAGAGACGACAATCAGGCAGAAACCCTTAATTTTCTCAATGGTCACGACTTGCCTTACGTATGTGTCGACATGCCCCAGGGCTTCTCCTCATCGCTGCCACCGGTGTTGGCTGCAACCAGCGACCTAGCCGTCGTGCGCTTCCATGGGCACAACGACGCCGAATGGGATACCAAGTCAGTACAACGGCGGTTTGCCTACTTGTACTCAGACGACGAGCTAAAGGGATGGGCACCGAAGATCATGACGCTTGCGTCGGCAGCAAAGACAACTCATGTTCTGATGAACAACTGCTATAAAGACTATGCTCAGCGCAACGCTGCCAAGCTCAGTGAGTTGCTCCACAGGAGTCCAACAGGCCAGCCAAAAATCGATGTCTAGCAGAAGACGAGGTCTTTGAGCAGTTCGCTCAAGGAGAGCTGCCGCGGATGAGCTCCTGGCGGCTGCGGGTTCTGATCGGGGCAGCGCCGCTTTCATTCCTGCACCGCATGGACGCTTCGACCACTTCTCGCGGTGTGCGGTTGCAGTTCGACGCGCAGGAGCGTGGCTTTCCGGACGATCCCGTCTGGTGGCGCGGTCGTCCCGCCGTCGGTGGTCACGTATGCCACCCGGCCGTGGTCGCTGGGGCCGCGTCCCCAGGCGGCGCTGGATGGCCCGACCAGGACCTTGTCGAACGGATCGCCAGCGATGTGGCGTACCTCGCTGCCGTGTCGGGGTGTGAGCGGAACCCGGTCGATCGTGTTGGCGCGGTGGCGGGTGACGTAGGCGAATCCGGCGTTGTCATCCAGGCAGAAGTCGTCGGCGTTGTCGATGGCGGCGACGAACTCCGCGGCACCGGCGGGGTCGAGAGTGGTCGGGTCGACCGGGACGCGCATGAAGACTTGCTGGGCGGTCGAGGTGTACCACAGGTAGCCGGTGCGCGCGCCGTAGCGCACGCCGTTGACGCCCGGTTGTGGTGGCGGTGCGACGTCGCTGTCGGGGTCCATCGCCATCGTGTCGTGGGCCAGCCAGATCCGGGCTGTCGCACTGCGGGCGCCCTCGGCCAGATCGATTCGCCAGATCAACCCGGCGAAGCAATCGGCGGCGAGCATCACTCCGGGATCGAGCAGGCAGCTGCCGTTGAGTCCGCAGACCCGTTCGTCGAAGGTGAAAATGATGTCGGGTGACGCCGGGCCTCCCGGGGTCCAGCCGTTGAGGTCCACCCGCGCCAGATGGGACTCGTGGGTGGTGTAGGCGTCGCTGAGACTGACGATGAACACGTCGAGTTCGACCTCGACGATGCCCGTAACGAGGTGCTCGAAGGTGTGCACCAGCACCGGGCTGACCGACGCGTGCGGCTGGGGGCCGGGAACGCACCAGAGTTCTTTCTGGAGTACTGCGGTGATCAGGACCGAACCGTCGCCACGGACGGCGAGGTTTTCCAGGAAGTACTTTTCCGGGAAGTACGCGACCGGAGTCAGGGTGACTGCGGGAAGAGGCGTGATCGGCATGAGTCGTCCTCACGTTCACGGGTGGTAGTTGTGGTGAGGAAGGACGGCCGTGGAGAAATCGCTCCGTTCCTGGGCCGTCCTTCCGCATTCTGTTGATTGAACTGTGTCTAGTAGTCGAGTCCGACGGCATTGGACGGGACCTCGTAGGCCATCAGCGTCAGCGAGACGGTGGTGAACCACCCCATGAGGGTGGTCACGTCGACGATGCCCGCGTCCCCCAGCAGATCCCGCGCGCGGCGGTAGAGGCCCAAGGGCACGACATGCGCTGTGGCCAGGGTGGACGCGAGCTCGTACACGACCTGCTGGCGGGGATCGTCGAACGATGTCGGCAGGCCCGCGATCAGCGCCGCGACTTTCTCAGGCGCCAGGCCACCCCTCTCGATACCGATCTTTTCGTGCTCGTCGTTCCCGTACGCCGCGCGCCAGTGACCGTTGATCACATTGGTTGCGATCTCGATTTCGACCTTCGTCAGCGTCGATTTGGTCTGGAAGTAGGCGCCGGTGGGCACGATGGTCTGTGACAGTGTGGGGTTGGTCGACCAGATCTTATGTGGGCCGGGCACGAGTCCGCGTAGCGTCATCGTCAGGTCATAGGCCTGTTTCATCGCCTCGGGCATTGGCCGACCGGGGTCTCGATGAACCGGCCGAATGTGCCGAAGTCAGCATTGTCAGTCATGTGTTCGGCGGTGTCCGTCCGTGCCGAGGGATCGCTGTGCTGCCTCATCGCCATGCATCATGCTTACCGCCAGCGTCACGTGCCGTCCGCACGCCACCTCGGTCTGCCGTCGCCCTACCTGATGATGGTCTTTACAGTGGACGAGCCGCTGAGGATCGCTCGGCAGTTCAGCCCGCTCGGCATCCACGCCCTGCTTGGCGTTCGGTTGGCGAATTGGCTGGTCTCAACCTGTAAGGAGAGGACGGTTGGGCATGTCCCCGATCCGGGGCGGTCCTACCGCCCGCATCGGGGGAGCAACGTGGGGACTTGAGAGGGAGGATGCCCGTGTTGGTTCACGTGGTGGCCGATTACGGTCTAGGTGATCTTGCCTTCGCTGAGGTGGCGCAGCGGCTCACGCAGCATCTGCCCGATGCGCAACTCATGCTGACGCCGGTGCCCGCCTTCGACACGCTCAGCGCCGGCTTCTGCCTCGCCCAGCTTGCGCTCACCGACGGTCCCACCGACCGTGTCGTCTACTGCAACGTCGCGCCACGGGAGGACGAGAACGACCCACGGTCAGCCAATGAGGGTGAACGGCTCGTGGCCGGCCGCACTGCGGAGGGCGTGCTGGTGGTCGCGCCGAACTCCAGGTACACGTTCTCCTTTCTGCATTCGGCCGGCACCCCCCTGTACGAGGTGCAGGTGCCGGAGTCGGGCTCCCAGTTTCGCTCCCGTGATGTCTTCCCGCAGCTGGTCGCTGCACTCGTACGTGGCGAGGACACCGCGCTTGGCCCTGAGCTCACCGACGAGGCAGTGCCGCCGCCACCAGAGCGGGCCGTGGCGTACATCGACGGCTACGGCAACCTGAAGACCACCTGGTCGCAACCACCGGCGTCGTCCGGCACTCGGGTACGCGTCCACATCGGCGACCGCAGCGTCGAGGCGACCGTCACCGACGGCACCTTCGAGGTGCCGACCGGGGAGATATCGTTTGCGCCCGGAAGCTCCGGGTGGCACACCCGCCACGGGGACCTCAGCTGGTATGAGTTGTTCGCCCGCGGCGCCAGCGCCGCCGCGCTGCTCGACCATCCGGCGGCGGGCGCCAAAGTCGAGGTCACCCCACTCTGACGTCAAGGTCACCCACTTTACGGGGCCATGTCCTCACGTTGGTGGCTTCCGCTCCCCCTTCGACCCGCGGGCGAGTCCCTCCTCGATAACCTGTCGTGCTTCCTGGGCACCGCCCCACCCTTCGACGGTCACCTCATGGCCCTCCCGCCGTTTGTAGGCCAGGAAGAAGTGCGCGATCTCCTCAACGAGCTGCTCGGGGAGATCGTCAAGGTCCTCCATGCTTTGCCAGTTTGGATCCTCGCAGGGTACGCAGACCACCTTGGGTTCGCGTTCGCCCTGGTCGCCTAGCCACAACACGGCCACCGGCTTGGTGTGGACGGCGCAGCCGGGAAACGTTGGTTCCGACACGGTGATGAGCACGTCCATCGGGTCTCCGTCAGCGGAGTAGGCACCGCGGATAAAGCCGTAGTCAGTCGGGAATACCACCGAAGCGGACAGGAAGCGGTCAAAGACCATCAGACCGAGCTGAGGGTCGTATTCATACTTGTTCCGTGACCCCTTAGGGATCTCCACGATGCACAACAGTGGCTCGGCCACTCTGGAAGATTACCCCGGTGGTGGCGTCGAAGAACGTCAGGGCGTGTGGCTGTGGGCAGAGGTGCCAAACGTGGGAATCTCGGTTGGTGGTGTCGGTTTCCGTGGGGTTGTCCGGGGTACCCGAAGGGCAGAAGATTCGCCCGCAGTGCCACGGCGGACTGCACCGTGTGAGGGCAGGAGTGGAGATGTCGGACAGCGATTTCCGTTGGGAGTTGGCGCAGCAGCTGCGGGTGGACTCGGTACGGGCTAGTGCGGCGGGCGGTTCAGGGCATCCCACATCCTCGATGTCGGCCGCTGATCTGATGGCCGTGCTGCTGGACGGGTATCTGACCTTGGACTTCGAGAAGCCAGAGGACCCTCGTAACGATCATCTGGTGTTCTCCAAGGGCCATGCCTCACCGTTGTATTACGCCATGCTGAAGACCGTCGGGGCGATCACCGATGAGGAATTACTGTCTTACCGCAAGCTCAGTAGCCGCCTGGAGGGTCACCCGACCCCGCGGATCCCTCCGACTGAGGTGGCCACCGGCTCGTTGGGGCAGGGCTTGCCGGTGGCGGTGGGGTTGGCTCTGACCGGAAAGAAACTGGACCAGTTGCCCTACCGGGTATGGGTGCTGTGCGGCGACTCTGAGCTAGCAGAGGGCTCGATGTGGGAGGCCTTCCAATACGCGGCATGGGCAGGACTGGACAACCTCACGGCGATCGTCGACGTCAACCGGCTCGGGCAGACCCGGGAAACCATGCTGGGCTGGGACGTTGAGGGCTACGCGGCGCGGGCCCGCGCCTTTGGCTGGCACCCGATCACCCTTGACGGTCACGATCTGGGAGCGATCGATGCCGCCTTCACTGAGGCCATGGTAACCGCGGGATGTCCTACCGTTTTGTTTGCCCGTACGAAGAAGGGCCGTGGTGTTACGGCTGTCGAGGACCAGACCGGCAAGCACGGCAAGCCCCTGGAGGATCCCGAGGCCGCGATCAGCGAGCTCGGCGGTGAACGCGATCTGCGGGTGCGGGTGGCCAGCCCGCAGGGTTCCGGCGAACCGCACCGTTTCTCGACCACCGGTGCCCAACCGCCTACTTGGCCGCTGGGCGAGCAGGTCGCCACTCGCCAGGCCTACGGGCAGGCACTGGCTGCGCTCGGTGCACGGCGCGGGGAGGTGGTCGCGCTCGACGGTGAAGTGTCCAACTCCACGGCCACCGAACTCTTCGCCCAGGAACATCCCGAACGGTACTTCGAGATGTTCATTGCCGAGCAACAGATGATCGCCGCAGCAGTAGGCATGCAGGCTCGCGGCTGGATCGCGTTCGCCTCCACCTTCGGTGCGTTCCTCTCCCGCGCCTATGACTTTGTCCGGATGGCCGCGGTGTCCCGAGCCAACCTGCGGCTGTGCGGCTCGCACGCCGGCGTGTCCATCGGTCAGGACGGCCCCTCCCAGATGGCGTTGGAAGACATCGCGGCGCTGCGGGCCGTGCACGACAGCACCGTGCTGCACCCATCCGATGCCAACCAGACCGCACGGCTAGTCGCCGAGATGGCTGATCACCCAGGGATCTGCTACCTGCGCACCTTGCGCGGCAAGACCCCGGTACGCACCCCAGCCGAGGAAGACGTGCGCATCGGCGGCAGCCGGGTGGTGCGTGCCAGCGACCGCGACGAGTTAACCATTGTCGCCTGCGGGATCACCCTCAACGAAGCAGAAAAAGCCGCTGACGCCCTGGAAACCGAAGGGATGCCAGCACGGGTGATCGACTGTTACTCGATCAAACCCATTGATACCACCACTCTCACCGCTGCTGCCGAACAAACCAAGGGCATCATCACCGTCGAAGACCACTGGCCCGAAGGCGGCCTCGGCGACGCCGTCCTCAGCGCTCTCGCCACCCACCCTCAGCGTCCCCCGATCTACAAGCTCGCCGTCCGTGGCATGCCAGTCTCTGGCAAACCCGCCGAACTACTGCATGCCGCCGGTATCGACGCGCAAGCCATCACGGACGCAGCACAGCAACTACTCGAACGGCACCCGCCCGGAATATAGGACGCCCATGACGATCACTGCCACGAAATGCACGCGCCACGGAATTCACATCTACGCGCTGAGGTGATGGTCAAGTGAGCGCTGGGGACCGGTCCGCCAGCAACAATAGACAAACAGCTCCGCACTCGCAACTGGACTTGTGCCCAAGCATCTAGCCGTGGATCGTCGAGTTACCCGAGCTTCGGCGCTCGGCTTGACCGGATCGGCGGTCCCAGAGTGGCTCCATCGTGGCGGTGCCGGATGGCGTCCAGTTCTCCCTGCTGGGGTCGGTTGTTCGTGGAGGCTATGTATTCGGCCAGCTCCTCGAACATGCGCTCGATACCGCCCGGTGTGGCGATCGTGATTCCACGAGCGGCGACTTCACCGGCGTTGGCGAACGTGTGTGGGGTCCCTCGGGGCACCCATGCGAAGCCACCCGGTGACACAATTGATCGCTCGTCACCGATCTGCAGCTCCAGCTCGCCGGAAAGCACATAGAAGGACTGTCAGATACCTTGTGCAGGTGCAGAACGGGTCCGGACTCCCAGGCCGCGAGCGTGAACTCAAATACACTGAGCAAGCCAGCCGTGTCGTCGGCCCGGACCTTGAAGGAGGTGGAGGCCTCCCTGCCGCCCGGCTCTGCGGGAGCGAGAACGAACGGGGATGCGCGGTCGCTCATCGCGGTTCCTCCGGTGAGATCTTGGCTACGGTCAGCCGCGTCGACGCCATCATCATCCTGGAGTACAACCACAACTACCCGAGACCGCTGAAGACAGCCCATCAAGACGCTACGCGAGCCATGGCGAGCCAAGCCAGTGGCTGTCGTGTTCTACGGCGGAATGGCCGGCGTCCCCGGACCACGGCTGGCACCTCACACGCTCATCAGCATGAGAGCGCGTCTCGGTCGCAGGTGTCGGGACCCGCTGTCCGCGACCAGAGTGGTGGGTCAGTCAAGAGCTGTCCGATGCGGCTTGACGCTGACAGCACTGCATCACCGCTGCCCTTGATCGCGGTCACGTTGAACAACGTTGAACAGGCCCGTAGCCAAGCCCTGATCATGGTCCGCGGTTCACGCAATGACACGGTTGTCACGCCAAGCCGGTGGAACGTCGCCCAGTTCGGGTTAGCTGGTGCGCGGCCACGGGCAAGGTTGGTCATGGCCGCGATCACTGGCGGCGGCAGTGGCCTGTCAGCTGGCCCCTGGAGGGCAATAGCATCCGACAGGTCGAGAGTCTCGCCGCTCAGGGGCTGCGCCCACACCCGGTGGTCGACGTGAAAGTGATCAACTTCGGCCGAAAGGCCTGCGGCCCATCGATTGGAGCGCGGGCGAGGTGGGCGTTCGCGTGCCTGTTGCCACCCAGCCCGGGCGATTGTGCGAGCCCGCCGGGGGTACTACACCCTCGAGAGGAGACTTACCGTCCGCACCACGGAGGTGCACCATGGCGACAGCGACATCCAACGAATTCATCGACGGGCTCGCCGACTTCTGGGCACACTCGAAGCGCTCCCCAGTCTTTCGGCGCCCCGATGAGGTCGGCCTGGAATATGAGGATGTGTTCTTCCCCTCGATGGACGGCGTGGCCTTGGACGGCTGGTTCATCCCCGCCGAGTCAGACCGATTGATCATACACAACCACTTCATGCCCGGCAACCGATACGGCTATCCCGGGCACATGGAGGGGTTCACCGACTTCGGCGGGTTCGAAGTGAGCTTCCTGCCGGCCTACCGGGCGCTGCACGACGCGGGCTACAACGTGCTGTGCTACGACCTGCGGAACCACGGGCTCAGCGGCACCGGCAACGGCGGCACGGTCGGGATCGGCCTGCTGGAATACCGTGACGTGATCGGCTCGATCCGCTACGCCAAGTCCCGACCCGACACTGCCGACATGATTCCCGCCCTGCTGAGCGTGTGCCTCGGTTGCAACTCGACGATCGTGGCCATCGACAAGCACCCCGAGGAGTTCGCCGACATCAAGGCGCTGCTGGGTTTGCAACCGATATCGGCGCGCGCGTTCATCGAGCGCGCCGTCGAGGACAAAGGCATCAAGGGCGGCGTCGAACTCTTCGATGACGCGCTCCACCGACGCACCGGCTTCCACGTCGACGAGCAATCACCGATCGAACACGCCAAGTCGGTTCAGCTGCCGACGCTCATCGCGCAGGTGCACGACGACGTGCTCACCAGGCCCTCTGACGTGCAGACGATCTATGACAACATCCCCGCCACCGACAAGAAGCTGTTCTGGATCGAAGGCACCGACCAGCGATTCCGGGGCTACAACTACTTCGGGGAGCGCCCTGAGCTGATGCTGGAGTGGTTCGACAGCCACATGAAGTAGCGCGTGCGAAGCACTGGCTAGGCGCTTCTCGTATCCGCGGTTGCGGGGGTGCCTCCGCCGGGCCGCTCATCCCCGCATCGCCGCCTACGCTGCCTCCAGCGCCGCCGGTATGCCGCTTAGCGCTGAGGGTGACAGGCCTCGCCGCCGCCCGGCGCCGGGGTCGGTGGTCGGCTCACCGTGGTTACCCCAGCGAAACTCGAGGTGGGGCCGCCGTATGGTCGAGGACGGCCCACACCACAGCTGAGATCGCCCGCACCATCCGCGGCGGGCCGGGCGACCCTGCACCGGCACCTCCAACAGGCGTAGCCGATCACTGCCACCAACCACGATCGGCAGCGGCAGCGTACGCATGGCTCCTGGTCAATGAGAATCTCCCCGTACGGGAACCGCAGGTTCGGGATTTCTTGGGGGTGGAGACGTCAGTGAGTGAGACCTCGCCGCTGCCGCAGCAGTGGCGGCGGCGGATGGCCGGCCGTGACCCCGAGGAAGGCGGCCGGGCATCGACGCCGCTGGAGTTGCTGTTCGACCTGACGTTCGT
>JAFAXZ010000018.1 GCA_019240665.1 Pseudonocardiales bacterium | reverse complement strand
CGCCTTGGCCTCGACCAGCTGCGGCTCGAAAGCCCGGATGCCCAGCCGGGGCAGGGTCGGCGCGCGGTTCAACAGCACCGGGTGCTCGGTGATGACCTCCTCCAGGACATCCCACACCTGCGGACGATGCCGCTCGACCATCCGCTTGGCCGACTTGATGTTCTGCGCGTGGTTGAGATCCACCAGGCGCTTCATCACGAACGGCTTGAACAGCTCCAGCGCCATCTGCTTGGGCAGGCCGCACTGATGCAGTTTGAGCTGTGGACCGACCACGATGACCGAACGGCCGGAGTAGTCGACCCGCTTGCCGAGCAGGTTCTGCCGGAACCGGCCCTGCTTGCCCTTGAGCAAGTCAGAGAGCGACTTCAGCGGCCGGTTTCCGGGGCCGGTCACCGGACGACCACGGCGACCGTTGTCGAACAGGGCGTCGACGGCCTCCTGCAGCATCCGCTTCTCGTTGTTGACAATGATCTCGGGCGCACCCAAGTCGATGAGTCGCTTGAGCCGGTTGTTACGGTTGATCACCCGGCGGTAGAGGTCGTTGAGGTCGGAGGTCGCAAACCGGCCACCGTCGAGTTGCACCATGGGGCGCAGGTCCGGCGGAATCACCGGCACGCAATCCAGCACCATGCCCATCGGGTTGTTGCGAGTGGCCTGGAAAGCCGCGACGACCTTGAGACGCTTGAGCGCGCGCAGTTTCTTTTGGCCTTTGCCGCTACGGATGATCTCGCGCAGATTTTCCGACTCGGCATCAATGTCGAAGTTCTCCATCAGCTTCTGGATCGCTTCAGCACCCATGGCGCCGGTGAAGTAGTCGCCATAGCGGTCGTAGAGCTCCCGGTAGAGCAGCTCATCCACAATGAGCTGGCCGATCTCCAACTTGGTGAACGTCTCCCAGATCTCATCGAGCCGATCGATCTCACGCTGGGCCCGGTCCCGAAGCTGGCGCATCTCGCGCTCGCCGCCCTCTTTGACCTTGCGCCGCACATCGCTCTTGGCGCCTTCAACCTCCAGCTCAGCGAGGTCAGCCTCAAGCTTCTGCGCGCGTGCCTCGATGTCGGCGTCGCGGCGGTCCTCAAGTCGTTTGCGCTGGACACCGATCTCACTCTCCAAGGTGGGGAGATCGTTGTGCCGTTCCTCGATGTTCACCGCGGTGATGGCGTAGGCAGCGAAGTAGATAATTTTCTCAAGGTCCTTGGGAGCCAGGTCGAGCAGGTACCCCAGCCTGCTCGGGACACCCTTGAAGTACCAGATGTGGGTCACCGGTGCAGCCAGCTCGATGTGACCCATCCGCTCACGGCGCACCTTGGCGCGGGTAACCTCAACACCGCAGCGCTCGCAGATAATGCCCTTGAAGCGGACGCGCTTGTACTTGCCGCAGTAGCACTCCCAATCCCGGGTGGGGCCGAAGATCTTCTCGCAGAAAAGCCCGTCCTTCTCCGGCTTGAGTGTGCGATAGTTGATGGTCTCCGGCTTCTTGACCTCACCGAAGGACCACTGGCGGATGTCCTCTGCGGTCGCAAGACCGATGCGGAGCTCGTCGAAGAAGTTGACGTCAAGCACGTCTGGTTCCTTCTCCCCTGTGTTGTCGAAACCCTGATGTTGTCGAAACCCGATATTGCTGCCCGGTGTTGATGGAATCAGGGTAGGGTCCGTGCGGGGTGTTTCATTACTGCGTGTCTGGTGCGTCCGGCGCGAGGGTGGGCGGGAGGACCACCCCCGCGCCGGACGCGGTCTGGGAGCCGTTACTGCACGACGTCATCTACCGACGGAGACTCGTTGCGAGAAAGGTTGATGCCGAGGTTGGCAGCCGCCCGCTCCAGGTCCTCATCGTCGGAGTCCCGCATCTCGATCGCTGCCCCGTCACTGGAGAGCACCTCGACGTTGAGGCACAGCGACTGCAGCTCTTTGAGCAGCACCTTGAACGATTCGGGGATTCCGGGCTCGGGAATGTTCTCGCCCTTGACGATAGCCTCATACACCTTTACCCGGCCGATCACATCGTCGGACTTGATCGTCAACAGTTCCTGCAAGGTGTAAGCCGCCCCATAGGCCTGCATCGCCCAGCATTCCATCTCGCCGAAGCGTTGGCCACCGAACTGCGCTTTTCCACCGAGCGGTTGCTGCGTAATCATCGAGTACGGACCGGTCGAGCGAGCGTGGATCTTGTCATCGACCAGGTGTAGCAGCTTGATGATGTACATGTAGCCGACCGCGACAGGGTAAGGGTACGGCTCACCGGTGCGACCGTCGAATAATTGCGCCTTGCCGTTGGATCCGACCATCTGCTCGCCGTCCCGATTGGGCAGAGTCGAGTCGAGCAGGCCGGTGATCTCCTCCTCCCGAGCGCCATCGAACACCGGCGTGGCAACCACCGTGCCCGGCTCGGCCTGGTACAGTTCCTCAGGCAGCCGGGAGGCCCACTCCGGATCACCGTTGATCTGCCACCCACTCTTGGCGATCCAGCCCAGGTGCGTCTCCAAGATCTGCCCGATGTTCATCCGACGCGGGACACCGTGAGTGTTGAGGATGATGTCCACCGCTGTCCCGTCGGGCAGGAACGGCATGTCCTCCACCGGGAGGATCCTGCCGATGACACCCTTATTACCGTGCCGGCCAGCGAGTTTGTCGCCGTCCTGGATCTTGCGTTTCTGCGCGACATAGACCCGGACCAGCTCGTTAACGCCAGGCGAGAGCTCGTCGTCGTCCTCCCGGGAAAACACCCGGATACCGATGACCTTGCCGGTCTCGCCGTGCGGCACCTTGAGGCTGGTGTCGCGGACCTCGCGGGCCTTCTCACCGAAGATGGCCCGGAGCAGCCGCTCCTCGGGGGTCAACTCGGTCTCGCCCTTCGGCGTCACCTTGCCGACCAGGATGTCTCCGGCCTGCACCTCGGCACCGATCCGGATGATTCCTCGCTCGTCGAGATCCGCCAGCACCTCCTCGGAGACATTCGGGATGTCCCGAGTGATCTCCTCAGCACCGAGTTTGGTGTCCCGGGCGTCGATCTCATGCTCGTCGATGTGGATCGAGGTGAGCACGTCGTCCTGCACCAGACGCTGGCTCAGGATGATCGCGTCTTCGTAGTTGTGGCCCTCCCACGGCATGATTGCCACGAGTAGGTTCTTACCCAGGGCCATTTCACCTCTGTCGGTGCACGGCCCGTCGGCGATCACCTGACCTATCTCCACCCGGTCACCCTCGGCCACAATGGGTCGCTGGTTAATGCAGGTGCCCTGGTTGGACCGGTGAAACTTGTGCATCCGGTAGGTCTGCCGACTGCCGTCGTCGGCCATGACGGTGACGTAGTCGGCGCACAGCTCCTCGACCACGCCGGCCTTATCGGCCACCACGACGTCGCCGGCGTCCACCGCGGCCCGCAGCTCCATACCGGTTCCCACCAAGGGTGCCTCGCTGCGCAACAGCGGCACCGCCTGGCGCTGCATGTTGGCGCCCATCAGGGCACGGTTGGCGTCGTCATGCTCGACGAACGGGATCATCGCGGTGGCCACCGACACCATCTGCTGAGGTGAGACGTCCATGTAGTCCACGCCCTGCGGGTCGATGTAGTCGACCTCGCTGCCCTTGCGTCGGACCAGCACGCGCTCCTCGGCGAAGTAGCCGTCGTCCCGCAAGACCGCGTTGGCCTGCGCGATGACGTGCCGGTCCTCCTCGTCGGCGGTCAGGTAGTCGATCTGCTCGGTGACATGACCGTCGACAACCTTGCGGTAGGGCGTCTCGATGAATCCGAATGGGTTGACCCGGGCGTAAGACGACAACGACCCGATCAGCCCGATGTTCGGACCCTCCGGGGTCTCGATCGGGCACATCCGGCCGTAGTGCGACGAGTGCACGTCACGAACCTCAAAGCCGGCCCGCTCCCGGGACAGACCACCGGGACCCAGCGCGGACAGCCGCCGCTTATGGGTCAATCCGGCCAGCGGATTGGTCTGGTCCATGAACTGGGACAGCTGAGAAGTGCCGAAGAATTCCTTGATCGCCGCCACCACGGGACGGATGTTGATCAGAGTCTGCGGCGTGATGGCCTCGACGTCTTGAGTGGTCATCCGCTCCCGAACGACCCGCTCCATCCGGGACAGACCGACCCGGACCTGATTCTGGATCAACTCACCTACGGTGCGCAAGCGGCGATTGCCGAAGTGGTCGATGTCGTCGGTCTCCACCGGCACCACCGCACCGAGCGCACCATTCGCGGCCGGCATTGTCGTTTCGCCCGCATGCAGCCGAACGAGATAGTCGATGGTGGTGACGATGTCATCCTCGGTCAGCACCCCGTTGCGGTAAGGGAGACCGAGGCCTAGTTTCTTATTAGCCTTGTAGCGGCCGACCTTGGCCAGGTCGTAGCGCTTGACCCTGAAGAAGAGGTTCTCCAGCAGCGCCTGCGCGCTCTCCTTGGTGGGTGGCTCACCCGGGCGTAGCTTGCGGTAGATGTCCAGCAGCGCCTCGTCAGGGCCAACGGTGTGGTCCTTCTCCAAGGTGGCGAGCAGCGTCTCGGAGTGCGCAAAACGCGCGGCGATCCGCTCGGTCGTCCAGCCCAGGGCCTTGAGAAGCACGGTCACCGGCTGGCGGCGCTTGCGGTCAATCCGCACGCCCACCGTGTCGCGCTTGTCGACATCAAACTCCAGCCAAGCACCGCGGCTGGGGATGATTTTGACGCTGTAGACGTCCTTGTCGGTGGTCTTGTCCACCGCGTGGTCGAAGTACACGCCGGGGGAGCGAACGAGCTGAGACACCACGACCCGCTCGGTCCCATTGATGATGAAGGTGCCCTTGCTGGTCATCATCGGGAAGTCACCCATGAACACCGTCTGTGACTTGATCTCACCGGTGTTGTTGTTGGTGAATTCGGCCGTGACGAACAGGGGCGCCGCATACGTCATGTCCTTATCCCGGCACTCCTCGACAGAGGCCTTGACCTCATCGAAGCGAGGGTCGGAGAAGGACAGGGACATCGAGCCGGAAAAGTCCTCGATCGGAGAGATTTCCTCCAGTACCTCGGCGAGACCACCGATGGGCTGCTCGTCACCGGCATCGATGCGGCGCTGGTACCACTTGTCGGCACCGATCAGCCAGTCGAACGATTGGAGCTGCAAGTCCAGCAGATCGGGGACTTGGAGCGGTTCACGGATCTTCGCGAAAGACGGCCGAGTGGGAGCTCCTGGGAGACGGGGTACGGAGTTGTTCGCAGCAGAGGTCTTGGTCGGGCGGGAGACTGCCAAGATTGCGTCCTTCCGAACACTAGCGCTGCCGAGCGCAGGACCACGTGGTCACCTGGCGACCACGCTCACGGCGCGGTGTTGGTGCAGTTGCTGATGTAGTTGTAGAAATGCTGTTGTCGTCTGTGGTTGCTATCCTTGACGGTTGTTACTATTTGTTACCATCGCAGCAGCCCGCTACGCCCTACGCGCAGGGAACCCTGCACTGAGGGACCCTGCCGCACTGAGGGACCCTGCGCGCAAGGAAGCGTGAAGAGGGCAGCGCAAAGAAGCAGTCTAACCGCTAGGACGGCGACTGTCCAGCACCGGACGCAGCCGGCGCAAGCGTGCCCCTAGAGTGACCTGCCAGACGCCGCCCGTCAAGGGTGCGTCGTCCGATCAGTGGTCAGATGTGCACGATCAGCGGCCCGCAAGCTGACCGGCGCGGCCGATCGACACCGGGGCAGGGCAGGGCGAGAATCGCCAGTGGAAGCAGTCAGAACGGTTCCGCGTCGGCAATCTTCCAGCTGCCGTTGACTCGCTGCGCCGTGACAGCGAGCCGGCCGGAGGCAAGGAGTGGCGTGGCTCGGCCGCCCTGGTGAGCCTGCTGGTCGAGGAAGACCAGCACGATCGCCCGGTCACCGTCGAGTACCTTGACGGCAAGAGCGGGCACGGTCGCCACCACCACGGCCTGTTGGGGCGGCGCCAGCTCCCGCACCCGGGCGAACTGTTGATGAAAACTTTGGATGAACGGGCCGGTGATGACCTCGGCAGCGGCTCGTTCATTGTCATCCAACCGGGCGAAGTCGTAGGAGAAGACGCGTTGCACCGCGTCGCGTACCTGCCTGGAGACCTGGGCCGTGGTGTCGGCATCGACCAGCGCGTCGTTGCCTGCCGCCGCAGACCCGGTCAACTGGTTGGCCTCGCCACGGAACCAGGCCGCAAGACCCAGCGCGATCACCACCACAGCGACCAATACCACCAGCGTCGCTGCCCCAATCAGACGCCGGGGCGGTTTCGTCACCTCCTCGGTGGGGGTCGGTTGTGGGGGGACCGGGATGGTCATCTTCGGCTTTCTTCCTCTGGTGGGGACCTCTTGCTGGGGGGACCTCTCGCGTGGACCTATTTCGGGGATGAGGCCGGGGGACACGGTCCAGGTTCCGAGTAAGCGTCGCCGACCGGCGCCAGCGTGCCGACCTTCCAGGTATCGCCGGTACGGATCATCTCGAGTCGGACACGCCGGTGCGCGCAGCCCGGGTCCCCTTGTTCGGATTGAGACGTGACATCCACCGCCACGAACACCTGCGCGGTGCCGGAACGCTCGTCGAGAGAGGCGACCGCGGCGTCGAGAACCCTCGCTATGCTGATCGTTGTCGAGGCGTTGATGGCGCGGGCATAGGTGTTCCGGTTGGCCCGCAGCTGGGTGAGTAGCGACCCGGCCGCGGACTGTTCCCACAGTGTCAGCCCCTCCTGCACCCGCCGATAATCGAGCGTATTGAGGTTGAGCGTGGCCCGTTGCGCATCCCGCAGCACGGCGTCTCGGTCCATCCCCAGGACAAGGGACTTGTCGTGCGCGGCCCAGGCCCAGGACACACCGAACCAGCCCGCGGCGGCGAAGGCGACCACGGCGAGCACCGCGACCACGAGGGTAGCTGTCCGTAGCGGACCGCCAGGGAAAGTTCGCTCCACGCCGGTGCGAGTGGTGGCGCTGCTGGTCATGGTCATCCAGGGTAGAGAGAGGAGATGATGGTGGCCGCTGGCGCCTAGGGTCCGCAGGATGGCAGGCGGGCGGGCCGAGGAGGTAGTCCGTGAGCACTAGACATGACGAGGGGCACCGGGAGATCGCGCCCGGTCGGTTCGCGTACTGGCAGGCCTGGCTCCCCCGGGATCCGGGCCGCGCGGTCGTCGTCATCGTGCACGGTCTCCATGAGCACTCGGCGCGCTACACGCACGTTGGCGCCCGGCTGGCCGCGGCGGGCTTCGCAGTCTACGCAGCCGACCATCGCGGGCACGGACGATCTGACGGGCGACGAGCCAACATCGAGCGGATGACGTTGATCGTGGAGGACCTGAGCTCCTTTGTGCGGTTCGCTGTCGAGCGGCATCCCGGCCTGCCGGTGTTCATGGTTGGCCACTCGCTCGGCGGCTTGATCGCGCTGCACTATGCCACCGAACCTGGGGCCACCGAACCTGGAGCCACCGAATCTGGGGCTCTCCTGGATGGGCTGGTCGTGTCCGGGCCGGCAGTGGAGGTCCTGGCTGGCTCGGCGCTGCAGAGACGGCTGGCCAGGGTGCTTTCGGCGCTGGTTCCCAACCTTGGCGTGGTAGCCATTGACACCGATCAGAAGATCAGCCGGGATCCCGAGGTGGTCCGTGCCTACCGGACGGATCCGCTGGTGTACCGCGGCAAGGTCAAAGCCCGGACCGGAGCTGAGATGCTGGCGACGATGGAGGGCTTGCCCGCCCGGCTGCCGCGGCTGTCCACGCCGCTGCTGCTCCTGCACGGCACCGACGACCGGATATGCGCGCCTGCCGGCTCCGCGATGGTGCACGACGCAGTGTCCTCCCCAGACAAGACTCTGCGCCGGTACCAGGGCCTCTACCATGAAGTGTTCAACGAGCCCGAGCGCGACCAGATCCTCACCGACCTACTCTCCTGGCTCAACCAACACCTCCCCGCCACGCATTCAGCGGGCTGAACGGGCTTTCGCGGGTCGAATAGCGCCGCTGCGCCCGCTGAATGCGGTTGACGGGGTGTCAGGTGAGGGTGACCTTGGCGCCGGCTTCCTCCAGCTTTGACTTGGCTGCCTCAGCCTGGTCGCGGGGGACGCCCTCGAGGAGTGGCTTGGGGGCGCTCTCTACCAGGTCCTTGGCCTCCTTGAGGCCCAGCCCGGAGACGACCTCCCGGACCACCTTGATGACCTGGATCTTCTTCTCGCCGATGGCCTCAAGGACAACGTTGAACTCGTCCTTCTCCTCGGCGGCCGGGGCTTCGGCGGCTCCCGCGGCTGGACCCGCCGCCACCGCGACCGGCGCCGCGGCGGTGACGTCAAATGTCTCCTCGAACTTCTTCACGAAATCACTCAGCTCGAGCAGCGTCATGTCCTTGAACGCATCGAGCAGATCGTCGGTGCTCATCTTCGCCATGATGGCGTCCTTCCTTCCGTCGTCTTGAGACGACTGCTGTCGCGGTGGATTCAGCTGGATGCAGGGGATGGGGTCGATCAGTCCTCGGCGCGCTCGTCAGGCGGCTGCCGCTCGTGCTGCTTGTCGCGCAGGGCTACGGCCAACCGAGCGACCTGGGAAGCTGGCTCGGCGAACAGCCTGGCGGCCTTGGAGAGATTGGCCTTCATCGCGCTGGCCAGCTTGGCCAGCAGCACCTCGCGAGACTCCAGGTCCGCGATCTGGGCGACCTCGGCAACCGTCAGTGCCCGGCCATCCAGGTAACCGCCCTTGATGACCAGCGCGTTGTGCTCTCTGGCGAAATCACGGAGCGCCTTGGCCGCGAGCACCGGCTCACCATGCACGAACGCAATCGCGGTCGGGCCGCTGAACAGCTCGTCGAGACCCTCCACACCGGCGTCTCGTGCGGCGCGCGACACCAGGGTGTTCTTGGCGACGCGGTAAGTGGTTGCGGCACCAAGGGAACGACGCAGACTGGTCAGTTGAGTCATGGACAGACCGCGGTACTCGGTCACGACCGCAGCCGTGGCACTGCGGAATTGGTCCGTGATATCGGCAACCGCGTCGACCTTGTCCGATCTAGCCATGGAGCCTCCTTGATGGCATCGGTGTGGTGCATCTGCTGGCGCGGGCGGCGCCGGACGGCGCACCCATACCCGGGCCCACAAACAACGAACGCCCCGACGCAGCAGGCGCGGGGCGTAGCCAGGCCGCGCGCGACGGCGCAGCGTGACGGCACAACCACATCCTCCTGCGCGGGTCGCCCGCAGTTGCGGGACCTTCGTCCGTGCCCATGGCACTCTCCATCGGCACGCGAGACCAGCGGTCTTCGGTGGAACTGCACTGAGCCTAGGTCAACGACACCGCACCCACCAAACCACCCCGGTCACCCCGGCTGTCGAGATCGTCACAAGATTCCGCATGACAGGGCGCAGGTATCCGCAGACACCGCAGAAGAGCTACCTGAGCAAGCCCGCGCGGTGCACCATCCCGCGCAGCTCCCGACCCACGGAGTCTTCCCGGGACCGTGCGATCAGCTCGGTGATCACATCGGTGGCGAAGAGGTCCCGGTACAGATGGGAGGGCGAGATCTCTTCAGCGCGATGCAATGCCACGACGGCATCGTCACGGCGGCTCCGCACCCGCGCCAGCGCCCGGCCATAGGTGATCCAGTAGTCGGCCTGCACCAGCGGGGGGAGGTGCACCTCCGGGTGCAGCCCATCGCCAATACGGACTGCCTGCGCATAGTCGCCGACGTCGAGGCAGCTGTACATGCGCCACAGCCCGACGGTGGTGGGTCCGAAGCCCATGCCGTAGGCGTTGCCCTCGCCGGTGCGCTCGGCCAGCTCCGCAGCGTGCTCGAATGGAGCAGCCACGTCCTCTGGTCGGGAATCCACCGCCGCCAGCAGCGACCGGCACATCGCGAGCATGCCCGCCAGTTGCGTGGATTCCGGGGTGTCGGTGGGCACGGTCACCGCGTCCAGGTCGGCCAGCGCGAGATCGAACATTCCCGCGGTGATCATCACGTGGAGGCCACCCCACGCAGCGAGGCCCAGCGCGGTCGAGGTGTCGAGTTCCTGCGCCGCTTGGTGCGCCAGCACGACGGCCTGCAAGCGCAGATCCACCGGGGCACCCAGGACCCGCAACCATCCCACGGTGACTTGAGTATGCAGCAGCACCGCCAGATTGAGCAGCTCCGCGGTGTCCCGGCCAGCTGCGATCGAGCTGTGCAAGTCCCGGATCAACCCTGATAGCGCCGCGCCGACCTCGCCGGGCCGGTCACAGCGATAGTGCGCGTCTACCGTCCCCGCGATCCGGTCCCGCAGCGCCTCCCCAGGCACCACCTGACCACCCGGCCGTTGATAACCCACCGCCAGCAGCGCCTGGCGAACCGCCTCGATAGCGCTGTCGGTATCCCCATTGCCGGGCGCTGGTACCGGTAGCCTGGTCAGCTCCGGCGGTGAGGTGCCCAGCGCATCGGCCAACGCCACGATCACGCAGTGCCGGTCCAGGGCACGTGTCCCCGCCTCCAGCTGGGACAGGTACGCCGGGGAGATCCCGGCCAGACCGGCGACCACCCGCAGCGACGTGCCCTGCGCGTGACGGATCTCCCGCAGCCGACGACCCATCAAGCGCACCTCCACCGCTGACGGTACTTCCACCCACCCTATTGAGTAGGTGGCGCGGCGTGGGAGATGCTCCGGACTGGTGGTCAGCGCCAGCGCTCCCGCTCGCGGCGCTCCTGGCTACGGGAGAACGTCACCTTGGTGCTCGTCACAGGGCGAGGACCACCCCAACGCACCGCACTCAGCAGCAACCTGGCCGCGACGCTGCGCGCGCTGGGCCGTGACGACGAGGCGAGCGAGCTGGAGGAATGGGTCCAGTCTCGGCGGTGAGCGTCAGCTAGACGGGCAGGCCCGCCCGGCAGGCCATCCCCCGCAACTCCCGGCCCACCGCGTCCTGCCTGGACCGGGCGACTAGTTCAGCGAGGGTCTCTCGGGCCGCCAGGTCCTGGCGCAGATGGTGCGGAGAAACCCGCTCTGCACGGCGAAATGCGAGCGCGGCGTCATGGAGGCGGTTCCGCACTCTGGCCAGCGGTCTTCGCTCTCAAGCAGCAGGGTGACACCGTGCGGGTGCCAGCTCAGGTGCTGGAGCGGCACGACCAGCGACATCGCGCCTACTAGCGGTGGGCTTCCG
This sequence comes from Pseudonocardiales bacterium, assembly GCA_019240665.1. Taxonomy (GTDB): domain Bacteria; phylum Actinomycetota; class Actinomycetes; order Mycobacteriales; family Pseudonocardiaceae. Next base: position 11,855 of record JAFAXZ010000018.1, on the reverse strand, counting down.
GTGCAGGTCGGGTAGTCGGCGGGAGTTGAGCCCAGGTCGGTAGGCTGGCTTAGCCGTCAGATGGATGGTGATCCGTCCCGGCCTGGCCCGCTTGGTGAGCTGTTCGCGAACGCCGTCCTCGTGGCCGCCTAGGTGTCGTCTGGTTTACGAGGGTGTGTGGTGTTGATGTCAACGGAGGAGTCCAGGGGGCTACTGCCTCGGCCCGGCTATCGCGCCGACGCAGTGGCGGCCAGCGCCCAGGGCGCACCCGAGGGTACGGCTGTCCGTCTCGCCGGCCGGGTCGTCCTCTGGCGTCGGATGGGCGGACTGATCTTCGGGCACGTACAGGACCGCAGTGGACGCGTCCAGATTTCGCTTTCCAGGGACGACCTGGGGGAGGAACTCTTTAAGGAGTGGTCGCGGGCGGTCAAGATCGGCGACTTCATCGGGATCGCCGGCAACCTCTACACCACCCGCCTCGGTGAACGCACAGTAGCGGTGTTCGAGCTCACGGTATTGAATCGGACCGTCCGCGCGTTGCCGGACAAGTGGCAGGGCCTCTCGAACGTAGAGGCCCGCTACCGGCGCCGCTACCTCGACCTGCTGGTGAACGCCGAGTCCCGGGACCGGTTCCGAACCAGAGCGAAGATCATCCAGCGGATCCGCCGATTCCTCGACGACAACGGCTTCCTCGAAGTCGAGACACCGATCCTGCAAGAAGCGGCGTCCGGAGCGGCCGCGCGACCGTTCGTGACCCGGCACAACGCCTTGGGCGAGGACTTCTACCTGCGGATCTCGCCAGAAACATTTCTCAAACGCATCGTCGTTGGCCCCCTCGATCGCATCTATGAGCTGGGCCGCAACTTCCGCAACGAAGGCATGGACTCCTCCCATCTCCAGGAGTTCACGATGCTGGAGTGGTATGCGGCCTACTGGGACTACCGCGATAACATGACCTTCGTCCGCGAGCTAATTCTCACGGTGCTCGACGAGGTCCTCGGCACCCGTACCGTCACCTATGACAGCGTGAAGCTGGACTTCGGCGCTGACTGGCCGGAGCTGGACTACCGGGGCGAGATCGCCCGGCGAACCGGTATCGACCTCACCGTCATCCGCGACCTGCCGACACTGCGAGCACGAGTCGCCGAGCTCGGTATCGACGTCGAAGACGCAGCGTCCTATGCGGGGTTGGTCGATCTGCTGTACAAGAAGACGGTCCGGCCCGAGCTCATCCAGCCGTGTTTCCTGGTGCATCACCCGGTGGAGCTGGTCCCGCTCGCTCGACGCAGCGATGAGGACCCGACCAGGCTCGACATGTTCCAGGTCGTCGTGAACGGCTGGGAGATCGTCAAGGCGTACTCAGAACTGATCGATCCGGTCGAGCAGCGGCTACGGCTGGAGGAGCAAGTCGAGCTGCGTGAGGCCGGCGACGATGAGGCGATGATGATGGAGGAGGACTTCATCGAGGCGATGGAGTACGGGATGCCACCGATGTGCGGTCTCGGCCTCGGGATCGACCGGTTCGTCGCCCTCCTCACCGACGCACCCACCCTCCGGGAAGTCGTCCTCTTCCCCACCATGCGCGGCATCAGGAAAAATCAGACCGGCCCAGACCACGACACCTGACCGGCCGGGCAACAGATCCGGCCGGACGGAGGCCGCCCGGCCGGATCTGTTGCCCCAACCGACGAGATCGCTCCTTTACGGTGTACCGAAGACACAGCTGGGACTTCCCGCCAACACGCCTCCGACCCCAGCGCTGAAGGCCGCCCAGCGCACCTGGTTCATCCTGCCCTACCGGCTCCTCATCGGGCTGAGCGTCTCCCGCTTGTGCAGGTGCCCGCGCCTCACGGATCCGGCGCAGCCGCTGGGCGATCGTGCGGCTGTCCTCTGCAACGTCCATCACCAAAGAATCACAGAAGGCCCCGCTCAGGAGGTGGCGGGCTCGTCGATGAGCAGGTTGCGAGTGCGACTCGGGTCGACCGGGATGCCAGGGCCCATGGTGGTGGAGAAGTGGACCTTCTTCAGATAGCGCCCCTTAGCCGCCGAGGGCTTGCTTCGCAGCACCTCGTCGAGTGCAGCGGCGTAGTTCTCCACCAACTTGTCAGTGTCGAATGACACCTTGCCGATGATCAGATGGAGATTGGCCTGCTTGTCCACCCGAAAGTTGATCTTTCCGCCCTTGATGTCCACGACGGCCTTGGCCACATCGGAAGTGACGGTGCCGGTCTTGGGGTTGGGCATCAGACCCCGGGGACCGAGAATCCTGGCGATCCGGCCGACCTTGGCCATCTGGTCCGGCGCCGCGATGGCGGCGTCGAAGTCCAGCCATCCGCCCTGGATGCGCTCGATGAGATCGTCAGAGCCAACCGCGTCAGCGCCAACGGCTACTGCCTCGGCCGCCCGATCGCCGGTGGCGAAGACGATGACGCGAACGGTCTTGCCGGTGCCATGCGGCAAATTCACCGTGCCGCGAACCATCTGATCGGCCTTGCGGGGGTCAACGCCCAGCCGCATGGCCACCTCGACGGTGGCGTCCATACTGCTCGGGGACGTCTCCTTAGCCAGTTCCGCAGCCTCCAGTGGGCTGTAGAGCCAGCTGCGGTCGACCCTCTCGGCTACCTGGCGATAGGCTTTACTGCGTTTCATATCACTGTCCTTCTTCGCTGGATCAGTCGTAGTGCGGACCAGCGCTGGCCCTTCCACGTGTACTGTCCTCCCACGCGTACTGTGCAAGCAGATCTCAGTCGACGACCGTGATGCCCATCGAGCGGGCGGTCCCAGCAATGATTTTGATCGCGGCATCAATGTCGTTGGCGTTGAGGTCTTCGCGTTTGCGCTCAGCGATGGCCCGGAGCTGATCACGGCCGATCCGGGCGACCTTGGTCTTGTGCGGCTCCGCCGATCCCTTGGCCACTCCGGCCGCCTTGAGCAGCAGCACCGAGGCAGGCGGGGTCTTGAGTACGAAGTCGAACGAGCGGTCCTCGTAGACCGAGATCACCGCGGGTACCACCTCACCACGGTTGTTCTGCGTCGCGGCGTTATAGGCCTTGCAGAACTCCATGATGTTCAGACCGTGTGGTCCCAGCGCCTGCCCGACCGAGGCCGGGTTCGCGGTGCCAGCCTCTAGGGCGAGCTTCACGGTGGCCGCGAGCCTGCGTCGCTTCTTGGGGGGCATGGTTCCTTCCCTGGCTGGTACAACCGGCGCCGCGCCGGTCAGATCTTGGCGACCTGGCTAAACGAGAGTTCGACCGGAGTCTCCCGACCGAAGATTGACACCAACACCTTGAGCTTCTGTGCGTCGGCGTTGACCTCGTTGATCGTCGCCGGCAACGTGGCGAACGGACCGTCCATGACGGTGACCGACTCGCCCACCTCGAAGTCGACCTCGATTGTAGATTTGGCGCCACCAACGCCTCCCGCCTGCTTGCCGGCGCCGACCGGCGCTTTGGGCTGCGCCACCCGTGGGGCGAGGAACTTCAGCACCTCGTCCAGGGTCAGCGGGGAAGGCTGCGAGGTAGCACCGACGAACCCGGTGACCCCCGGCGTGTTGCGCACGGCGCTCCACGAGGCATTGTTGAGGTCCATCCGGACCAGAATGTAGCCGGGCAGCACCTTGCGCTGCACCTGCTTACGCTGACCGTTCTTGATCTCGGTGACCTCTTCGGTGGGCACTTCCACCTGGAAGATATAGTCCTCTACATCCAGAGTCTGGATCCGGGTCTCCAGGTTCGCCTTCACCTTGTTCTCGTAACCGGCGTAGGAGTGCACCACGTACCACTCGCCGGGAGCGGTGGCCAGCGTGGATCGGAGCTCGTCGAGCGGGTCGGCAGACCCCGGCGATGTGACCTCGGCTGTCCCCCCGTCCTGGCCGGCTTCATCAATGGTTTCGGTGCTCTCGGGCGTATCGATCTCAGAGGTACCGACCTCAGCCGTATCAACCTCGGGTGTATCGGTGTCGAACAGCCCCGTCAGCTCCTGCTCCCCCTCGGCGGAAGTCCTTCCGGAGAAAGTCCCTCCAGGAAAAGTCCCTCCAGGGAAAGTCCCTCCGGGGAAAGTCACAGTCGGTCTCGCTTTCTTCAACTTGCCGTCATGCCGTGCTGGTCGTCAACGCCCCGCCCGGGTATCCGGCATCAGCCAAACACGGTCAGCATGGCCCTACCTAGCCCCATGTCCAGCAATGCCACAAATGCCACCATGAAGCTGACAAAGACCAGCACGACCGCGGTGTAGACCACCAGCTCCCGGCGGCTTGGCCAGATCACCTTGCTGAGCTCGGAGCCGACCTCGCGGAGGAACCGCATCAGCCGGGCCGGCGCAGCCACCTTAGTCTCGGTAGCGTCGCGGGCCCTGGTTGGATGGCCTTTGCCCGCGACTTCGGACCGTTGCACCTGGATGGGGCGGCTGGTGGAGCGCACCCGGCGCACGGCGGCGGCAGGCTGCGGGACGTCGGATGACGCCTCAGCTTGCTCCAGCCACTGCTCCGTCTTGTGGGCGCGATCCTCGCTCACGCTGGTGATCCTCCGCTTCGCCGGGCCATCTGGCGGTTGGGTCGTCGCCGGTTCACGGTCAACCCGGGTTTCCTCAAGTCAGCCCAGGTTCAAGGTCAACGCAGGGGCGACAGGACTTGAACCTGCAACCTGCGGTTTTGGAGACCGCTGCTCTGCCAGTTGAGCTACACCCCTTTACCGGACGTCTCGGCGGAGACGCCGCACTACGGGCACCCTCCCATAGCCCGCGCCACGGCTATCACCGGGCCCGAGAAATCTGCTGGTAACCCCGGCACCAGAGTGTAGGCCACCGGAGCCGCTGAACTCCAACGACCCCGCACGCATGGACGGCGCGCCGTGCACTTGACGCCACCGACGTTTCCCCGAGCGGGGAGGTCGGTAATGTCGAGTTCCCGACGTCGAGCGGTGAGCGGGCGGTCAGGCTAGCGCGATGGTGGCGGTGGCTTGGCCGAGGACGGACTGGGCGGCGGAGCGGGCGGTGATGGCGATGACGACGGTGCCGTCGTCGTGTCGTTGCGCCACCTTGCCGGAGAACTCCACGAGCGTACCCTCAGCGTCGTCGGGCACGACGACCGGACGGGTAAAGCGGACTGCGCACTCCACGACGGCGCCCGGGTCACCGGCCCAGGTCGTCACCAGGCGGTTAGCCAGCGCCATGGTGAGCATCCCGTGCGCGATGACGTCAGGGAGGCCGACCTCCCGAGCGGCCCGTTCATTCCAGTGGATCGGGTTGAAGTCGCCGGAAGCTCCCGCGTAGCGAACCAAGTCAGCCCGGGTGACACGGATCTGCAGTCCGGGTAGCTCGTCGCCCTCGGTGACCTCGCTGCTACGGCGGCGGCTCACCGGTTCTCCCGGCGGACCACCAGCACGGACCGGGCCGTCGTCACCGGATCGCCGGCAGCATCGGTGATCTGGCAGCGCACTGTGAGCATGTCGTTGCCCCCCATGGTGCGGACACCGTCGACATGCAGCGTCGCGGCCAGCTCGTCACCGGCCCGAATCGGTCGGTGGTGGGTGAATGACTGGTTGCCGTGCACCACCCGGCTGTAGTCCAGACCAAGCTCGGGGTCACAGACCAGTACCCGCTGCGCTCGTAGAGCCAGGATGATCGCGAAAGTGGGGGGGGCGATCACATCGGAGTACCCGCAAGCTCGGGCAGCGCTGGGATCACGGTAAACCGCGTTGTCGTCGCCGATGGCCTCGGCGAACTCCCGGATCTTCTCGCGTCCCACCTGGTAGGTACCCGCCGCGGGGTAGCACCGGCCGAGGAAGGAGGGGTCCAGTGCCATCTGCGCAGGCTATCTGGGCAACTACCGAGGCCAGATGGCTCAGCGAGTCTCGCGGTGCGCCCGGTGTGTGTTGCAGTTCGGGCAGTACTTGCGGAGGGTGAGCCGGTCAGGGTCGTTGCGCCGGTTCTTCTTGGTGATGTAGTTGCGGTGCTTGCACTCCTCGCACGCCAAGGTGATCTTGGGCCGAACATCAGTGGCGGCCACGGGTGCCTCTCTCTCGCCGAAGCTGTCATCAACTGCTCGTGGGGACCTGATGCGGCCAGCGCCTCGTGCGCTGGCCCGATAGTAGCGGTGGCCGGACTCGAACCGGCGACACAGCGATTATGAGCCGCTTGCTCTTCCGACTGAGCTACACCGCCTTCGCCGGGCGCCCCCTTCCACGAGCCCCAATACGGAATCGAACCGTAGACCTTCTCCTTACCATGGAGACGCTCTGCCGTCTGAGCTATTGGGGCAGTGTTGTTCTTCCTGGGTTGTTCTTACCGGGTTCTCGCCGGCTCAAGTGAGCGCAGCGACGACGACTCTACACAACCTTGAAGCGGTCCGCGGAACCGCCAGGAACGCCGGCCCAGCGCTCCTCGACCCAGCGGTTACCGGACCAGGGTGAGTACGGTCTCCTCGCGCGCTCCGGTACCGCGGACAGTCCGGGTGGCCAACCAGGCATCGAACCGCTCCGGTCCGAGCGGGCGGGAGAACAGGAAGCCCTGTGCAACGTCGCAACCCATCTCCACCAGCTGGTCCCTGGTGGCATCCTGTTCGACACCCTCCGCGACGACGATCAAACCGAGCGAGTGGCCAAGGTCGACGATGGCACGGACCACCGCAAGATCACAAAGATCACTGGCCAGCCCCAGCACGAAGCTCTTGTCGATCTTCACCTCGTCGACCGGCAGGCGCCGCAGGTAGGCCAGCGACGAGTACCCGGTACCGAAGTCATCCACCGCGATGCGAATGCCCAGCGTATGCAGCACGCGCAGCACCGGCAACGCGCGCTCCGGATCGCTCATCACGGCCGACTCGGTGAGTTCGAAACCCAGTAGCTCGGGGGGCACCCGGTGCCGTGTCAGCGCTTCGGTCACCCGGCGGAGGAACCCGGTGTCGGCCAGGTTGCGCGCCGAGAGGTTGACTGCGACCGACAGGGACAGCCCACGGTCCAGCCAACTACGGCACTGCGCCAGAGAGCAGTCAAGCACGTAGTCGGTGAGCGGGCCGATCAGACCGGTGGTCTCGACGAGGGTGACGAACTCCGCCGGGTCGAGCATCCCGAATTCCGGATGGTGCCAGCGCACCAGAGCCTCCACGCCGATCACCTGGCGGGTGGACAGCGCCAGCTGGGGCTGGAAGTGCACATCGACCTGCCCGGTGTCCAGCGCCTGCCGGAATTGGGTAACCAGCTGGAAACGGCGCAAGAGGACCTGCCCCATGCTGGGTAGGTAACTACGGACGGTCTCCTCGCCACCGCGTGCGGCGCGCAAGGCCACGTCGGCTCGCTGCAACAGGATATCCGCATCCTGAGTGGGTTCAATCCCGGTCAGCGCCACGCCGACCACCGCACTGCACTCCACGATGAGCTTGTCGACCGGATAGGGTTCGCTCAGCGTCATCTGCACCTGCTCGGCCACCTGCAACGCCCGTTGCGAGCAGACGTCGAGGAGCAGCGCGGCAAACGTGTCCCCCTCAAGCCGGGCAGTGAGCGCCTGATCTGGCAGAGCGCGGCGAAGCCGCTCGCCCGCGCCCAGGACGACTCGATCGCCCCAGACGTGACCCAACGCATCGTTTACCGATGACCGCAGCCCGAGTTCGATGACGATCACGGCGCACCGTGTCGAGTCTTGGCGCAGGACCTCGGTCACCGCCGCCCGGAAACCGAGTCGATTATGCAGGTTGGTCAGGCTGTCGTGGTAGGCATCGTGTCGTAGCTGGGCAAGGAGCCGGCAGTTGTCCAGCGCGGTGGCGAGATGGCTGGCCAGCGTCTCGACCAACCGCACGTCGGCTGCCCCGAAACCGCGCACCCGACTCTGACTGTCATGCACCTCGATGACGCCCAGGAGCTGGTCTGCCCCCCGCAGCGGTGCCACGAGCACCTCCGAGGCTGACCTCGTGGTCAGGGCGGCAGCGATGACCAGGTCCCCACTGCTGTCCACCAGACGCCGCACCTGCCCGGTCCTGACCGGCGGGCCGGCCGGCAGTACCGCGCTGACGTCGTGCTGCGATAGCGGACGGGGCAGCGGAAGACCGGCGACCACGGTGTGCAGCCCGCCGTGGGCAGGTATCCGGTGCAGCACGACGCGGGTGGCGTTGAGCTGCTCGCGGGCCAGCTCCATGGCGGTATTCCAGGCACCCTCGTCCAGTTCGGGCAGTTCCGGTTTGTCGTCGCCACCCTGCCCAACGCCACCTCGTCCGACGGCGGCCACCCGCAGGCTCAGGTCGTTGAGCACGCCGAGGTCACGGTGATCACGGAGCAGCCCGTAGTAGGCGTGGTACACGGCAGCCACCGTCACCGCCAGCAGAGTTACCAGCACGGGACCCCACGGCCCCATCCGCACCATTTCCTCAGCGGTGATCCCGAGCGCGGCGTTGAGCAGGCCGGTGAGGTAGAGGTGCACCACAGGGCGCGCACTCTCGCCAGGGCGTCTGTGGTCCAACAGCACGATGAAGACCCAGGTCAGCCAGGACGTGATGGCGTGAACGATGACGAATCCGGCGAGCACCGCCATCCACCGCGGCGGCCAGGGCCAGGTCGGCTGGAACACCAAGCGGGCCAGGAGGTCGGTGCCCGCGACGGTGAGGGTCGCGTAGGAGGCGTTGAACAGCAGCTTGGGCCAGGGGTCATGGCGCCGCAACCGGGCGATGACCAGAACGCCGACATAGGCTGCCAGCACGACCGGGCCAGGGAAGTACAGCAGGCCGAAGACCAGCGGGATCTCGGTGGGAGTGATCCGTGCGGTGTCGCGGCGGACCTCGACCTCGATCGCCAGGGCTCGGGCGATCCCGAACGCTGCCGCCAGCGCGAGGCCACCGAGCAGCGTGCCAAGATCTGGCTTGACGGGAACCGTGGCCACCACGGCCGCCCCAGCCACCACGGCGGCGAGTGTGAGGGTGGCCACGAAGGCAGTCGAGGCCACGACTCGTCCACGCGATAGCACGGCGCCCGATGGACGCCATCTCACCTGCACACGGGCCTCCAGCAGTAGCGCAAGGGCTGCGTCCTCCCCCGCCCACAGCCCCCGATCAGCGACTACCTTCGGGTGGAGGGGGCGGACTGGGCAGAGTCGGCTGAGAATACTTAGCCGACATACGCCCCGTACTGGCCAATCTCGACACCATGGTGCAAACCCGTGGAAGCGGGCGCGATGGTGCAGACGGGGGTCATGATTTACCTCCAGTTAATCGTCATTCCGAACTCAGACAGTTACAAAAAGTGAGTTAACCTTAACTCACTTGGGTGCAGGATAGCTCCTTTAGTGTTGCGTCGCCACTTGGTCAATCCAGTCCGCGACCAGCGGTCGATCATGGGGCGAGGAAACCGCCTCCGGCTAGCGTCACCGATCGTTATCACCCGGTCCCGATACCGTCACCGCCGGAAGGTCCACACTGCCGCTCATGGGCAACTGACCTACCGCGCACCGGCGCGGCGCTGAATACCTTCAGTGGTCATGGTGTTACGCGAGACTTATCGGGGTGCGGCGATGGCATCGTCCAAACTATTCCGAGATCGAGCCGGATGAGCAGACTGAAGGGTGTATCAGGCAACCGGGAAACCAACTCTGTTGTAGGACACGGCTGAAGAGTTGTCCACGGCCTGAACCAAACCCGGATGGCGACATAATCATGGATCCTGCGATCAATACCCCGATCGGAGCGGCGGCGGCGGCGCTGGCTACCGCGGCTGCCCTCCCGATGACAACCACCAATGAGGAGACCCTGACGCTGGTCCGGGACTTGGCGCGGATCGCCCGCCACCTCAGCGAGCTCACCGCGGCCGCCCGGGACCGCTGGGCTGCCTGGGGCACAGTCACACCGCACCTGCAGCAGGCCGAGGCTCTCGCCGCCGACGTCACCCGATGCCTTAGCCACGCAGCCGGCACCTATGCCTTCAACACCACCCGCTCCAACCCGACCATCGTCCGGCTAGCCTCGACCAGCACCGCGCGGCCGGCAGCCTGAGCCCAAGGAGGAGCCATCGCCGGTGCGCAGGCGTCGGCTCCAGCTGACTGACACGCGGCGCACGACGCCTTGGCGTCGATAGGCGCCACTTCCGAATTTTCGAACCCTGATTGTACGTAACGGTGGCGTCGTCACCTCTTATATCTATGACGCACCAGGATGACCAGGTCGGTGATCTCGGTGTCGATTTCAGAACCCCTGAACCCGATCAGATCACCGGAGGTGCGCGATGGCCAACCTCGTCCCGTTCACTATTGATCTCACCGCGCACGAAGCCACCCGCCTCGCCGCCGTTCTGGACGCTCTCAGCTCGCACTGGGACCCCATGGAGATTTACACCGGCGAAGCCGAAGCGCATCGAATGCTCTACACCCACCTTGACCCCGATCAGCAAGCCGCCTACGACGTGCTCATCGCCAACGGTGTGCTACCCAACACCCCAGGAGCGATAAGATGATGCTCGACTCACAAGCAGACATCGGCCGCCGAGTGTGGCTGCCCTGCCGCTACTGCGGTGACAACACCGCGCTGTACCTCCTTGATTCCGACGTCAACATGGTCTGGGTACAGTGCGGTAACTGTCTGCGCCGCTGGTGGCATGACACCGGTGTCGGCCACGGAAGGCGCCCGGAGCACCTGTTCGACGTCGCCTGAGGCGCACCCCGTGCTCGGAAGTGCCTGCCAGGATGGTGGGCATGGATACCGCGCTCGAGGAGCTTGCCGCCGCCCATGGTGTCGCGACCTGGTACCGGGACGCACAACGCCGGCGGGTCGACGTCGACCCCGACGTAGTGCGTCGAGTGCTCGGGCTGCTCGGCGTCAGTGCGGACACGCCGACGCAGGTTCGGGACGCGCTGGCCGCAGCCCGGACACCTCGGCTACCGGCCACCATGGTGCTGCGCCCGGGACAGCACCGGGAGATTCGCGCTCCTGGCGTGCTCAGCGATGAGCACGGCAGCGAAATGCCGGTCAGCGGGGCACTCCCGGCGGATCTTGCGCCCGGCTGGTACTCGCTAAGGCGCGGCGAGGAGCACACCACCGTGCTGGTGGCCCCGCCGACGCTGCCCGAGCCGCCGCGCACCTGGGGCTGGATGCTGCAGCTTTACGCTCTGCGCTCGGCCAGCTCCTGGGGCATCGGGGACCTTGCCGATCTACGCGAGTTCGTCACGTGGACGGTCACCGCGCACGGCAGCGGTGCCGTGCTGGTCAATCCGCTGCACGCGGTGAGCCCGACCAACCCGGTGCAGCCCTCACCGTACAGCCCCTCCAGCCGCCGCTTTGTCAACCCACTCTATCTGCGGATCGCAGACATCGGTGCCTACCGCAGCGGGGATCCGGCGTTACGGGACGAGGTGAACGCCCTGTGGGTCGATTCGAGGGGGGTCGATTCGAAGGGGGTCGGCTCGAAAGGGGCCGACTCGAAAGGGGCCGACTCGAAGGGCGAGCGGATCGACCACGACGCTGTCTGGCAGGCCAAGCTGGCCGCGTTGGAGCTGCTCTGGCGGGCCGACGGTGCCCCGTGCCCGGTGATGTCAGACGGGTTACGCGACTTCGCAACGTTCTGCGCACTCGCGCAGCGGCACGGCCCACGCTGGTCACGCTGGCCCACCGAACTGCGGCATCCGACGACGGCGAGCGCGGACCCGCGGCAGGTCGCGTTTCACGCCTGGGTGCAGCAGCAGTGCGACGAACAACTGGCCGCCGCGCGGGACGCCGCCCGCGGGATGCCCATCGGGGTGGTGCACGACCTTGCCGTCGGGGTGGACCCGGAGGGCGCCGACGCCTGGGCGCTACAGGACGTGCTCGCCACCGGAGTCACCGTCGGCGCCCCCCCAGACACGTTCAACCAGCAGGGGCAGGACTGGGGACTGCCGCCGTGGCGCCCGGACCGGCTGGCCGCCACCGGGTA
>JAFAXZ010000144.1 GCA_019240665.1 Pseudonocardiales bacterium | reverse complement strand
ATGCCGCCGCCACGGTCTCCCTGTTACAAGAAATGTGGGACAGGATGGCCTCCAGCATAGGCGCGGGCTCCGATCGGCGTGTTTCCCGGGACGAGTACATTTCCTACAGGATTGGACACGCCCAGTCTCAAGAGCCCGAAGACGTCTCCGCCATGCGAAGGCAGAGGGATTCAAGAACGAGAAGGCGTCTTTTTGAGGTGGTGGACGCCAACGAAGACGGTAAAGTAAGCAGCGACGACTATCGCCGGTTCTACCAGGCCCTCGGTGTCACCGGAACCGATGCTGATAACGCGTTCGCGAAGCTAGATAGCGACAGTGATGGCTTCTTGTCTGCCGATGACATAATGGAAGTATCACTCGAGTACCCCCTCGTAGGCTAACCAACAGTCGACGGGTTCCTGAGCCCGTTCGGTGTCTTCCTCGCCGCTTCGGTGCCTGGACCAGCCTTTGTAGGCGTGTCCTTGGGTGAGACTCCTCGTTGAGATGACGTCACCCGTGCGGAGTGAATCATCGTTCGGTTGATGTTTCTTCACTCTGGGTGAAGCCGAGGAGGTGTGGGTTGGCTCTGGCTGTGGTCCGCGACCTGCGGGAGCATCGGGCACCGACGAGTGAGGATGAGCTCGCCGAGTTTGAGACTGATGTGCTGGCCGGGTTCGTGTTAGCGCGGGCGTCGGCGGGGTTAACCGACTCCACGATCCGCAACGACGCCAACCATCTGGAGCTGGTCCGCGACTGGTTCGGGCGCCCCCTGTGGGAGATGCGGCCTGCTGATGCCGACACCTACTTCGGCAAGGTGCTGCGCGAGGCCAAACCCTCGACCAGGACCGGTCGAGCGGCGGCCCTGACGGTGTACTTCCAGTTCTTATCTATTGACCGGACTATGGGGCGACACGCCGAGGTGGTGGGGGCGTCGGCTGGTTGGTGACCGGTAGGACTCACGCAGTTCATGGAGGAGGCTGCGTGCGGGTGTCGGTTGGTGAGGGTGAGCGGGAGCTTGGTTCGTTACGGTTGCCGCGGTGGGGTCGTGTTGTTCCGGTTGTCGGGGTCGTGCCGTGGCGGGTTGTTGATCCGGATGGTCGGGCGGTGGAGCCTATTGAGCGGTTCCTGCGGGATTTCGTGGCCCGGGGTAACCGGCCCGGCAGCGTTCGCAGTTATGCCTACGTGCTTTTGCGCTGGTGGCGGTGGCTGATGGTCCTTGACGTGGGGTGGGACAAGGCTACGTCGAGGGAGGTGAGGGACTGGGTGCTGTGGCTGGGGCAGGCGAGCAAGCCTCGTAATTCGTCACGGACGACGTCGATCGTCACGGCGGGCACGGTCAATCCGATGACTCGGAAGCGTTATCTCGGTGATCAGTACGAGCCGCGGACCGTCCGGCACGGCAATGCGGTGCTGCGGAGCTTTTATGAGTTCTGGATCGAGCTCGGTGGTGGGCCGCTGGTCAACCCGGTGGTCCTGGACCGGCGAGGCCGGCGACCGAACGCGCACCATAATCCACTGGAGCCCTTCCGAGCGGAGGGGCGTATCCGCTACAACCCGAAAGTCCCTAAGCGCACACCGCGGGAGATTCCCGACGAACGGTGGAACGAGCTGTTCGCTGAGCTGCGTTCGAATCGGGATCGGGCAATCCTGTCGGTGGCGATCAGCAACGGTGCCCGCGCCGCCGAGCTGCTCGGCGTGCGGGGTGTTGATCTGGACTGGGGCGAGCAACTCGTGCGGGTCTTCCGCAAGGGCAGCGACGCCGAGCAGTGGTTGCCGGCCAGCCCGGAGGCGTTCGTGTGGATCCGTCTTTATCTTGCCGAGCTCGGCGCGCTGGAGCCGAACGAGCCGTTGTGGTGGACGCTGCGTCGCCGCGATCACGGTGAGGGGCTACGGCGCCAACCAATGAACTATGAGGCACTGCGGGCGGTATTCCGGCGGGTCAACGCACTGCTGGGCACCAACTATTCGATGCACGATTTGCGTCACACTGCCGCGATCAGGATGAGCCGCGATGAGGCACTGTCCATGCGAGACGTGCAAACGATCCTCGGACACACTCACCTATCCACCACCGCGGATGTGTACCTGGTCGAAGACGAGGCGAAGGTGATCCGACGCGTTCAGCAGCACCTGGTTGAACACGAGCGGCGGGCCCAGCAACCCGCGCCCGTGCCCGCGGTCGGCTATGACGACGCGGATCTGTCGGTGCTGTTTGGAGGACAGCCACAGTGACGCCCACGGCCCTTGCATCAGACACACGCCGCATCAAGCACCACCTGAACGCTCACGAGCATTTGCTGGATCGGCGCTTCGTCGGACCGGTAGATCACCTGTCGGCCGAGGCCATCCTCGCTCTGCTGCCGCGGCTATCAATCTGGCCGCTTGTTCCCGGAGAGGGCAACAGCAGGATCAGGGGTGCCCGCGCCATTCTGAGTTGGTTGCTCACCATGCCCGGCGCGGGTTGGCAGGAGCGATGGGTCGCCGCGGGCGCTGACACGGATTTGACCTGGGTTGACACGTTGGTCCCTGGCGACGGTCGCTCAATGAGGACTCAACGGCAAGAGCACATCAGCGGGCTGGCCTGCCTGCTGCTATGTCGCGTCGTGTTGCCCAGCTATGACTTCCTGACCCGCTACCAGTCGACTCGCCTGTTCGACTGGGTACAGGAGATCATGCGACCCGAGGTATTCGCTGTCATCGAGCAGGCCGCGATCGAACGTGGTCTTGGTGACCGCGACCGAGGCCATGCCTTGCGCGTGATTAGTAAGATCGTGCTCCACACCGGCAAGGACGTCGATCAGCTGGTCGCCGATGACCTGCTGGAAGTGTTCGCCTGGAGCAGGCATGGCCGCTCCCGCCGCAGAGAGATCCCCGGCCTGCCCATGGCGTGGGAGCTGCTCAGCGTGATGGGCGTCATCCCACCGGCCACCACGCTGCGTGCCGCGCTGCGTCGCGGCCAACGAACGACCGCCGAGCTGATCGATGACTACGACATCCGCTGTCGGCCCATCCGGGATCTTCTCGTCCGCTACCTCGACGAACGCCGCCCGGCGTTGGATTACAACTCTCTGAGCAACCTGGCCGGTGTCCTGGCCGGCAGTTTTTGGGCTGACCTTGAGAAGCACCACCCCGGCATCGACACGCTGCATCTGCCGGATGAGGTCGCCCAGGCATGGAGGGAACGCCTATGCTTCGTCACCGCGGCGGACGGCGCGAGGAGACCTCGCCAGGACATCTACCGCATCCTGATGCGAGTGCGGGCGTTCTATCTCGACATCCAGCAATGGGCGTTGGAAGACCCGAGTTGGGTGCCCTGGGCTGTGCCCAGCGCGGTGCGCAAGAGCGACACCCAGGGATACGAGAAGGTCAAGAAGAAACGCCAAGCCGCGATGCACCAACGGACCCGCGATCGGCTTCCGCACCTTCCTGTGCTGGCCGACACCGCCGAACGCTGCCGCGCTGAAGTCACCGAGCTGCTGGACGCAGCGAACGAGTGCGCGCCAGGTGAGGTATTCGACTACGCTGGTCACCGCTACCGCCGAATCGCCTGGAAGAGCGCCACCAAGACACCACGCAACCGAGGTAATCTCTCCGTCGGAGTGGAAAACCTGACCACTGGCGAAACGATCAACCTCACTCGTCGGAAAGACGAGGCGTTTTGGGCGTGGGCCATCATCGAGGTTTTACGTCACTCGGGTGTTCGCCTGGAAGAGTTGTTAGAGATCACTCATCTGGCGCTGGTGTCCTACAAGCTGCCCGACACTGGCGAAGTCGTGCCCCTGTTGCAGATCGTGCCCTCAAAAAGTAATGAGGAACGACTGCTGTTGATCAGTCCTGAATTGGCCAGCGTTCTGGCCACCGTGATCACCAGGCTTCGTAACGCCAATGCGGGCGTGGTTCCTCTCGTTGCTCGTTACGACGCGCACGAGCGAATCACCGGACCGCCCTTACCGCACCTTTTCCAACGCGCTCTCGGTGCCCGACGCGAGGTGATAAGCGCGGGCACGGTCTACAAGCTAATCAACACGGTTCTGGTCGCTACCGGGCTTCGAGATGCTCTCGGCCAGCCGCTGGTCTACCGTCCGCATGACTTCAGGAGAATGTTTACCACCGCGGCCGTGACCGGCGGGCTTCCCGTCCACATCACCGCTCGGTTGCTCGGTCACAAGAGCCTGACTACCACGGAAGCCTATATGGCCGTGTTCCAGGAAGAGCTGATCCGCTCCTACCGGTCATTCCTCGACAAGCGCCGGGCCACTCGGCCGATCGAGGAATACCGTGAGCCCACCGAACAAGAATGGTTGGAGTTCCAGCAGCATTTCCAGGTTCGTAAGCTGGAATTGGGCACCTGCGGGCGACCATACGGTTCTCCGTGTCAACATGAGCATTCTTGTATTCGGTGCCCGATGCTGAGGATGTCGCCGACCCAGCGGCCTCGCCTCATCGAGATCATCCGAAACCTGACTGACCGGATCGCCGAGGCCCGCATGAACGGCTGGCTCGGCGAAGTCCAAGGTCTACAGGTCAGCCTCGAAGCCGCCAAAAGCAAGCTCACCAACCTCGACCGCAGCATGGAACGCATACGCACCAACCGAAGTAACAGGACCACAGACCTCGGGATGCCAATCATCCCCACTTCCCGTTGACAGCACCACCGGCGTACCCGCGAGACATCCATGAACACACACTCACCCAACAACAAGATACGAAAATCCGTAATCCGGAAAATGGAGCTGCGGCACAAGGTTGAGCTGTACAACCTCACCGGCCGCGTCGTGGAGTGCCCGCTGGATGAGATCAACCGGCCACGTGCCTGGGTTGATGCGCAGCTGCGCATTCCGCCGAGTGCCGAGGAGATCGAGCAGCTGTTCGCCGGATGGCGCGAGGAGTTGGTCACCTGCCGCAAGTTCGCCCCGAGTGCACGCAACTACGCCGTCGCTCGGCTGGCCGCCGATGTCGGGCTGCGCATCAACGAGGCGAGAATGCTCGACCTGGACGACGTGCGCTGGGAGCTGGGGCGGTTCGGCAAGCTGAACGTCCGTCATGGCAAGGGATCACGCCGGAAGGGTCCCAGGCCGCGGCTGGTGCCGCTGATTAACGGCTCCGACCGCAGCCTGCGCTGGTTCATCGAGGACGTGCTGGGCCTGTTCAACATCGACCCCGCTGGCCACGCGGTGCCATTATTCCCCTCCGAACGCAAAAACACCGACGGGACAGGAACGCGCGCTACCGCGGAGGTGTTCCGTCGCTCGCTGGCCGATGCGGCAAAACAGCACCTGCCTACCTGGAACGAGAAGCTGACTCCGCATGTACTGCGGCATTTCTGTGCCTCCCAGCTTTACCTCGGCGGGATGAACCTGTTCGCGATCCAGGAATTACTCGGACATTCCTGGACTGCCACGACGGCCAGGTACATCCACGTCCACGCCACTCACGTCGAAGATGCCTGGGTCACCGGACAACGCCGGGTCGCCGACCGGTGGAAAGGACTGGCTCAATGAAATGGAATCTACGCCTGGCCGCAGCCAACCGCGGCATCTGGAAAGCCAGCGAATGTCAGCGGATGCTCGCCGAACGCGGCCTGGTGATCAGCGCGGGCAAGATGTCCGGTCTGTGGTCGGGTAACCCCAACGTCGTCAAACTCCACGACCTCGACGTCATCTGTACGGTGCTCGGCTGCGGTGTGGAGGAGCTGCTGATCCCGGAGCCGAACACCGTGGCTCAGCCCACACCGGCCACCGAAGACACGACGGCCGCCGTCGGCGAGGCCCACGCTGTTACCCCACGTGCCCGCACGGGCAGGTCGATGCCGCCGCGATGAACTGCGCGTACTGCGACACACCGCTGCCCGTATCCAGCCGCCGGGATCGCCAGTACTGCACCAACAACTGCTCGGCGCTGGCGTCGTACTACCGCCGCAAGGCCGGGCAGCTGCCACCGCCGAAATGGCAGCACCCCGCGTTGCTCTCCAGCGAGGCGGTCCTGCACGCCGCAGCGGTGCGTGCCCAGCAACTCGGCGAGGCACACGGCTGGGATCGTTCCTCGACTCGCTGTGTGCTCGACGGGCTGACCACGGTACTGGCTGGCCGGCCCGCCGGTACACGCGTCCCGCTCAGCGAAATCCGCACGCGAACACACCGCCACGTTTCCACACCCCGCCTCACCGAAGTGCTCACCGACCTCGACCTGCTCGAGGATGACACCACTCCGGCCATCAAAAACTGGATCGACCGCAACACCAACAACCTGGCGCCGGGATTCGCCGAGCCGGTGCGCCGCTGGCTCCTCGTGCTCCTCGACGGCGACGCCCGCACCAAGCCTCGCTCCCAGGCCACCCTGTATACGTATTTCAGCTCACTCCGCCCGATCCTCGAAGGCTGGGCCAGGGAATACAGCCATCTCCGGGAAGTCACCACCACCGATATCCACGCCGCGCTCGATCCGCTGCGGGGCTACCCCCGCAATAACGCCGTGTGCGCCTTGCGGTCACTATTCCACTTCGCCAAGAAACGCGGACTGATCTTCACCAACCCGACCACCGGTCTCAAGGCCCACCGCATCGACCCTGACCTGATTCCGATGACGGACACCGAGATCCGCGCCATCGAGAAGCTCGCCGCCAGCCCCACGCAACGGCTTGCCATCGCCCTCGCCGCCGAGCACGCCGCCCGAACCACCACCATCCGACATCTCACCCTCGACGACCTGGACCTACCCAACCGGCGCATCACCCTCGACGGGCACCATCAGCGCCTCGGCGAGCTGAGTTACCGGGCACTGCGGGCCTGGCTGGAGCACCGCCGCGCCACCTGGCCACGCACCCCCAACCCCCACGTGCTCGTCAACACCAAAACCGTGCTCGGCACTGGACCCGTCAGCGGGCCATACGTCCGTTTCCACCTGGGCCGCAACGGTTTCAGCATCGACCGCATCCGAGCCGACCGCATCCTCCACGAAGCCCTGACAGCATGCCCCGACCCGCTGCACCTCTCGCTCGTCTTCAACATCTCCCACACCACAGCCACCCGCTACACCACCGTGGCCGAACACCTGCTCAGCAACGAACTCGAGCAACCAGTTGATCAGTGAACCCCCCACCACCAACAGACTTCCCACGAACCCACCGCATTTCGGACCATCACACGCCAAGACACCGTGAGTTCCCGCTGAAACCGCTCCGATCCGGCTGAACCCACCGGAAACCCAACGCTCGGGTCCGTGCCACCAGCCCCAAACTGGACTGATGTCCCTGGTCAGCGGCATGCGAGAAATAACTCCAGGGATGGTCATCTCATAGCCCGGCGCTCAATATTTCCAACGTCTTGACCTGCGGAAAACGCTCTAGTTTGGGCCGGGGGACACGTACCCGAGCGCCGGGCCTACCAGGCCAACCCCGCCGACGTCCTCGCCTTCAACCGCGGCCATTGGAGAATAGAAAACCGCGAGCACCACGTCCGCGACGTCACCTTCGACGAAGACCGATCCCAAGTCCGGACCGGCTCATCCCCGCAAGTCATGGCCGCCATGAGAAACATCGCGATCAGCCTCCTCCGACTCGCCGGCTGGACCAACATCAAACAAGCCACCGAGAAAATGAGCCGTCGCCTAGACCAAGTCCTCACACTCCTGGGCGTCTGACCAGCGAGCAAGGGAGGAGGTGATCACCACGACACGACTTTGACGATGACCCTGACCTCACCGCGAACAACTCGGCGATCCTCCCAGCCACGAGGCAGACGACCAAGTTGACGGTGCCCCGACACGAGATGAACACCCGATTCACCGCTTGGAACGAGGTCGTCGGGCTGCACACCGCCGCCTAACCACAGGCACTACATCACACTTCCCGGGCCAAGACGTCCAGCCACCTCAACCGCCAAACAACCTGACAATGCCTGAGGTTCCCCCCGTAGCGCGGACACCTCCGGTGTGGGGTCAGTGATCTTGATCTGACCCCAAGTGATCTTCGTCTGACTCGGTGTGGAGGGTCTCGAAGGTGGCGGGGCTGTGCATTCCGATTCTGGAGTGCGTCCAGCAGAACGAGAGGAGAGGCTGTGGGTTAAGAATTAGTGGCTGATCCTTGGGTTCGTCAGTTCGTCGTCGCTTGCCGGTGTGAGTCCGGTCCGGGTAGCTGCCAGGAGGCCCGGTAGCAGACTGGCGGCGTCGGAGGGAAACGTCCGGCGTCGAAGCCCAGTGTCAAAAGCCCTGTAAAAGGGGGAGCGAGGATGCGGTCCGTAGCATGACGCGAAGCCTGCGGCGTCGTTAAGGTAACCCACTTTTTTGGTGGGGATCAGGGAGTGTCGAGCCCCCTCCATCAGGGCGAAGGCCACGGAAGGCACTGAAGACCTGGAAGTGCAGGTGCCCAAGGACTCCCCGGCGTATGGGGCTCGGAACGTATCGATAGTGGCGACGGGAACTGGAGAGGCCCTCCCCGGCCCGGTGATCTGCGGATAATGTCATCGGAAGCGACGTGCCTTATAACCGGTAGTCCGGGAAGTGGGTGTGTGCTGGGTGGGTGTGGGAGGCGGCCATAGTACTGCTTGAGCCGAGCGGACAACAGAACCGCCGGGGAGGGAAGGGCCGCTGCTTCGTCGATGCGTTGTGTCTGACTTGGAGGGGCCCGGTGAGTCCTGTAGTGGCTAGTTCCGCCGCTGGGGGATCCGCGCCTGCGGATCCGGTTCGTGCCTTGCAACATGCGCTATACCGGGCGGCCAAGGC
>JAFAXZ010000198.1 GCA_019240665.1 Pseudonocardiales bacterium | reverse complement strand
GGGTGTGACGCAGTCGCGGCAGGTCTCTCAGGCTTGAACCGTACGGGCCGTAGTTAACGGTCATGTCCTACCTCCTGTGTCTGCGGCGGTGGGCGTGGTCGTGATGGGCTCGGTCAGCCGGATCCGTGTGCCGTTGCGAAACGCCGCTTCCAGTGATTCCAGGCTGCGTTCCTTGGTTTCCGGCACCATCCACCACACGATCGGAAAGATCACCACGCCGACGGCGGCGTAGGCGATAAAGACAATGCCCGGGCCGGCCCGTGCGGTGAGAGCGGGGAAGGTCAGTGACACGAAGAAGGCAGCCAGCCAGTTGAACAGGGTGGCGATCGCCATCGCTGTTCCCCGGGTGGCGAGCGGAAAGATCTCGGCCAGCATCACCCACAGCACCGGGCCCCAGGTGGCGGAGAAGGTGTTGGTGAACACCACGAACGCCACCACTGCGATGACGAACAGCGCACTGGAGTGGACCGGGAGGATCAGCGCCGCCGCACCGACAGCGAACAAGCTGGCCGACATGCCTACCAGACCGGCCAGCAGGACGGGTTTGCGGCCTCGCCGGTCCACGACCTTCGCCTGGACGATGAGGGCGATGGTCAGGATGTTCAGCAGCCCATTGAGAAAGCCGAACAGTAACGCGGTGAGTGTGGACACCCCGAAACCGGCGAGCACGCTCGGTACGTACACGATCGTGCCGATTCCGGTGATCTGCTGGAAGATGGCCAGCAGCGCGCCCAGGAACAGCAGCCGGCGCGCCCAGGGCGCGGACAGGCGGGCGCCGGTGCGCATGTCATGCTGCTGCCGTTGCAGTGCCATGATCTCGGTGAACTCTTGCTCGGCCAGGGCGGTATCACCGCGCAGGCCCACCAGGACCGCGCGTGCACGGTCACCTTGTCCCCGCCGTACCAGTGATCGCGGCGTGTCGGGCATGGCGAGCATGCCGACCATCAGCACGACCGCGGGAAACACGCCGATGAGCACCATCCACCGCCAGGAGCCGGTAAAGGCCAGGAGATAGCCGACGGCCGCCGCCAGGGCCGTCCCCACGATGATCATGTACTGGTTCAGGGAAGTGATCACGCCGCGGTCCCGGGCAGGCGCCATCTCGGCCAGGTAAAAGGGCACCACCACCGACGCGATACCGATACCCAATCCCAGGATGAAGCGGAACAGCATCAGCATGGCGACACTCGCAGCTGCGCCGGCCCCCAGAGCTCCGACGGTGAATACCACCCCGGCAGCCAGCAGAACCCGCTGTCGTCCTTGACGATCGGCCACCGGACCACTACCCAAAGCACCCACCATCGCCCCGACCACCGCGATGCTCACCACAGCGCCCTTCAACGAGGGCGTGAGAGGCAGATCGCGCGGGATGAACAAGATCGCGGCCCCGATGATGCCATTGTCATAACCGAACAGCACGGCCGCCAACGCACCCAAGGCATATACCCGTCGCGTGCTCACCCGGGCCCGAAACAAGGACGCAACCATCAGCAGCCTGTGGTTCGGTGGGGAGTCTGTGGTTCTGTGGTGGCCACGTCTGCCATGTGGTGGAGGCTCTGTTCTCGGGCGAGTGCGTGAGCGATCTTCTTGGTGCTTGGGTACAGCTCCCGGTAGAGGGTGTAGAAGCGCTTGTAGACCGCAGCGGACTCGGGGTGCGGCTCGGTGGTGGCCGAGATGGGGTTCCACTGGGTCGCCTCCGGTGAGTCCCCTCTCTCGATGGCACCGATCCCGATAGCGGCGAGCAGCGCATCGCCCAGGCACGCGCCTATGGTCTGGCGCGGCAGCTGCTGCGGGGCGTCCAGCACGTCGGAGACGATCTGTGTCCACAGCCTGCCCCTGGTGCCGCCGCCCACCGCAACCAGGCGGCGGTCCTGCCCGCCAGCGTCGCGCATCGCTTGCAGGTTGTGCCGTACCCCGTAGGCCGTTGCCTCCAGCGCCGCCCGGTAGATGTCCCCCTGGTTGTGGCGCAGGGTCAGCCCGGCCAGTATGCCGCGGGCGTCCGGGTCGAACAGCGGCGTTCGCTCGCCAGCGAAGTAGGGCAACATGAGCAAGCCGTGTGAACCGGGTGGCGACTGCTGGGCTTGCGCGACGAGCGGATCGAACGAGGCTTCCTTGGTGAGCTTGCGGATCCATTCGGTGATCGCGCCCGAGGTCGCCATTCCGGCAGCGAAGTTGTGGGTGCCGGGAAACGTGCCCACAGTGCCCCACAGATCCGGGCTTCGGCGCGGACGGTCCAGCACCTCGACCAGGAACATGGTCGTTCCGTACATCAGCATGACATCGCCGGGCGCCATGACGCCGACGCTGGTGGCCTCCGCCCAGGCGTCGATCGTGCCCGCCACCACAGGCGTACCCGCTGGAATGCCGGTCTCATCGGCGGCGCTGCCGTGCACCTCTCCGACCACATCCGAGGGCCAGCACAGCTCTGGCAGCTCGAGTCCGGGAGCGACGAGCTCGGTCCAGTCCCCGATCCAACGGTGCTCGACTGGGTCGTACATCGGGGTGCACTGGCTCGCCGAGTGATGGTCGAGGACGTAGCTGCCGGTGAGCCGGCGCACGACGAAGCTGCTCGCCATCAGGAAGCGGCGGGTAACTGCCCAGGTTTCAGGTTCATTCGTACGCAACCACGCCAGCTTGGGTCCGACTGCTTGCGAGGTGAGCACCGACCCGCAGCGGTCCAGGATGGTCTCCTTGCCCAGCGCCTGGGTCAGCTTCTCGATCTCCACCCGGGCGCGGGTGTCCACACCATAGAGGATCGCCGGCCGAAGGGGCCGATCTTCGCTGTCCACCGGGAGCAGGCAGGGACCCAGGCCACTGACGCCGACCGCGGCGAGGGGTTCGCGCACCGTCGCCGTGAGTTCCTTGCTGATCGCCGCGAAGTCCGCCCACCACACCGCCTGCGCGTCGTGCTCCACCCAGCCGGGGCGTGGCATGGAGACCTCGTGGGTTCGGGTCGCGGTCGCGACGACGGTGCCGTCGGCGTGTACCAGCACGCCTTTGGAGCTGGCGGTGCCGATGTCGACCCCGAGCAGCAGCGAGCTCATCGAGCCCCGCCGAGCCCGGCCCACTCGATGCCGAGCAGGTGGCACACCGTGCGCAGTTCGGCGACGTGCTCGCCGGGCACAGCATGGATGTGGTTGGCCCCGAACGTGGACAGGAACTCCTCGGCCTCGACCTCCAGCCGAGCGAACGCGTGGGGCCACTCAAACGTCGACTGCCGAGCCAGTGCCTCGTTGGTCGCGGGGTCGTAGGACTCGAATCCGCCGCAGGCAACGTGCATCCGGTACCTCCCCCCGATCCGGGTCAACCGGGCAAAGGTGGCGCGCCCAGGCGCGGCGAAGAACGACACTGAGGCGCCACCGGCGGGGAAGTAGAAAACCTCAGGATAGAAGTGCACCGCGCGCAGGTTCTCCGCCGGATCCTCACTGCGCGCGGCGAACCAAGTGGCGTGCTGCCCGGAGTTGCACAGGTCCCAGATGTCGCGGTCGGCGTGGTAGTGCCGCACGTCGGCGAAGAGCACCGGCGTGCCGGTAAGGCCCTTCAGCAGCTGCATGGTGAGCGCACCGTCC
>JAFAXZ010000327.1 GCA_019240665.1 Pseudonocardiales bacterium | reverse complement strand
GGCCGCACTGCCACGGGCCTGACGAGGTGCGTCTCAGGGGGTGAGGGTGCGCAGAAAGCTACGCCAGGCGGGGGTGGGAACGGCCAGCGCGAGGCCTTCGGGGTCCTTGGAGTCGCGCACCAGCACCCGCGCCGGCGCGGGCGCGACCTGCACGCAGTTGCCGTTGGCGGCGCAGTAGCTGCTGGTGCGCCAGCCGACCTCGACACAGCCACCGTTGGAGCAGCTGTAGCTGCTTTTCTGCCAGACAATCCCGTCCGGCTCAGGGGCGGTCATCATGATCCTCTCGATCCGCGTAGAGCTCGGTTGCCAGGGTGGCAATCAGCTCCGTTGATTCTCTCTCGCCCAGCGCGGTCCGGGCCAGTGACCCCAGGATGCGCCGGTAGGCGGCGATCTCCTCGGGCTTCTCCAGGAACAGGGTGGTGGTCTCGGCCTCCAGGTAGACCACCGGGCGGAACTCGGCGAACTCCATGAGCGTGAACGCTCCCGCCGCCGCGGCGTGCCCGCCGAGCGCGGCCGGCACCACCCGCAGGCTCAGGTACGGGCGGGTCGCCTTGCGCACCAGGTGCGCCAGCTGCTCCCGCATCACCGCCGGCCCGCCCACCGGCAGCCGCAGCACGAACTCGTGGATGAAGAAGCTGAACCGGGCCGGGCGCTCCCGGCCGAACAGGCCCTGGCGGCCCAGCCGGGCGGCCACCCGGTCCTCGATCTCCTCCGCCGGGATCATGCCCCCCTCCCGGGTCTGCGCGCGGGCATAGTCGGTGGTCTGCAACAGGCCGGGCACCAGCGTCGGCTCGAAGACGTCGATCGACACCGCCTTGTTCTCGTGGTCGATCAGGGTGCGCAGCTGCTTAGGCAGCCGACTGCCGTGCTGTTGCAGCCAGCCGGGGGTGTTCTGCTCCCGGCAGATCCCCAGCAGCCGGTCCCGCTCGGCGCCGGTCACCTGGACCACCGCGAGGAACGCCGAGACGTCCACCTCGGTGCCGCCGCGCTTGCCGGACAGCAGCCGCGACACCCGGCTCTGCGACCAGCCGAGCTTCTGGGCGGCACCCTTCTGGTCCAGCCCGGCCCGCTCCATCGCCCGGCGCAGCCCCTCGCCCAGCTCTCGGCTACGGATCGTCGGCTCGCGATCGCGCATGGTGACCTCCCGCCGGCACCCTACGGCCTGCCCGGCAGGAAAGCGAGCAACTTGTCCGAACGTGACTTGTATGTCCCCGGGCCATTCGAGTTGTCTATGCACTGGCGGGGCGGCGGGCCTTGCCGCACCCGACCCGGACCGGAGAGATACCCGATGGACACTCTCGCACCAGCGATCGCCGACGCCTTCGAGCTCCTGCGCCAGGACCTCTGCCAGCGTCTGGACGACGCGGAGTCCTCGTCGCTCAGCTACCAGGACTGGGACCAGGAGGATATCGACACCGCGCGTGAGGTGATTCCCCATCTGGTGCTCGTGCTGCGCGGGCTGCTGCTGGACCACCAGATGCGGCCGAACGGTGATTGCCGGACCTGCACGTCGGCGTGGCCATGCCCGGTCGTGGCCATGATGCACGGCCTCCTCAAGGATCCGGAGGACCAGTTCGTCACACTCGCCCGCCGGGTGTACGAGGCGCAGTGATCACCGCCGCCCGCCCATGCCGGCCTAGGACCAGGCGTCGTTGGCACTATCGGGTAGCTCACGGGCATGGGGACTGATACGGCAATCCGGGCAGGTATTGGTTCCACTCGTTTCGGGTGATCGGGAGCGTGGTGCGACAGATTCTGGCGACGACACTGTCGACATTGGTTTCCCACAACCGCACGGTCTTGTCGGTGCTGGCGGTGGCCAGGGTATGCCCGTCGGGGCTGAAGGCCACCCCTTTGACGGCGCTGGTGTGGCCGGTCAGTCGGGTGACGTCGGGATTGGCGACCGTGCTGAGCAGACTGCCGCGAGCTTCCGCGGTGGGAACAAGCCGGTACGCGGCCAAGCCGAGTTGGGCGGCCAAAGCTGGGTTTGTGGTGCGCAGCTCCAGGGCCTGGGCAGCGACCCGTTGGGACACCGCGACATTGCGTTCTTGCTCCGCGGAGCGCTGGGCAACAACGGCGATGCCCGCTGCCACCACAGCGAGGATGAGCAGTACCGACAAGACGATGATGGCTCGCCCCCGCCGCCGGCGGTCGCGGCGGATGCTGGTGCGCAGGAAGTCACGGGCCGTCGGGCTGAGATCAACGCGGTCGGTGACCGGGTCGCGGGCGTGGCGGCGGGCGCCGGTGTCGGCCAGGACAACGGCGAGTTGGCCGCGTTCCCACAGCCGGGCCGGTGGGCGATTCTCTTTGTCCCATTCGGTCGCGGCCTGCTCGACGGCGCGGCGGACCCGCAGTGCCGACGCGTTCACCTCGATGGCCTGGGCCAGTGGGGGCCATGCGGACAAAAATGCTTCGTGGACTACCTCTATGACCACGCTGCCGTTGTCGGTGTCTGTGGTCACCAGCCGTCGCGCGACAAAGGCGTCCAGCTCTCGGGTCACCGGCTCGGGCAACTTATCGCGGGAGACTCGCCACCGGGTGGGACGACCTTGCTCATCCACGGTGACCAACCGCAGTAACCCGGCAATGACCTCCTCGCGGCGCCGGCCACTGGCCGCGGTCGCCTCGACCAGGGCCGCGTCAGCTTGCCGGGCCAGCGCTCCCTGCACACCTCCGAGCTGGTTGTAGCGTTGCTGGGACAGCTGCCCATCGCGGGCGACCCCGTTGGCGAGCTGGGCCAAGGTGAACGCCAACAGGGGCAGTGCTTCCCCGCTGTCGGTGTCGGCG
>JAFAXZ010000235.1 GCA_019240665.1 Pseudonocardiales bacterium | reverse complement strand
TGCGGTGACGGCATCGCCCGGGTCGAGGGACTGCCCTCGGCGATGACCAATGAACTGCTGGACTTCCCTGGCGGTGTGCTCGGTGTAGGGCTCAACCTCGATGTACAGGAGATCGACGCAGTCATCCTGGGCAACTTCGAGACCATCGAGGAGGGCCAGGAGGTCAGGCGCACCGGAAGGATCCTGTCGGCGCCGGTCGGGGACAACTTCCTGGGCCGGGTGGTGGACCCGCTGGGCATCCCGCTCGACGGCCTGGGCGACATCGTCCCCGACGCACAGCGGGTACTTGAGCTGCAGGCGCCCTCGGTGATCGACCGGCAGCCGGTGAAGGAGCCGCTGCAGACGGGCATCAAGGCGATCGACTCGCAGACCCCGATCGGTCGTGGCCAGCGCCAGCTCATCATCGGTGACCGAAAGACCGGCAAGACTGCGGTGTGTATCGACACCATCATCAACCAGAAAGCGAACTGGGCGACCGGCGACCCGGCCAAACAGGTGCGCTGCATTTACGTGGCGGTCGGTCAGAAGGGCACCACGATCGCTGCGGTCCGCCAGACCCTGCAGGATACCGGCGCACTGGAGTACACCACCATCGTGGCGGCGCCGGCATCCGATTCGGCCGGCTACAAGTGGCTTGCGCCTTACACTGGCTCGGCGATCGGCCAGCACTGGATGTACCAGGGTAAGCACGTTCTGATCATCTTTGACGACCTGTCCAAGCAGGCTGAGGCCTACCGGGCTATCTCGCTGCTGCTGCGCCGTCCACCGGGTAGGGAGGCGTACCCGGGTGACGTGTTCTACCTGCACTCGCGGTTGCTGGAGCGCTGCGCCAAACTGTCCGACGAGCTGGGCGGGGGCTCGCTGACCGGTCTGCCGATCATCGAGACCAAGGCCAACGACATCTCCGCCTACATCCCGACCAATGTCATTTCCATCACCGACGGTCAGTGTTTCTTTGAGTCCGATCTGTTCAACCAGGGTGTCCGGCCGGCGATCAACGTCGGTGTGTCGGTGTCCCGGGTTGGCGGTAATGCGCAGATCAAGGCCATGAAGTCGGTCGGTGGCACGCTGCGTCTAGAGCTGTCGCAGTACCGGGAGCTGGAAGCGTTCGCGGCGTTCGGCGCGGAGAACCTGGACGCCACCTCGCGACGCCAACTCGAGCGCGGCGCCCGGCTGACCGAGCTACTCAAGCAGGGGCAGTACGCGCCGATGCCAGTCGAGGAGCAGGTCGTGTCGATCTTCCTCGGGACTGGGGGTCACCTGGACGACGTGGCGGTGGACGACGTCCGGCGTTTCGAGTCGGACTTCCTCACCACTGTCCGCAGGCACCACCAGGGCATTCTCGACACGATTCGGGAGACCAAGCAGTTCAGCGAGGACACCGAGCAGCAGGTGGTGGACGCGGTAACGGCGTTCAAGAAGCAGTTCACCACGGCAGATGACTCGGCCCTGGATGCGGGGCTGGACGACGAGGCCGAGGCGATGGACGCCGACGAGGTCGAGCGCGAGTCAGTCAAGGTCACCAAGCGGGCCCCAACAAGCAACCCGACGAAGTGACACGATCATGGCAGCGCAGCTCAGAGTCCTCCGTCGGCGGATCCGCTCGGTCCAGTCCACGAAGAAGATCACTAAGGCAATGGAACTCATCGCCACCTCGCGGATCGCTCGGGCCCAGGCCCGGGTCGAGGCATCCCGGCCGTATGCACAGGAGATCACCAAGGTGCTCTCCGCGCTCGCCAGCGCTGCCGGCACCCTGGACCACCCGCTGCTGGTGCAGCGAGAGAATCCGAGCCGGGCGGCGGTGCTGGTGGTGACCAGCGACCGGGGGCTGTGCGGTGGCTACAACGCCAACCTGCTCAGGGCCGCCGAGGAACTGCACGCGCTGCTGCGCGATGAAGGCAAATCAGTGACGCTGTACCTGATCGGTCGCAAAGCGGTGAGCTACTACACGTTCCGGGGACGGCCGATCGAACAGTCCTGGACCGGGTTTTCTGAACAACCCACCTATGACGACGCGGCGAGGGCTGGCAACACGCTGGTGCGTGCGTTCCTCGCGGGCGCCGACGAGGGCGCTGGTCCGTCACCGGACCCGGGACCGGACGGCGTACCAGGCGTGGACGAGCTGCACATCGTCTACACCGAGTTCCGATCGATGCTGACCCAGACTCCCCAGGCGCGCCGGATCGCGCCGCTGGAGGTGGAGTACGTCGAGGACAACGAGCCCGGCGACGGGCGCAGCCAAGATCAGCGGCCGCGCTCGGAGGGCCCGGCACCGCTGTATGAGTTCGAGCCGGACGCCGAGGAGCTTCTCGCTCACCTGCTGCCCAAGTACATCAACACCAGGATTTACGCGGCGCTGCTGGAGGCCGCGGCATCGGAGCAGGCCGCCCGCCGCCAGGCGATGCAGGCGGCCACGGACAATGCCACCGATCTGATCCAGGACCTCACCCGTCAGGCCAACCAAGCCCGCCAGGGCATGATCACCCAGGAGATCAGCGAGATCGTCGGCGGCGCCGAAGCGCTGTCCGCCGTGGGGAGTGAGAGCGAAAGATGAGCACAACCGAGAAGTCGACTGTTGCTGACTCCACCTCCGAAGCAGGAATCGGTCGCGTGGTGCGGGTTACCGGGCCCGTGGTGGACGTGGAGTTTCCGGCCGATCAGATGCCTCAGCTGTTCAACGCGCTGACGGTGGAGATCGAGCTGGAAGCGCTCCGCAAGACGATGACACTGGAGGTCGCCCAGCACCTCGGGGACAACACCGTGCGCGCCATCGCGATGCAGCCCGCGGACGGTCTGGTCCGGGGCGCGCCGGTGACCGATACCGGGTCGGCGATCTCGGTACCGGTCGGCGATCAGGTCAAGGGCCACGTGTTCAACATGCTGGGCGAGTGCCTGGACGCCCCGGGGACCCAGTTCACCGGGGACCGCTGGGAGATTCACCGTGATCCGCCAGCGTTCGACCAGCTCGAGGGCAAGACCGAGATGCTCGAGACCGGATTGAAGGTCATCGATCTGCTCACCCCGTACGTGCAGGGTGGCAAGATCGGTTTGTTTGGTGGTGCCGGGGTGGGCAAGACGGTGCTCATCCAGGAGATGATCATTCGGGTGGCCCGGAACTTCGGGGGGACGTCGGTGTTCGCCGGGGTGGGCGAGCGCACGCGGGAGGGCAACGACCTGTTCCTAGAGATGCAGGAGGCTGGCGTCCTCAAGGACACCGCGCTGGTTTTCGGTCAGATGGACGAACCGCCCGGCACCCGGATGCGGGTCGGGTTGTCCGCGCTAACCATGGCGGAGTACTTCCGCGATGAGATGAACCAGGACGTGCTGCTGTTCATTGACAACATCTTCCGGTTCACCCAGGCCGGCTCGGAGGTCTCCACCCTGCTGGGACGGTTGCCTTCCGCGGTGGGTTATCA
>JAFAXZ010000177.1 GCA_019240665.1 Pseudonocardiales bacterium | reverse complement strand
GGGCAACTGCTGGCAGACAGCGAGATTGTCGTGTCGATCTGCCCACCCGCGGTGGCCGAGGAGATCGCTACCACAGTCGCCGGAATCGGGTACCGCGGTATCTATGTCGAGGCGAATGCGATCAGCCCCGCGTGCCTGCATCGGATCACCGCCCGGCTCACCGAAGCGGGAGCGGCCGTCATGGACGGGTGCTTCTTCGGGTCACCGCCCGGCGGGCAACCACCCGCCCGGCTGTACCTTGCTGGAGCCCCTACCGCAAGCAGCCGGGTTGCGGAGCTGTTCGTCGGCACGGTGGTCGAAGCAGTCATTCTCGGGGAACACCCGGGGCAAGCCAGCGCGCTGAAGATGGCCTTCGCCTGTTTCCAGCGAACCAGCCGCATCGCCGCCGCCCTCGCGCACGCCCTGGCTGACGATCACGGCATCACGGACACCCTGTTGATCGAGGCACAGCGGATGCCCCGCGACATCCTCGCCAACCGGGATTTCCTGCCCAGTGTTGCCGCCCGAGCCTGGCGCTGGGCGCCGGAGATGCGCGAGGTTGCCAGCACCCTGGACGCTCAGCGCCTACCGCCGGACCTTGCGCTTGCCACCGCCGACGTCCTGCAGCACTGGGCCACCACCGCCACCGACCAGCTGGCTGACCTGAGCAGCATCCTGCGGCAGCTACACCTCCCAGCGCACTGACCCGCTCGCTCGCGGGGCGCGCTCAGGTGGCCTGGCCTAGCGCGAACTGCACCACCTGCTCCCCGATCGTGCGCAGGGTGTGGTCAACCGCAGGATCGGAGGGGACGCCGTGGTCATCGAAGCTCACCTCGGCGGAGTTCAGCGCCGCGCCCAACGGCGTAGGCCAGCCGCGCAGCGCGTGCACGATCGAGCGCAGCGCGGTCAGTGTGGTCACCGTCGCTTGCCAGCCCAGCGCCATAGCCACGCAGCCGACCGCCCGCCCGTCCAGGTAGGGTCGGGGATCGGAGCGCAGGTCCTCGACGTAGTCCAGCGCGTTTTTCACCAGCCCAGAGACAGTGCCGTGATAGCCCGGTGAGACCAGCACCACGCCGTCTGCTTCCCGCAACGCTTGCACCAGCCGGTGCGCCACTTCGCTGCGCGCAAGCACCGCAGGGTCGTAGAACGGCAGGATCAGGTCCGTGCCAGTGATCGCGACGGTCTCCGCACCGGCAACCCGGGCACCCTGGAGAACCACGCTCAGGGCCCGCTCAGACTGCGAGTCCTCGCGCATCGAACCACCGATGCCGACCACGGTGAGCCCCATGGCTGCTGACCTTACGACGGGGCGCCCCAACTCCTGGGTGCGCGAGGGCCCGGCATCCCCAGTATGCCGGGCCCTCGTCGACATCCCCTTGTCAGGCCTGGCCCTGCTGGGCGCGAACACCCTGCTCGACCCGGTCCCCCAGGTCCTTGTCCACGTTGCGCCAGTACTCGAAGGCCCGCAGCAGAATCGGCTCGGTCACACCCTTCAGCAGATGGCCGACGATATTGTTCATCCAGCATTGTTCATCCAGCTGCTCGCGGGCCGCGTCGTCGAGCACCTCACGGACCATGGTGCCGGCCTGGCCCCAGTCGCTGTCCTCCGCGTGCAACGTGTAAACGGCGGGCACCATCTCCCCGCTGGTGTACCACCCAGCCGGCTCACCGTAACGCGCGGTGTCAGCCTGCGGTCCGCCCTTGGAGTTCGGCGCGTACACCGGGTCCGAGACTTTGTGATACCGCATCGGGCCGTCCTTGCTGTAGCTGTGCACCGGCGACTGCGGCACATTCACCGGCAGCTGCTTGTAGTTCGCACCGATGCGGGCGCGAGGTTGTTGGCTCGAAGGCCGCCTGCTCGATCTCGGTGTGGTAGTCGGTCGGGTTACGGTCTGGAACGAGTCAAGAAACGGCGCCCGAGGGAGCCGGGGGTGCACTCGGGGGACGTCCGACGGGTAGGACCCTCCGGCCACCGTTTACCGTGCTGTGGCGCTGCTCACTCATCCAGGGCGTCGTTGACGCAAGGGCTTCATGCTACACTAGGTAACACTACATTAGGTAGTCAAACAGTTCTCGTCAGTCATTACCTCAGTCATTACCGCGGCGGCCTCCGTGCGGGTGGTAGGCAGCCTTTGTCGTCGTCGGGGGCGGCTATCGGCTCACATGATCTACGGACGGAGGAAACGAACGCGGCCGTGGTCGCTCTCGTGTCCGACATGTCGTCCGACTCGTACGGAGCGGTCTCGCCGTCGGTCTACGAGACCGCTCGCCTGGTAACGCTGGCACCGTGGCTTGCCGGACACCCGCAACGAGTGCTGTTCCTCTTGCAGAGCCAGCGTCGAGACGGTAACTGGGGTGGTCCGGATGGTTATGGCCTCGTCCCGACCCTGAGCGCCACAGAGGCGTTGCTGACGAGCCTGCGACGATGGCGCCACGGCGGGAACGGACCGGCTCTCGACTACGCAGCCGTGGTCAGCGCAGCCGACCGTGGGTTGCGAACGCTGTTCGGGTGGCTCAGGACCGATGCGCGGGTCGCCCTGCCGGATACGATCGCAGTGGAGATCGTGGTTCCAGCCCTGGTCGCGCAGATCAACGCGCACCTGGACGGGGTGGCGTCAGAACCGGTGGTCGGGCTGGATAGCTGGCGCGGCGCTGATCGTTTCCTGCTGCCCCCTGGGGTAGACGCCGGACTGCTGGCGCGACTGGGCCACCTGGTGCGCCAAGGTCATGCGCTGCCGACCAAGCTGCTGCATTCACTGGAGGCGCTCGGCCCCGCGGTGCGGGGCGCCCCCTTCGTCCACCCGGTGCACGGCGCGGTGGGCTGCTCACCGGCGGCGACTGCGGCCTGGCTGCCGGACCGTACCGGCTGCCAGGAAGCGAGAGGTTATCTGGAAGCCGTGCAGAACCGTGGTAGCGGTCCGGTGCCGGGGGTCACGCCTATCACCGTCTTCGAGCGTGCCTGGGTGTTGGCTGGGCTCACTGCGGCGGGCATCGGCGTGACGGTGCCGCACGGGCTGGTGGGCAGCTTGCACGCTGCATTCGGGGAGTGTGGTGTTTCCGCCGGCCCCGGCCTT
>JAFAXZ010000293.1 GCA_019240665.1 Pseudonocardiales bacterium | reverse complement strand
TCGTCGGCGCGCAGCAGCACCGTCCCGACTGCGGTTGCGATGGCACCGGCCCGCAGGGCGGAGGCGACCGCGCCTGGGGTGGCGATCCCGCCGGCGGCGATGAGTGGTAGCGACACTACGGCCTGGATCTGGCCGAGTAGCTCGCTGAGCGGGATATCGGCCGGGATGTGCTGTGGTGTCAGTGTGCCGGAGTGGCCGCCGGCGGCTGACGCCTGCACGATGAGCACGTCAGCTCCGGCATCCGCGGCGAGGCGGGCCTCGTCGGGGGAGGTGACCGTCTGGGCCACCAGCGTTCCAGTCTTGCGCAGCGTCTGGATCACCTGCGGTGGCGGGATGGCGAAGGTGAAGCTGACCACCGGAACTGGGTTGGCCAGCAGCAGTTCCAGTTTGTCGTCCCAGAGATCGTCGTCCTCGACGATCTGCGCGGCGTCTAGGTCGAGCCCGTAGCGGGTGCCTTCGTTGGTGATCAGCTGGGCGTAGGAGCGGAATTCCTGCGGGTCGATGGGCACGGGGTTGGGGGCGAAGAGGTTGACACCGAAGCTGACCTCGGCGCAGCGGACCTTGGCGATCTGGTCGGCGAGGGTTTGCGCGGTGCGTAAGCCCCCGGCCAGGAATCCCAGTCCTCCGCTCTGCGCGGCGGCGACCACCAGCTCGGGTGTGCTGGGCCCGCCGGCCATGGGCGCGGCAAGGATCGGAGTGGTCATTCCGAGCGCGCTCAACGGGGAGGCGGTCATCAGCGTCCCTTTCTCCGGTGGGGTTGTTCGCGGGTTCGCGGGCTCGTGGGCTTGCCCCCGACGCGGGGTGTTAGTGACCGGCGGCTTGGCCACCGTCGACATGCAGGCTCTCGCCGGTCACAAACGGGGCGCTCTCCAAGTACAGCACGGCTGCGACGATGTCGGAGATCTCGCCCATGCGCCCGATCGGGTGCATGGCGGCCAACGCGCTGTGGTCCTGGTGGGCGTTCATGGGGGTGTTGATGATGCCGGGTGAGACGGCGTTGACCCGGATGCCTCTCCTAGCGTACTCGATGGCCAGCGACCGGGTGGCGGCATCGAGGCCGCCCTTCGTGAGCGAGGCCAGCACCGAGGGCACCTGCGAGTTCGCATGCGTGATAAGGCTGGTGGTGATGTTGACGACGTGGCCGCCGCCGGTGCGCAGCATCGCGGTAATCGCACGCTGGGTAAGGGCGAAGAAGCCGGTGAGGTTGACCCCGACGATCGCCTGGTAGTCCTCGAGGGTGTAGTCGGTGAAGGGCTTGGCGATGAAGATCCCGGCGTTGTTGATCAGTGTGTCGATCCGGCCGAACTCGCCTAGTCCTTGGGCGATCAGCTGCTCGGCGGTGGCAGGATTTGCGATGTCGCCCGGGATGGTGAGCACTCCGGTGTCCTCGGAGGGCTCGATCGATCGGGAAGTCGCGACGACTGCGTAGCCGAGCTTGCGGTAGCCGGTGACGAGGGCTTCGCCGATGCCTCGGGATGCGCCGGTGATGACTGCGACCTTCCGAGGGGTCTGATTCATGGTGCAACGTCTCCCTGGTGCCCCGGCTGGTCGCGGGGCGGCTGTCGGGATGGGGGTTCGGACCCCGGCGGCCCGCCGGGGTCATTGGGGTGTGGGCGCAGCGGGGTGATCCCGATACGCATCCAAGGCCGCCTGGGCAGAGCGTCGAGCCGCGACCGCACCTGATGTTCCTCGGCGGCGGCGAACAGCCCGAGGATATGCCCTTCCCGGTCTGGGTCGGGTCGTTTCCCCAGCCGCAGCAGCTGGTGGTGTTGGGCGAGTTCGGTGATGCGCTCTCGCTCGCGGCACCGCAGGTAACGGACATAAAGTAGGGGCGCTGCCGTCGGGGACGGTGGTGACGATCTCGGCGAGGAACTCCATGGTCGACTGCCTCCCCGGTCACAGATAGTGGGTTCGGACGCGTCGCGGCGGGGGCCTAACCCGCGCCAGCAACGCTGTGAGCCCGGCTCACCACGCCGCGACCGCTAGGTGGCTTGCGACGCGATGAGGTCCCGCACCGGCGAGGGGTGGCGCCCAGCCTCGTCTCGTCGGCGCCGAGAGGATCGGCGGGTGGCTAGGGGTGGGGCGGGCCAAGGTAGGGAAAACTACCCTGTTGCGCGCTTTGGCCTCGGAGATGGATCCGACGGAGCGCATCGTGACCATCGAGGACGCCTTCGAGCTCGGCCTGGACCTTGATGCTGGGCTGCACGCGGATGTGACCGCGTTGCAGGCCCGTGAGCCCAACATCGAGGGCGAAGGCGGCATCTGTCAGGCTGAGCTGGTCCGCTGGGCGCTGCGGATGAGCCCGGACCGGGTCATCGTCGGAGAGATCCGGGGACCGGAAGTGATCCCCATGTGCAACGCCATGAGCCAGGGCAACGACGGATCGATGGCCACCCTGCACGCCTCCTCCTCCCGGATCGCGTTCACCCGCCTGGCCTCCTACGCCGCCCAAGGCGTGGAGCGACTTCCCCTGGAAGCGACCAACCTGCTCGTCGCCTCTGCGGTGCATTTCGTGGTGCACCTGGCCGCCACCAGCGGGAGGGCCGCCGAGGGCAGGACCCGAGTGGTGTCCTCGATCCGCGAGGTCGTCGGTGCCGACGGGGCCCACGTCATTTCCAACGAGGTCTACCGGCCCGGTCCCGACCGCCGTGCGCTGCCCGTGCCGGGGGCGCTCCGCACGGACACCCTCGATGATCTCGTGGAAACCGGGCTGGATCCCGGTGTGCTCGAGCAACCCACGGGC
>JAFAXZ010000003.1 GCA_019240665.1 Pseudonocardiales bacterium | reverse complement strand
CAACAATGCCCCGACGGGCACGTCACCGACCGCGTCCGCGCCCGGGCAATCTGGCTGACCAAGCTGGCCAGCCTCACGATGGTCACCTGCGACCCGCTCCAGACCGCCAGCATCGGACACGAGGCCCTGGAGATCGCCGGCACGATCCGCTCCCGCCGCACCACCGACGACCTACGCGAACTAGCCCGTTACGCCACCGCGCACCAGCAGCTCGCCGAGATCGCGCACCTACGGCACCGGATCGCCACCCTGCTGATGCGCATCGACAGCCCGTAGGCAGGGGTGTGTCTTGACCGGCGAGTCCGGAACCCACTCGTCCGGGCACATCTGGCCCTGCCTGGGGTCGCTTCCACAGCGTGGCATGGAGGGGCGGAAAGTCCGGTTCGGCGCTGGCGTCGGTTGCACGACAAAGGGGTGCGAATCCACCCCCCAATCCACCCCCGAATTCAGTCTTGCCATACACAAGATCATGGCGTTCCGCGTACGTGTCTGGAGTCGGGAGGATCACGTCCACGCCGTCACTCTTCACCTCGATCTCAGGGTGGCGGTCAGTGGCGGCGGCCCCGCCTCCGGGCGACAAACCAACCGCGCGGGGCCGTCGCCTTCCACACGACAGATCAGGGGGAAGCATCGCTGTGGATCGGGATCACGTCTTGCGGCGAGCGGGCTTGCGGGTGCCCGATCCTCTCTTCGCCACCACGACTCCGGCTCGCCGGCCGGGGAATCGGGTGTCAGGCAGCTGCTGCGGTGGGCGCGCCGCCCCGACGATGACCGCCTGCACCTGCTGGCACCCGCCGAGGTCCCGCGCGGCACCGCCAAGGATCATGCTCGGGCGCTGCGCGGTCAGCGGATACCCGCCAAGGGTCTCCCCATCACCAGCAGTCCGGCGTGGGCGCTGTGCGTGACCTGCGTCCTCGGGATTCCCGCCGAGATGCTCGACCCCGGTTCCAGGACCACCGCCCCCCAGATCGCTGGCCGGCCGCCGGTCGAGCCACTGACCCCCGGCTTCGGCTCCCGGCGGCCGGCCAGCCACCCAGCAACCCCGAGGTGACACCCACATGCGCACTCCAGCACCACGGCCCGTCCCCGGCACCTCACGCGACGCCGAGGGCACCCGCATTCCCCTGTGTGACATTCCCCTTCGCGACGCCGAGGGCACCGATATTCCCCTGCAGAGCCGGGTGGAGCAGATCACGGTGGACAAGGCCCACGGGGCGCTCCCGTGCCGGCTGCATCAGCAGGGCCAGGTTATCGGCCGGGACGCCCACCTACTGTATGTGCGCTTCGAGTGCGACTATCAGATGATCGCCCTGCGGCCCCACCTCGTGCGCCTGATCAACGCTCCGGATGGGTGCTGATGCCCCTCCCCCGGCCACCCAGCGGGGCTGCTGTTGCGTTGCGCGAAGCCGGGGCAGGGAAGATCGTTGATCCCGGTTGGTCAGATCGCCAGGGCCAGCTCATCGAAGGCCGCCACCCGCAGCGTGGTGGGTTCGTTGACGCCGAGTTCGTCGTGACCGCGGCGGATGTTCTGGATGCCCGCATACCCAGCACTGATCACCCGCGCTGAGGGCAGACGTGTGAGGCCCCGCATCGGCCGCAGCCGGGACTTCACTCGGCCATGATGACCTGCCCGAACTGATCGATCGCCGGGGAGTGTCGGCAGGGCCGGGCGGCATCGATCACCCGTGGCGGGAGCGTTGCACCCAACGGTAGATCGTGACGTGCTCAACGGTGATGCCGCGCTCGGCGAGCAACTCTTCCCCGTCGCGGTAGGACAGGCCGTAGCGCAGGTACCAGCCCACCGCCACCATTATGACCTCACGGGGAAGCGGAACCCAGCAAAGCCCGACTTCAGCGGAGGCACTCGACGGTGGCGACGACGCATCAGCACAGCCTGCCCCCAGCCGGTCATCCACCAACGCAACAGCCCGCTAGGAAGCCCCCACCATCCGCATGGCGGGGACTGTCACCGCGCGCTCCACACCCGTCGACTCGGCCACTCGAGACGGCTCGATCACCCGAGACTCGGTAACGATGGCGGTAACCAGGTCAGCGGGGGTCACATCGAAGGCGGGGTTGAGGGCGGCGGACTCGGCTGGCGCCATTCGCCAGCCCCCCACTAGGAGCACCTCGTCGGGGTCCCGGTACTCGATGGTCACCGCTGCTCCGGTGGGCGTGTCCGGATCCAGCGTGGCGGTCGGGGCGGCCACCACGAACGGGATACCGGTCCGGGCCGCGGCCAGCGCCAGCGGGTAGGTGCCCACCTTGTGCACCACGTCGTAGTTGGCGGCGATCCGGTCCGCTCCGACGATCACCGCATCTACCTGCCCGCTGGCGATGAGCCCCGGACCCGCGGCGTCGACCACCACCTGATGCGGCACACCCAGCCGGGTGAGTTCCACCGCGGTGATCCGAGAGCCCTGCAGCAGCGGGCGGGTCTCCCCGATCACCACCATCTGGATTAGCGAGTCGGCGTGCAGCGCCCGGACCACGCCGAGCGCAGTGCCCCACTCGACGCAGGCCAGCGCACCCGCGTTGCAGTGCGTATGCAGCACCATCGGCCGGTCGCCAACGTAGCTGCGCAGCAGGGCGGCGCCGAGCCGGGACAGCGTCGCGCATGCCCGCACATCGGCCTCTACCAGAGCCTGCGCGGCTTCCAACACCGCGGCAGGTCCCTGCGGTACCGCGGGCAGCACTTGCTGCACCGCCCAGCTCAGATGTACCGCGGTGGGGCGGGCTCCGGCGATGCGACGGGCATCGGCCCGCACGGTTTGGGGGTCGTAGCCCCGCTCCGCCGACCGCGCGGCGGCAAGCGCAACGCCGAGAGCGCCGAGAGCGCCCAGCGCGGGCGCGCCACGAACCACCAACCGGCGGATCGCGTCCACCACCTCGCTGACGGTGTGCAGGGCAACCCGCCGCTGTTGCGGCAGGGCTGTCTGGTCAACCGCATCAACGTGTCCGTCGACCCACTCGATGGTGCGCATGAATCCCTTGCTCCCCAGTTTGGCCTGCGGGCAACCTACGCGTCGCGCAGCAAGTCGCGCACCGCTCAACGGATGACCCCGCTCTGGTGGAAAGTCAACGCTGAGTAATCGCGGTGTACTCCCGTTCGGGGTAGCCCGTGTAGACCTGGCACGGCCTGCCGATCTTGGTTTCCGGATCGCTGATCATCTCGCGCCAGTGCGCGATCCAACCCGGCAACCGCCCCAGCGCAAAGAGCACCGTGAACATCTTGGTCGGAAAGCCCATCGCCCGGTAGATCAGACCGGTGTAGAAGTCGACGTTGGGATAGAGCTTGCGCTCGACGAAGTAATCGTCGGCCAGCGCCCTGGCCTCCAGGGCCAGGGCAATATCGAGCAATGGGTCATTGACGCCCAGCTTGTGCAGGATCTCGTCCGCGGTCTTTTTAACGATCTTCGCGCGTGGATCATAGTGCTTGTAGACCCGATGCCCGAAGCCCATCAGACGCACGCCGCCAGTATGATTTTTCACCTTCGTGACAAAAGCATCCACGTCCCCCCCTTCGGTGCGGATGCGTTCGAGCATCTCCAGCACCGACTGGTTTGCCCCACCGTGCATCGGGCCGAGCAGCGCATTAATCCCCGCCGAGACCGAGACGAACAGGTTGGCCTGCGCGGACCCGACCATCCGCACGGTGGACGTCGAGCAGTTCTGCTCGTGGTCAGCGTGCAGCATGAGCAACAGGTCCAGCGCGTCGGCCACCACCGGATCGACCGCATAGGGCTCCGCGGGCAGTCCAAAGGTCATCCGCAGAAAGTTGTGCACCAGGCTCAGCGAGTTGTCCGGATAGAGAAATGGCTGGCCGATCGACTTCTTGTAGGCGTAAGCGGCGATGGTGGGCAGCTTGGCCAGCAGCCGCACGGTGGAAATCTCCACCTGAGCGTGATCGAACGGGTTGAGGCTGTCCTGGTAGAAGGTGGACAGCGCGGATACCGCGCTGGACAGCACCGGCATCGGATGGGCGTCGCGCGGGAAGCCGTCGAAGAAACGCTTGAGGTCCTCGTGCAGCAGGGTGTGTATGCGGATCGCCTCGGTGAAGTTCTCCAACTGTCCGCTGGTGGGCAGGTCTCCATAGATCAGCAGGTAGCTGGTTTCCAGGAAGGTCGAGCGTTCAGCCAGCACTTCGATCGGGTAGCCGCGGTAACGCAGCACGCCCGCGCCGCCGTCGATATAGGTGATCTTCGACGTGCACTCGGCGGTGTTCACGAATCCCGGGTCGAGAATGACCATCCCGGTGTCGGCCCGCAGCGTGCCCAGGCTGATCCCAGACGCCCCCTGGGTAGCCTCAATGATCGGCATCTGGTGCTCGACCCCCGCGCACCGCAACCGCACAGCTTGCTCACAAGACACATCCCCAAGGTAGCTCGCCACGCGTTCGGGAGATGGAGATAAGACGCACTTATCACACCGCGACGTGCGCAGGCCGTCCCAGAACGCAGCGAGGCTGGACACCTACGGGGCGAGCCGCTCAACAACCCAGTTGTCGTCATCGGCGACGTGGTAACGCAGCCGGTCGTGCATCCGGTTGGGCCTGCCTTGCCAGAACTCCACACTCATCGGTCGGATCCGCACCCCGCCCCAGTGCGGCGGCAACGGGACCTGGTCGATGTCTGCGAACCGAGCAGCAGCGTACTCCAGCGCAACGTCCAGGGCGTGCCGGTCGGGCACCACGGTGGACTGCGCTGAGGCCCACGCTCCCAGCTGGGCACCCCGCGGACGGGTCTTCCAGTAGTCCGTACTCTCCTCCGGCGGAAGTACCTCGATCGGCCCACGCAGGTGCACCTGGCGGTGCAGGGCAATCCAGGGAAACGTCGCCGCAGCGAAGGCGGTGGCGTCGAGGTCGTGCATCTTGGCGGAGGTAAAGTTGGTGTAGAACACGACACCCCGCGGGTCGAGGCCCTTGGCTAGCACAGTCCGAGAGCTGGGCAGGCCGTCGGCGTCCGCGGTGGCCAGCACCATGGCATTGGGCTCGGGAAGGCCCGCGGCGAGCGCGTCGTCGAACCAACCCGCAAGCTGCTCGTACCACGTGTCGGCGAGGTCAGCTTCGTTCAGCGTACCGGCGGGGTAGGCGACCCGCATCCGGGCCAGCTCAGCGGTCCAATCCTCCTGTGGTGTCCACCCAGCCGCCACGCCGCACGCTCCCCTTTTCTGGCTCGACTGCTCGCAACCTACGTCCTGCAACGGTCCCCTACCTCATCCATGCCGGCACCTGCCGAAATTCTGTGCCGGAAATTCCGTGTCGGAATTCCCCAGCCGGAAACCCGGCCAAACCATGGTCCACTATTGCCCCAGGGCGGCCATCGGGTGCACTGTTAGCCATCCGCGCGGCGCCGCACTGTGGCGTGCGCCTACACCCGCTGGCCGGTCAGCGACCCGCGCGCAGTTGAGGGCCCTATTGCGCGAGGAGGACGGCGTGACTGTGTTGAACGGGCTAGCGGCTACTGCCGGTTTCAAGCCGGGACTGGAGGGCGTGGTCGCTTTCCACACCGAGATCGCCGAACCAGATCGGGATGGCGGGGCGTTGCGCTATCGCGGCGTGGACATCGAAGACCTGGCCGGTCACGTGACCTTCGGCGACGTGTGGGCGTTGCTGACCGATGGCCGCTTCGGACACGGCCTACCGCCCGCCGAACCGTTTCCCCTGCCGGTGCACACCGGTGACGTCCGGGTCGACGTGCAAGCCGCGTTGGCGATGCTCGCCCCGATCTGGGGCTACCGTCCGCTATTGGACAGCTCCGACGCGCAGGCCCGCGCGGATCTGGCCAGAGCGTCGGTGATGGCGCTGTCCTACATGGCGCAGTCCGCCCGCGGAATCCACCAGCCGGCCGTCCCGCAGTATCGAATCGACCAGTGCTCCACCATCACCGAACGCTTCATGACCCGGTGGCGCGGCGACCCGGACCCGGCACACGTCAAGGCCGTCGACGCCTACTGGGTGTCGGCCGCTGAGCATGGGCTCAATGCCTCGACCCTCACCGCTCGGGTGATCGCCTCCACCGGTGCCGACGTCGCCGCCTGCCTGTCCGGGGCGATCGGCGCGATGTCCGGCCCACTACACGGTGGCGCACCGGCTCGGGTGCTACCGATGATCGAGGAGGTAGAGCGAACCGGCAACGCCAACGAAGTGGTCAGCGGGTTATTGGATCGCGGTGAGCGGCTGATGGGATTCGGCCACCGGGTGTACCGGGCCAAGGATCCGCGAGCCCGGATGCTGCGCCGGTTCTGCGAGGAGCTCGGTGCGCCGCGTTACGAGGTGGCGGTGGCGCTGGAGCAGGCCGCGCTGGCCGCGCTGGCCGACCGGCGGCCAGACCGGGTGATCGAGACCAACGTCGAGTTCTGGGCCGCGGTGATCCTGGACTTTGCGCAAGTCCCGCCGCACATGATGCCGGGGATGTTCACCTGCGCCCGGACTGCGGGCTGGTGCGCGCACATCATGGAGCAGAAACGCACCGGCAGGTTGGTCCGTCCGGCGGCACAGTACGTGGGGCCCCGTCCACGGCGTCGGCAGGACGTGTCGGGGTGGAATGAGATCGGGCGCCCCTGAGCGGCTCCGAGGAGCGGGTCCGGCGAACGAGTTACGGCCGGAGTAGGTACCGGGCGAACAGCTGGCTCTGCGACTCCAGCAACCACACCAGCTCTAGGCCGACCGGTTCGGCCAGCGGCGCCTGGTCGACGATGGAGCGCGCCCCAGCGCTGCCGGCCAGTGCGGGCGCGATGGATAAAAACAGTTCGTCGACCAGGCCGGCGGGCAGCAGTGAGGTGTTGAGATTCGGGCCGCCCTCGCACAGCACCGAGCGCACCCCGTGCTCGGTACGCAACCGGGCGAGCATCGTGGCCAGATCCAGTTCCTCGCCTGGTGCCGGGCGCAGGTAGCTGACCCGCGCTGCGCACTCGTCGAGGTCGGCGGCGCTGGTGG
This sequence comes from Pseudonocardiales bacterium, assembly GCA_019240665.1. Lineage (GTDB taxonomy): Bacteria > Actinomycetota > Actinomycetes > Mycobacteriales > Pseudonocardiaceae. The sequence continues at coordinate 2,772 of JAFAXZ010000003.1, read as the reverse complement.
TGAGCACGACCACCCGGGAATGCGGGTCGGCCAGGAGCGGCAGCTCGGGGGTCAGGGTGAGCCGGCGGCTCGCGACGACCGCGAGCGGGTCGGGCGCCAACCCGCGGGCGACCCGGCGCTCCCGGTGCGCTGGATCACGGACCAGGCGGCCGTACCGCTCGGTGCGCACCGTGCCCGCGCCGACCAGGACCGCGTCGACGTGCATCCGCAGCTCGTGAAACAGCTGCCGATCGGCCGGGTTGCTGATCGAGGCGGTGCGGTGCGCCACCGTGGCCGCGCCGTCGGCGGTGGCCACCATGTTGAGCACCACATAGGGGCGGTGATCGGACGCCAGATCGGCGAGCGCGAGACCCTCCAGGGCCTCGATGGCGGTAACGCTACCGGGCTCGGGCAGCAGCCGCCGCAGCACCACCGGGAGTGCATCCACAGCGGTCAACCTACCGGTGCCTCGTCAGAGACCACGTGATGATCGAGGAAAAAGCGCGCAGCGACTCCTGGGGCGCTGCTGCAAAGCCGTCGAGTGCGAGACGTAGGGGTGCTCGAACGCATCGCCGACGGGCTCGGAGCGCCCCGGGCGCGGCTGGGCGTGAGCTACGGTGGCCGGGGTGGAGCACATATCCGCCGGCAAGGTGCGGGATCTGTATTCGCTCGACGGTGACATGCTGCTCGTCGCCTCGGACCGGATCTCTGTGTACGACGTGGTCCTCCCGACGCCCGTTCCCGACAAGGGTGCGCTGCTGACGCAACTGTCGGTATGGTGGTTTCACAAACTCAGGAATGTGGCGCCCAATCATCTGATCTCCGCTACCGACGTGCCGCCGGAATTCCAGAACAGGGCCCTCCGCTGCACCCCGTTGCGGATGATCCCGGTGGAGTGCATCGCTCGCGGTTACCTGGCAGGCCTGGGCCTGCGCGAGTACCAGAAGTCGGGCACCGTGTCGGGGGTGGCCTTACCTGCCGGGCTGGACTCCGGGAGCCGGCTACCCGAGCCGATCTTCACGCCGACCACCAAATCCCCTACTGGGCATGATGAGTTCATCACCTTTGACGACGTGGCACGCGAAATCGGAGAGGATACCGCCGGGCGCCTCCACAGCCTGACACTGGAACTCTACACAACCGCGGCGGAGCACTCGCTGAACAACGGCGTCATCATCGCGGACACAAAATTCGAGTTCGGTTGGGATTCGTCTGGTCAATTGACACTCGGGGACGAAGCGATCACGTCGGATTCATCGCGTTTCTGGCTCGCCGAGAGCTGGCGGCCCGGCAGGGAGCAGCACGCATTAGACAAGCAGTTCGTCCGGGACTGGGCGCTGGGCACGGGATGGGACCGCGAACCGCCCGGACCAGTCATTCCCCCGGCGATCGTGGCGGAAACGCGGCGGCGGTACGTCGAGGCCTACGAACGCATCACCGGAACCTCGTGGTCCCCATAGCGCACCGTAAGGTCTGGAGGTATGACGCAGACCGCGCAGCTGACCATCCCCACCGAACTGAAACCCGCCGACGGGCGGTTTGGGTGCGGGCCGTCGAAGATCCGTCCCGAGCAGCTGGCCGCGCTGGCCACCACCGGCGCCACGGTGATGGGCACCTCACACCGGCGCAAGCCGGTGAAGTCGCTCGTCGGGCGGATCCGCGCCGGCTTACGCGAGCTGTTCGCACTGCCCGAGGACTATGAGGTGGTGCTCGGCAACGGTGGCACCACCGCGTTCTGGGATGCCGCCGCTCTCGGCCTGGTCCGGGAACGCTCGCTGCACCTGAGCTACGGCGAGTTCTCCGCGAAGTTCGCCACCGTCACGACGCGCGCGCCGTTCCTCGCCGACCCGGTGCTGGTCTGCGCCCCACCGGGGGACGCACCGCAGCCGGTCGCCGATCCATCATGCGACCTGATCGCCTGGGCGCACAACGAAACCTCGACCGGGGTGATGGTTCCGGTGTGCCGGCCGGCGCTTTCGCAGGGCGCACTGGTGACGATCGACGCGACCAGCGGCGCCGGTGGCCTGCCGGTCCGGGCCGCCGACGCCGACGTCTACTACTTCGCGCCGCAGAAGTCCTTCGCCTCCGACGGCGGGCTGTGGATCGCGCTGCTCAGCCCGGCCGCGCTGGAGCGGGTCGCTGAGATCGGCTCGTCGCCCCGATGGGTGCCAGAGTTCCTCTCGCTGAGCACCGCGCTGGACAACAGCCGCTCCGATCAGACCTACAACACCCCGGCGGTCGCGACGTTGCTGCTGATGGTGGACCAGATCGAGTGGATGCTGGCCGGCGGCGGGCTGGACTGGTGTGTCGCACGCACCACCGACTCCTCCTCGCGGCTGTATTCCTGGGCCGAATCCTCGCAGTACGCGACGCCCTTCGTCACCGACCCCGCCAAACGCTCGCTGGTGGTCGGCACCGTGGATTTCGCCGACAGCGTTGACGCCCCTGCGCTTGCCGCCGCGCTCCGGGCCAACGGCATCGTGGACATCGAGCCCTACCGTAAGCTCGGCCGCAATCAGCTGCGGATCGGGATGTTCCCGGCTGTCGATCCGGATGACGTCTCCGCGCTCACCGGATGCATCGACTGGGTGGTCGAACGACTAGGTGGTCGAGAGGTGGGGTGAGGCCTGATAAGTCAGCGGCGGCGCGCCTTCCCCGGCATTGCTGCCCGCCGGCCTACGGTGGTGGGTACTGACGTGGAGGTCCTTGGATGCGCGCGCTGCGAGTAGCCGGGCTGGGGATCGACGGCCGCACCGTCATCCTGGAGATGGTCCCGCAGCGACCCGGCGAGCG
>JAFAXZ010000333.1 GCA_019240665.1 Pseudonocardiales bacterium | reverse complement strand
ACTCGGTGTACATCGCGTCGATGTTACGAACGGTGGCGATCAGATCCGGTATCTGATCGGGTTCCTGGCAGTGGCGGCACCAGGTCTGGATATCGTCTTCTGTTGGCGTCTGCTTACCGTATTCGATCTTGGATATCTTGGAGCTGTCCCACCCGGCCAGCGCGGCTAGCTGCCGCCCGGTCAGTCCAGCGTCCTTGCGCAGGTCGCGGAGTCTGTGTCCGAGAACTTCCCTGGCTTGGACAATCGTGCTAGACACGATGGATACCGGTGCTACATCGAGACGTACTGCTCGTGGGGGATTGCCAAAGCCCACACTTGTTGGTGCACCGTGCGGCATTGTTGGATGATCTGCGGGTCGGATACCTTCGCGCCGCCCGCGAAGCGGCCATCGTCCTCGAAGAGGGTGAAGACGACCCGGTTGTCGTCGAAGAGCCAGTAATCGTCCGGGGGGAAGTCAATGCCGCTGGCACGATGACGCGGTAACCAGCGAAGATCCTCTCCAGCGTGGATGTTTAAGGGTGCCACGGTTAAGCCCCAGCGAGTGTAATCGCAGTGGGGAACCGTCACCACACGCACGCGGGTGATGCTCTTGCCCGCCTGTGTCGCCTCCCGGACCAGCCTGAGCCAGGGTTGATGCCAGGAGAAGTCATCAGGCCTTCCCTGCATGAATAGTTCGAAGGGGCCGGCCTCTTCGGGGACGTGGTAGGAATCCTTCAGCTCCAGGTGAAAAGCGCTACGGTGGAAAGTGCGAAAGAGATTGTCAAATGCCTGGCCTTGCAGCAGTGTCATCAGCGTCACCTTCTCGAACCTTGCCGACTTCGATGCACGTCTCGTGACCGGGAATGTCCATCTGCGCCAGCGCCTGGGCGTCGCTCACCGCTGCCCCTGACACGACATACACCATGGTCGGTGGTGTGCAACACCGCCGCCAGCGTGGTGTTGGCCTCCAAGTACTCCAAGAGCCTCATGGGAATTTCAACGCTGGCCTCGTGGCCGGGCACCGTCCAGCCCTGCACAACGTAGGTGTCGCGGTCGGTCGCGTACAGGATTGGCGACCCTCCACCCTGCGTGCTTTTGCCCAGAAACGTCAGCTGCACAACCATCGCCTCCCCTAGATAGTTGCTCCGGTTTGCTTGACCGCTCAGGATGATCCAGCCGTGCCGCCAGGTTGTCAAACAAAAGGCCTGTCTGAACTTTCGTCTATTTCAGCCGCGAAAAACAAAGGAGAGGTATCACAGGTACCGATCATGTCTGCCTCGTACACGAATCCACGCACATTTGACTGGTTTCCCCTCGCCGGACAACGCCATGCCATCCATCAGCGAGACCGTAACGTCCCCCGAGGTACACCCATACGGTGCCTATGCGGCGCAACCTACCCCCGAGGCGACCACGGCGACATCGAATGGCTCTGGCCCACTTGCCAACAATGCTGGGACGAAACATGCAGACTCGTCGGACTCCGCCCACGTCGATGATCCATCGAAGTCTGCGTCCCTTTCGCTGGCGCCCGTGGTGGATCACCCGGCGAGCGACCAGGACACCATCCCGTCACCTGCTTTCCGATTTCAAGAAAGTCCAACGATGACTGAAGGCGCACCCGAGAGCCGGCCGACACGCGACAATCGCAAGGCGATTCCCGTCAGCTGCGCGCTGCACCGGGGTCCGAGGGGCTTCGCCAACCTGATGGTGGAGAAGCGCGGCGCGGAGATCGTGCTTCCGGAGGAGCACCAGTGAGCATCCCGCCGCGCCTGGGACCTGTCCTCGCTGGACTGGCACGCCCATGCCATCGGTGAGGACGCCGATCCCCGCTACGGGTCTACGTCGCCCGCTGCGGGCAGCGCCCGGCTGGATGTGCCTGTCCTGCCTCCGCTGGACCGAGCGGTCAACACTGATGCGGTCAACACCGATGCGGTGCCGCATGACCGACCTGTCTCCGAGCCCACCACCGAGTGGCCATCGTCGGTGACTATCATTCTCCGGCCGGGCCGCGCGGCCGCCTTCCCGGCTGCTCTCCCGGTCGCGATCGAGGAGGGCAGAGTGTCGGTGCTGGGCACGGAACGATCGGACTCTCCGGCTGGGCAGACTGCCCCCCCACCGTCCCCGAAGTCCCGGTGGAACGCGATCTGCCGAGGCTGGAGGTTCTCCGCGCGGTGGGACCCGGTAGCGTTGACGATCGGTGCAGCGGCATTGCTGTTGGGTGCCGTCTTCGTTGTTACTGATCTCGCCTATAATCGCGGTAAGCTCATCGCCCCACTGGACGACGTCTACATTCATCTGCAGTACGGCAGCCAGTTGGGACGGGGATACTTTTTTCAATACAATACTGGAGACCCGATCAGTACCGGGGCGAGTAGCCTTCTTTACGTCGTCGTGCTGGGTTTGGCATACACTTCCGGTTTTCGAGATAATTTATTGCTACCCTTTGCTGTCAGCTTCGGGATCCTCTGCTTCGCGCTGACAGCTAGCTGCGTCTACGCGCTCGGTCGTCGGCTGGTAGATAAGTCCGTCGGGGTGTGGTCGGGTCTACTCGTCGCGGTGAGCGGACCTCTCCTGTGGGGCGCGACCAGTGGCATGGAGGTCGGCCTCGTCGCCTTGTTGGTGGTTGCCAGTCTTCTGTTCTTTACGAAGGAGATGCCGCTGGGTCGTTTTCTGCTCACACCTATACTAGCGGCCCTGCTGGCGCTGGCAAGGCCAGAAGGGCTGATATTCGCCACAGCGCTCAGCGGTGCGATGTGCTGGACGATTTTCGCACCGGTACGTCACCGAAGCAGCACGCGCGCGGGCGGGCTTAGTGGTGCCGCGTGGAGTCTGCTGCCGCTCGTCGCCGGGCTCGGGCAACTATTCTTCTACCGGTGGGCGACGGGGACCATGGCCGCCAACGGTGTCCAGTCGAAATCGTTCCTCTACGACCATCCAGTGCTGTATTTAGGTGAGTTTATCGACCGCACCATGTGGAACTTTCGAGGTTTCCTTGATGTCTTCGGTGGATTAAGCACTCGTGATTTCACATTTCCGGGCGCCGTCTTCTTCGTCGTGCTGGGTGTTTTCTACCTGGTGACCAAGCGTGCCCTGTGGCGACCGCTCATCATCGCCACGACAGTGAGCCTGATAGCAGTCTTGATTTCGGTGTCGACCCTGGTCACAGCCCATGCGCAAAACCTGCGATACGTGCAGCCTTTCATGCCGATCTTCGGCCTCCTTTCGGTGGTCGGAGCCTACGGATTAATGGATGTCGGCGGGTGGGGAGATGCCGGGCGAATCGAGCGTTCGCGACGAACTGTCGCTGTCGCCCATGCAGCACTCGCTATGGTGCTGGTGTTCTCGTTGAGCTCGCTGCCGACCTGGGCTCTGCGGCTGGGTCAGGAAGCGGCCACGATCCGCGAAACGGACATTTCCGTCGCTCATTGGATCAGCGGGAACCTGCCGCCGGGCGCGACGGTGGGAGTCAAGGACGTAGGTGCCGTCAAGTATTTCAGTAATCATCGGGTTGTTGACGTGATCGGGCTCACCACCAACCATATGGCACAAGCCAGCAACAACGGCATCGGTACCCTCTATGAGGCGCTTCGTCACATGCCCGCTCGGGAGCGTCCCGACTATTTCGCGTTCTATGACACCACTCCAGGGCCGCTCATCGATGATCTGCGAGATTCTGGCGTACTCGGGAGTTCCCCGTTGATGACCTTCGACGTGGAATCGCCGTCCCCGGCGAACAGTGGCCTCATTGTGCCATTCGTGCAACTCGGAATATATCGTGCCGACTGGAGTCTGGCCGGCACTGGTGACCAGACAAAAACTCCGGGCACCGTTCGAGATTATCTCAATGTGGGTGACCTCGCCAGTGAGGGAGCTCATTCGTACGCCCCCCAGCTTGCCCTGGTCGGCATGCAGCCGATGAGCGTGGTGCGGCGTGTGTCGTTGCCTGATGGGCGACTGGTGCTCGATAGCGGCCGCCGGATCGTCGGTGGTGAACGGTTCGTGGCGCACAACCTTGTTCCGGGTCGCCCACTTCTCATCACATCACGGGCTGATGTGGGAGATACGCCGCGAGGCGATCAGATCATGGTGCTGCCCGACCTGCTGGTGTTGGCACATGGTGTGCCGGTTGGCCGCTGGCATCGACCGCCCGGCGGCACGATCTGGAATGAGTCGAGTTTCACGATTCCTGGTGCCCTGGTCACCGGACCGAGCTTGGCGCTGGAACTGGCTGCACCCCGGCAGTTGCTGAGTCCTTACCCGGACTACATCTCGTTTGGTTATTGGTTCAGCCAGTAGGGTCCCCGTGATAGTTCTTGTCGGCGAGGGTGGGAAGTCGCGTCCAACCGGCCCGCCTCAGCGCCTCGACGTGCAGGTCGACCAGCCCGACGGGGTGGTCGTAGACCACCCGCTCCACCCGACCCCAGGGCAGGGTGGGCGGCCCACTGGGCACCAGCCGGGCGGGTATCCGCACGGTGGTCGCGCAGCGGCTCACCGGCACCAGCGTGCCGCCCCGCTGGAGCTCGAACCCGAGATCGAGGAACCCTCGGCTGAATCCCTCGTCGCTGCGCACCAGCACCTCGGGTGCCTGCGCGATGCCATGCTCGACGACGACCTGATTGACGCACGGCAACAGGGTCGCGGTGAGCTGGTCGGCGTACACCAGCGCTCCGGCGGTTAACGCCGCCAGCGGTTGCCACCTGGCCAGCCGGGGCTGGCCTACTGCCAACCAACTGTCGGTGCCGGTCACCTGGCCACGGATGATCAGCCGCACCCTCGACGGCCGCCGGGTGCCCAGCCGATTCAGGGCCAGCGCCGTCTGCTGCCACTGGGTCCGCGGCACGGTGTGGTCCACCGGCAGCGGCGTGCTGCCCGCCACGGCCGGGTTCGGCCCCGCGGCGGTGGCGTACTCCAGGGTCAGCTGCTGGCCGGCTCGGGTGCCGAGCAGCGGGATCAGCAGGTCGGTGCCGCCATCGGCGGGCAACGTGAACCAGGGCGTCACGAGCAGGCCCAGCTTTGCGCCTAGCTCTGGGGGGCCTGTCTCTGGGGGACTTATCTTGGAGAGGCTTATTTTAGGGCCTGTTATGGGGTCGCTTTCGCCAGCGTCGTGCCAGACCAGCGTGCCCGGAGCCGGTGCGGGCACCGGCGCGGGCCGGCCCGCCGCCGCGGCGAACACTCCGTCAGTGATCGCCGGCCCGGTGGGCACCGGTTGCGCCGCGGTATCGACGAGGACCTGGGCGTAGTCGGCCAGCGCGCACGGCTCACCCTGCACCTCTCGGGTCGCGGACAGGGCCACCGACCAGCCGGGGTACTGGCGCATCGGCGCCCAGACGAAGACGACGATGGTCATCACCACGATCGCGGTCGACCCGGCCAGCAGGACTGCTCGGTCGGGAGTCAGCCCGGTGTCCCGACCGCGGCGACGCCACCACCACATCCCGCAGGCCGCGGCGAGCACGACCGCCACCCAGAGCGTCGGGTTGGCCAGCTGCACTCCGCCTAGCGTCGGCCGCATACTCCCGAGGTCCGGCTGATCCTGGGCCGCGGTGAGGTGGTCGCCGAAGGGTTGGCCCCGGTCGGAGTAGGGCCGCCACAGGTTCGGCCCGGCGAAGCTCAGGGACATCGCGCCCACCAGCGTCGCCGCCCCCAAGACAGCCGTGATGACGCCGACGTAGTAGTGCCGCCGGCTGAGCCGGCAAGCAGAGCACCGCCGGCTGAGCCGGCAAGCAGACAGCGGGGACCGCAGCAGGGCTGCGGCGAGCAACACCGTGGGCGCGGCCGCGGCCGCCCCGAAGTGGTTGACAAACTTCGTGGGCGTCGGCGTGAGCAGCGCCAAGGCTATTGTCGAGTAGGCTGCGCTCCTCATCAGCAGCCGGCGCACGGGGTCGTTGCTGGTCGTGTTTTTACTGAGCGTGTCTTTACTGAGCGTGCCGGTCCTGCCCCCCGCGACGATGAGTAGCACCGCGATGGTGAGCACGACAGGGGCCCGGCGGGCCCACTGGCTGGAGTCCTCGAAGCTGAGGATCGTCTGGTAATGGACTGTTTCCCGGTACCAGGGGAAGGTCTGGTAATACCACTGGTGCACGGCGGTGGACTCCAGCACGTCACCGAGGGTGGCATCGGCGAATCCGACGAGCACCAGGCTGGTGCTCGCGGCAGCCAGCGCCAGGACTGTGGCCACCCGCGTCACGGCACCCTGCGCGTGCAGCCAGCGCCGCAGCCAGGGCAGTGCCAGGACCAGCGGGGCGGCGGCGACCAGCCCGGACGGGGAGACCGACATCGCCAGCGCGGCGGTCGCGGTGGCCACGACCAGCGCGCCGACCGAGTGGCGGCGCCGGGCCAGCTCAGCCAGTAGCAGTGTCGCCGCAGCGAGCAGCACGATCAGCGGCTCCGGGCGCAGCGTCATCCCGTAGGGCAACCACCACAGCAGGTAGCCCACCAGGAGCGCCCAGGTGGCCCGGCCGGTACCCAGCTCATGGCCGAAACCCGCGACGAGGAGCAAGCGCAGTAGCAGCCAGGTAACGAGCCCGTAGCCCAGCGGCACCAGCCGCATCCAGGCCAGCCCCCAGCTCACGCCAGGAAAGTGACCCAGCCAACCCCACGCCTGCAGCACGTACTGGCTGGCCACGAACGGGTTCTCGGTGACGTTGAACATGTAGATCGCATTGCTGACCGAGCCGGAGCTGTTGGCACCGCGGGCCATCAGCAGGTACCACGGATCATCGAAGTTCGTCGGAGCGAGCAACACCCACACCGCCGAGACGACCACCAGCACCGCGTCCGCCAGCCCCAGCCGGGGTCGCTGACTGTGCGCTACCTGGCCCCCCCACCACCGCCACGCCCAGGCGAGCAGCGCCAGCAGGGCTGCGGCGCACACCACCAGCAGGCCGATCTTCAGCCCCGTTGGCGTGGACTCATAGCGGGCATCGGTGTGCAACGACACCGCCAGCCCTGCGCTCGCCGGTTGGCCGTCGACGTCGGTGGCCAGCTCACTGACCTCCGGTACCCGCAGCGCGGCCGGACCCCGCCGCGCAGTGGACCTCCGCGGTGCCCCGTCGCGCAGCACCCGCACCCCACCGGCGTCGGCCAGGATCTGGTACGTGCACTCACCGGTGGGCAGCGCCTCGCGCAACAGGAGCTCACCGGAGGTACTGACCTGCACGACGCCGCGGTGCACCGCGACAACCAGACCCTGGCTGACAGTGGCCGGCTTGCTGGTAGTGGCGGGCAGAGTGCGCAGTGCGTCGCCGCCGTCGGGCTCCCGGTCCAGCGCGGACAGTACGGTGCACGGCACCCGGGCGTCCAGGCTCAACGGGCGGTAGGGCACCAGCGGCAGCACGGTGGAGTGGGCCCGCTGACCAGCCTGGGGCCAGCTGACCACCGGATCATCGACGGTCACCGGGGCCAGCAGCACCCCGACCGCTGCGACGAGCGTCAGGACGGCTAGCCCGGCGAGTACCCCCGCCCGCCATGTCACCACGGGTCGCTCGGTGGATACCGGAGCCGGTGGCGCGCTCGCGTCCTGCCTCGTGGTGCGGCCCAGCATCGTGGTGCGGACGGCGAGGGTGGGGAGCCGCCAGCGAGAGCGACGCGAGGGGGCGCGAGCTGGGGCGGGTGCCGGCACGGGCGCAGGGTAGTCCGACGGTACCGGTGCGCCCGGTCGGTACCCTGCCCGGACCTGACCACGTCCGGTAAGGAGCCCACAGAGAAAGCTCCCCACAGAGAAAGCTCCCCACAGAGGAAGCTTCAGAGAGGAATCCTGTTGGCCGCACCGTCCGCGGCGCGTCTGCGCCTGTCCACCCAGCTCACCCGCTTTGTGCTGGTCGGCGGGGTCGCCGCCGTCGTGGACTACAGCAGCTACCAGGTGTTACTGGCCGTCGGCCTGTGGGTGCATCTGGCTAAGGCGCTGGGATTTCTCGCCGGCACCACCACCGCCTACCTGATCAACCGCCGGTGGACGTTCCAGGGCCGGGGTGGCGGAGCGCAGTTCGTCTCGGTCATGGTGCTGTACGGGATCACCTTCGTCGTCCAGGTCGGGATGAACGCGGTGATGCTCGCGCTCCTGCCGCCGATACGCGGAGAGATCACCTGTGCGTTCGTCGTCGCCCAGGGAATCGCCACCTGCATCAACTTCCTTGTGCAGCGCACAGTGATCTTCCGATGCTGATCTGTTACCGTTCCACCCAAACGGGTGGCGACCGCGCCACGCCGCGGCGTAACGTACGCGCCACGCCGTGGTATCACTCGCATGGAGCATCCCCACAGTGGCACAATGAGTCATGCGGGTTCGGGACCCCCAGCCGGATCCGCCGCCCCTCGCGGAACACCTCCCCCTCGTTTCCGCGAGGGGCCCTTTCGTGGACGGTCCCGTCCTGCGCCACCGCGTCAACCGACCACATTCCGCCCGCGTAGATCTTCAGTGGCGGCCTGTGGGCAGAGGTCACTTGGGGTGTCGGGATGGACTGGCGCCGTGGGAGAAGGAGCTGGATTCGGTGCTTCGTTGCGGGTGGGGTTGGTGGCTTAACCGGGGTAGTTCGTTGCGTAGGTCGGTCAGTAGCTGGTCGGCGAGGTCGTGCGTGAATCCGTTGCGGATCACGATGCGCAGTACCGCCAGGTCGGTGCGGTGTTCGGGGAAGGTGTAAGCCGGAACCAGCCAGCCGTGTTCGCGCAGGGCAGCGGAGATATCGAAGACGGAGTAGCTGGTGACGTGCTCATGCAGGGTGACGGCGAAGACGGGGAGTTCATCGCCGCGGGTGAGCAGTCGGAATGGCCCGAGCTTGTCGATCTTGTCCGCCAGTGTGGTGGCCACGTCCCGGCAGGTGTGTTGGACGCGCTGGTAACCCTGGAAGCCCAGCCGGAGGAAGTTGTAGTACTGGGCGATGACTTGCGCGCCCGGGCGGGAGAAGTTCAGGGCGAAGGTGGGCATGTTCCCGCCCAGGTAGTTGACGCGGAATACCAGGTCCTCGGGAAGCGCGCTGGCGTCGCGCCACACGACCCAGCCGACGCCGGGGTAGACCAGGCCGTATTTGTGGCCGGAGGTGTTGATCGACGCAACCCGGGGCAGCCTGAAGTCCCAGATGAGGTCGGGGTCACAGAACGGGGCGATCATCGCGCCGGATGCGCCGTCGACGTGCACCGGGACGTCCAGCCCGTTGTTTGCCTGCAGCTGGTCCAAGGCGGCGCAGATCTCGGCGACCGGCTCATAGCTGCCGTCGAAAGTCGAGCCCAAGACCGCGACCACGCCGATGGTGTTCTCATCGCAGTGCGCCACCGCCTGGGCCGGGGACAGGTGGAAGCACTCGCCGTCCATCGGAATCAGGCGTGGTTCGACGTCCCAGTAGTTGGCGAACTTTTCCCAACAGACCTGCACGTTGACCCCCATGACGATGTTCGGTCGGTCGAGGGGTTTGCCGGCGGCCTTGCGGGCGTGTTGCCAGCGGCGTTTGAGCGCGAGTCCGGCCAGCATGCAGGCCTCGCTGGAGCCGGTGGTCGAGCAGCCGGTGGCATCCGGTGCGGGTGGGGCGTGCCACAGCTGGGCGAGCATCCGCACGCACCGCAGCTCCAGTTCCGCGGTCCGCGGGTACTCATCCTTGTCGATCATGTTCTTGTCGGAACACTCCGTCATCAACCGGGTGGCTTGGGGTTCCATCCAGGTGGTGACGAAGGTGGCCAGGTTCAGTCGGGCGTTGCCGTCGAGCATCAGTTCGTCGTGGACCACTTGGTAGGCGACGTCAGGATCAAGCTGGGCCGGCGGCAAGTGATTGCGTGGAATGTGCACCGGTTCGCAGGTGAACACTGGGTTGATCGCCAGCTGATGGTGGTCTGAACTGTGCTGGTAAGCCGGATGCGACAAGGGCACGCGCGCCACGCTACCGATCCCGCTGGCCGCTGACCCCGGACAGCGCGTGCGGATACCGGTTCGTGGTGGCGTGGCGCGGTACGGGAGGGGTTAGGCAGCGGCTGACAACAGATCACTCGCGGGGGCCGCACCCTTGCCGGTGGCTCCCGGCTGCGGCCGTGACGAGATCTCGGTAGGTCAGCTGGATCACCCGCGAGGGCTGGTCGTCGATGAGCTTGATAACGCTGCGGTTCAGGATGTCGTCGTAGTACCAGGTGTTCACTGTGGAGGCCTCCAGCGCGGCTGCCCGCTGCGCGGTGGTGGCACCCGGGAGGGGATCGACTGTGTCGCCGTCGATGCTCAGCTGCGCCAGCGGTCCCGAGGGTCCCCTGGGTTCGGCGGGGTCGTGCAGGACCGCGATCCGGAAGTCCTTCTCCAACGGCGGGGTGTATCCGTCATGGACCCGCTCCACCCTGATGGCACGCTTCCCCGCTGCCGGGTAGGAGTGCGTGATCGCGATCTTGCGGTATTCGTCGCCGGCCTGCTCGTCGCCGCCCTCCTCGACCGGCCGCGCGGGGGCTGAGGAGCGGCTGACGCCGTCGTCGAGGTACAGGGAATACCCGCCTGCTGGCCCTGGGTACACGGTGAGGGTGATCGGGTTCGGGAGGTTGTGGTGGTTGCGCTCTCCCACGAACTGCTCGAGCTCGATCGTCGGGATGACGGCACCGGCGCGCACATACAGCGGCACCAGGAAAGCGATGTGGTCGCCCATTGTCCCGAGTGAGGCGTCGAAGTCGCGGATTGTCGTGCCACCGGGCACGGGGTGGTCGAGAGGGAGCCGGTTGTCCATGAAGCAGTACCAGTCGCTGCCTGCCGGTAGGTAGACATCACGTTTCCCACCGCCCACCGTTTGGGGGTCGAGAACGGGGGCGACCAGGAGGTCCGCTCCGACGCAGAACTCGTTGTCCAGGAAGTCGGCCTTGCTGGAGTAGAGGGCTTTGTCCCCCGGGTCGGTCACGCAGAGGGGCCGGCAGATCGGCATCCCGGTGAGGGTGTTCTCGAACAGGGCGTCGTAGAACAGCTGCAGGAGGCGGTAGCGCAGCCCGATGTAGTGGCGGCAGACCGGGACGACCATCTCGTACAACGGAGGATCCGGCACCGGCTGGCCGTAGGTCTGGAACCACTCGACGTACTGGAAGGGCTCCTGGAACTGCTTCTGGCCCTTGCGCACGTAGTGGTTGCGGAACCAGGGCAAAAACGCCCCGGCCATCGTCCACCGCATCAGGAGCTCGGGGCCCACCCAGCCCTGGTTGGGTTCCCCTTGGGCGAACCCGCCGATGTCTTCCCCGGACATCGGCTGACCGGACATGCCGATCGCCAGCACCTGGGAGACGTTGATGCGGAGAAAGTCCCAGGTCGAGGTGTTGTCGCCGGTCCAGAGCGCCGCGAACCGGTGCATTCCGGTGAAGCTTCCCCGCCCGACGATGAAGTTCCGCTTGTTGTTCCGCCCGGCGAGATGGTTGAGGCCGTGGTACGTGGCCTTGTGCAGGTTGTAGGAGTAGAGGTTCCACGCACGAATGGCCGGGTTTCTCGCCGGTGCGGTGTCCGAGAGCCAGTCGTCGGTCACGAGCAGGCGGAACGGGAAACCCTTCATGTCTCCCCGGGTGTCCCGGATGGCCGGCGTGGTCATGTCCTGCCACACCATCTCCAGGCCCATGTCGAACAGGTGCTGGTACTGGGTGCCCCACCAGTGGCGGACCTCTTTGCGGCCCAGGTCCGGGTAGTTCCCCGTGGTGCCGAGGGTCCCTCCGTAGTTCACCTCGCCGAGATAGGGCTGGCCGCTGTTGTAGCTGCTGTCCGGCTTGTCGAACGTCTGGTAGGCGTTGCCTCCCCCGTACTGCTGGTACACCTTGGCCGCGGAGTCGCCGGCCCTGACGCGCCTGTCCGTCACGAAGAACGCCTGCGCCACCCCGTCCCGGTAGGTCGGGTAGCCGGGGTCGCGGTCGCTGATGATGGGCGTGATGTTCGTGGCGCACTTCACGCCGAGCGCCCGGAGGCCGGCGAACATGCCGTGAGGGTCGGGGAAGTGGTCTTCGTTGATGGTGAATGTCTGGTAGGCGTGCTGGATGTCGACGTCCACGTGCAGTCCGTCGAGCGGGATCGCATGGGCCCGGTACCGGGCGACGGCCCACTCGAGGGCCCCCCGGTCCTCGTACCCGTAGCAGCCCTGGTGGTAGCCGAGGGCGTAGCGGGGCTTCAGGCGCGACCGGCCGACCAGGGAGGAGAACCGGCCGATGACATCGGCCGTCTCGCGGCCGACGTACACGTAGTAGTCCAGGTCACCGAACCGGGTCCCCAGCAGGTACCGCGTGGAGTCGGTGTAGCCAAGGTCCATGAAGACCTGCGCCGGGTTGTCGACGTAGACGCCATAGACGCTGTCGCGGTCCGGGACCCCGTTCAATTCGAGGAAGAAGGGGTCGGCGTGGTAGAGCGGCTCACGCTCCTCGAAGGGCCCCCGACCATAGACCTGATTGTACGCGTAATTGTCGAAGCTGAAGTACGTGAGCTGCTCGCTGTTTTTGCGGAACGATTTCCCACCGTGCTCCCCGAAACCCACATAGATTGCGGTCGCCGGCCGCAGCACGCTCTGGATGATGGCGAAGTCGTCGGCTCCGTTGGCCGTGAACGAGATCGCGGGCGTCGCCGTCTCCCATACCTTGTAGTCCCTCCCTGGGTTGTCCTGCCCTGGGTTGTCCTCTCTCGGGGACGAGCCGTATACGGCGATGCCGAATGGCTGGTGGGTCAGCACCACCTTCATGAACGCCGAACCGTCCGACGCGGAGGTGACCAATGTGATACTGCCGGCGTCCTCGCGGGCCTCCAGCGCGAAGGGCTCCGCCCGGATCAGGCTTTCCGTGAGTTCACTCAGGGTGTCCATGACGATGGAACGACTGTTCTGGGGGCTGTAGGCGGCGCCGGTGCGCAGGCCTGGGTTGAACCGCACCCGGAAGGTATCCCGTTGGACGACAGTGAGGAGCAGGGCACACGGCGAGCCGTCGGGACGCGTGAAACTGACGGTGACCGTTCGACTCGATTGATCATAGGTGTGCCCGGTGGCGGCGGTCAGCGCTTCCCACTGGGAAAAACCCGTAAAAAATTCGTCGACTCGCAGAAATTGGTACGGGTTCAGACTCATCGGGGAACCCTCCTCACTCCACCGTCGCCGCGTTGACCGGTTACGGGGTGGTGAGCAGTCGGGCGCGGAGGGCCTCGTCTGTGGCGCAGTCGATGGTTGTCCAGGCCATGGCGAGGGCTCCGTCCCGGAGGGCGTGATCGGCCGCCGGGGTGGCGCAGTGGGCAGCGAACTCGGGCTGGTGGTTGACGGCCGGGAGCGAGTCGATGCCGATCGCTGGGTGGATCGAGGGGATGGTCCGCGACACGTTCCCCATGTCGGTCGAGGCCGCGGCGCGGGGGTTGACGGGCCCGAAGGTGCGGCCGAGCGACTCGGCGTTGCGCCGGTAGGCGGCGGCGATGTCGGGGTCGTGGTGCATCTCGGCGTAGGGCTCGTGGCGGGGTAGCACCTCCAGGGTGGCCCCGGTGGCCAGTGCCCCCGCCTCGAAGCAGCGCATGACGCGTTCCCGCATCACCTCGAATTCGGCCCCGGTGGCGCCTCGGATCACGTATTCCGCCTCGGTGTGGGCGGGGACGATGTTGGGTGCCTCTCCGCCGTGGGTGACGATCCCGTGGACCCGGTCGCCGGCGTGAAGGTGCTGACGCAGTAGGCCGATGGCCACACCGGAGACCGTGAGGGCGTCGGCGGCATTGATGCCGAGCTCCGGGTAGGCGGAGGCGTGGGCCTCCTTGCCGGTGTAGCGGACGCGGAACTGCTGGGCGGCGATGATGGGCAACTCGACGATGTCGAGGGGACCCGGGTGGGTCATCATCGCCAGGTGGGCACCCGCGAAGGCACCCCGTTGCAGCAGCAGAATCTTCCCGCCGCCGCCCTCCTCGGCCGGTGTGCCCATCACCCGCACGGTGAGCCCGAGGTCGTCGGCCACCGCGGCCAGGGCGAGGCCGGCACCGACGGCGGTGGCCGCGATCACGTTGTGGCCGCAGGCATGCCCGATGCCGGGAAGAGCGTCGTACTCAGCGCAGATCACGACGTGCAGCGGCCCCGACCCGGCGCGGGCCTCGAAGGCGGTGGGCAGCTGGCAGATCCCGGCCTGGACCGAGAAGCCGTAGCCGATCAGGGCCTCACCCAGCCAGGCGCACGCCTGCTCCTCCTCCCATTTGAGCTCCGGGTGGCGGTGGATGCGGTGGCTGAGGGCGACGAGGTCAGCTTCGGCGCGGTCGAAGGCGGCTCGGGCGGCGCTCCTGGGATCCATCACGCAAGCCTACGACGGGTCTTCCGGGTCCAGCGTGCCCGAAAGAACCGTTTCCTGCTGGGGCTCATCGCGGATGGCTGGTGCGCAGAGGGCCGGAGGGTCCCGGAGTGGGCTACCCTTCCTCGGCTCGGGAACCTGCGCTATGTGTGGGGCTTAATCCCGAATTGCCGGCAGAGCGGTCACTGGTGGTTGTTTCCGCTCGTCGTGGGGCGGGTGTTGGTCGGCGTCGCAGCGGTAGCTCGCTGCTGGACAGCTCAGGGCGTGCGCCGGTCGAGACGAGCCAGCGCAACGTCAGGCTCCGAGTGGCAGTGCTTCGTTCAGCTTGGGCCGCCATGGGGCATGAGGCGAGCGCCGAAGACGTTCCCGAAGGTCAACCTCCGACCAGCTCCAGAGCGGGTTCGATGAACGCTGGCGGGCGATGGGGGTTGGGAAGTCTCCGGGACCACGTTCGCCACGGGCCAGCAGAGCAACGCTCTGGCGGCTGCGGCCGACCCGAGCTGCGATCTCGCTGGTGGTCAGCCAGTCGTCGTCGGCCTGGACCCGCAGCACCCGAGCGCCGATGCCAGCCTGCTCGACGTCGACGATGGCCGAGATCACGGCGTCCTGCTCGGTTGGTGCTTCACGGTCAAAGAAGCCCAGGACGGTGCCGTCTGGTTCCAATGAGAACGAGCCGTCGTCGCAGCCGGTCGCAGAGAGGGTATCGAGCTGTTCGTCCGTCAGCTCGATACCTCGGAGGGTCAGTCGAAATGTCCACTCAGTCATTGCCCCTCCTCATCGCCACCGTGGTTGTGCTGGTCAACTCGTCTTCGATCTGTCGGCCATGGTTGAATGGGATCTTGGGCGTCGACCAGACCGAGAACATGGCTCTGCACGAGCACGTGATCCGTTCCCACGTGTGGCCGGCTGCCGTTTGTCCGACTACGAAGCCCAGTTGGTCGGCGGGCGGGGGGGCTAGCTGCTGTAGATTCGCATCAGGGTCCACCCGCTGGTACGCCGAGTTCACCAACACGCCTGGTCCACAGGTGCGGCCGCATAGTCTCCCCCATTTTGTTCCGTTCTCGTCGAGGGAGGTACTCGCCCGCCAGAGGGCATCGCCCACGGCCCAGTCCAAGTTGTAGAGCGATTTCACTCTCTTGGGGAGCGCCACAGTGCACAATCTTCGTCAATCAGTCATCTATCATTAATCCGGACACAGGTGCGATTCCTCTGCCGGTATACTGTGGCCAACACTCGCCGTATTTGCGCGTACACAATACTATAATTATACTCCCGCCCCTCGGACGAGGGACGACACTTAGCGTATTCGAATGCATACAATATCCATACTTGACTCCCCCTGGATGAAGGACGACACTGGTGTATTCAGGCGTCCAAATAACCACGTGAGGTAACGAAGTGACCAGTGGTGTCAACAATGAAATAGTTCTTCGTCTCAACGTTGAACAGTCTGATACAATTTCCCTTCGCGATGCATATAATAAAATGCAAGCAATCACTCCTACTGATAATCGTAGCTGGATTTACTGG
>JAFAXZ010000281.1 GCA_019240665.1 Pseudonocardiales bacterium | reverse complement strand
AGCTACCAACTCGGGAAAGGCGAACGGCTTGGACAGGTAGTCATCGGCACCCAAGGACAGCCCGGTGACTCGATCGGACACGGTGCCGCTGGCCGTGAGCATCAGCACTCGAGTCACCGCCCCGGATCCGGTGATCTCGGCACACAGCCGGTCACCCGACATTCCGGGCAGGTCGCGATCGAGCACCACCACGTCGTACCGGGTCACAACAGCCTTCTCATGCCCGCTGTCGCCGTCGTAGGCGACGTCCACAGCCATGCCCTCACGGCGCAGGCCACGAGCAACCGCATCGGCCAGCGGCTGCTCGTCCTCGACGATCAGAATGCGCACCCCCCCACGGTGCCACACCCCGCTGCCGCTGCGTCACCGGCTGGGACACTGCTATGGGATGCCCTACAAGGTGGTGTCCGTGCTTTTCACCGTCGTGTCGGGTGCACAGATCGGCTTGATCAGCCCGGCCGCCCAGCCGGTCACCGCCCTGGCGACACCCTGTGCGGTCAGACCGAGATCCGCGAGCACCTCATCGCGAGAGCCGTGCGCCAGGAACCGCTGCGGGATGCCGAGGTCACGACACGGCACGCCGATCTCAGCATCGCGCAGGGCGGCAGCCAACGACCAGCCGAAACCACCATGGCGGCCACCATCCTCCACACTGACGACCAGCCGGTGCGCCGCGGCCATCCGTACCAGCACCTCAGGCACCGGCAGCACCCAACGAGGGTCGACGACAGTGACCCCGATGCCCTGGTCGGCAAGCCGTCCGGCGGCCGCCACGGCAAGCGCGGCGAATGCGCCGATACCCACCAGCAGTACGTCGTTTCCCTCTGCCGGACCAGGTCGGACCAGCACATCGACTCCCTCGATACGTTCCAGCGCCGGCACTTCCTCGATCACTGGGCCCTTGGGGAACCGCACCGCGGTCGGTCCGTCGTCCACCGCGACGGCCTCGGCCAGCTCCTCGCGCAGGGTGCCGGCGTCCCGGGGTGCGGCCACCCGGATCCCTGGCACGATCCCCAACACGGACAGGTCCCACATGCCGTTGTGGCTGGCGCCGTCATCACCGGTGACGCCGGCCCGGTCCAGGGTGATGGTGACGGGGGCGCTCAGCAGTGCCACGTCCATCAGCAGCTGGTCGAACGCCCGGTTGAGGAACGTGGAGTACAGCGACACCACCGGGTGCAACCCACCCAGGGCCAGTCCCGCCGCGGAGGTGACCGCATGCTGCTCGGCGATACCGACGTCGAAGCAGCGGTCCGGGAAACGCTTGGCGAAGGCGGCCAAGCCGGTCGGGCCAGGCATCGCCGCAGTGATCGCCATCAGGTCCTCACGATCGCCGGCCAGCCTGATCAGCTCCTCGGTGAAGACGTCGGTCCAGGAGATACCGACAGGTGCGATAGGCGCGCCGGTCTCGGGGTCCATGACCTTCACCTGGTGCATCAGTTCGGCGACGTCGTTCTCCGCGGGCAGGTAACCGTTGCCCTTGCGGGTCACCGCGTGCACGATCACCGGCCCACCGAAGTCCTTGGCCCGGCGCAGGGCGGTCTCCATGGCGCGTAGGTCGTGCCCATCAATGGGGCCTAGGTATTTCAGCCCGAGATCCTCGAAGAGGATTTGCGGAGCCAAGGCGTCCTTCAGGCCTCGTTTGGCTGCGTGCAGACCGGCATAGATCGCCCGTCCCACCACCGGGGTACGCTTCAGAGCTTGCTTGCCGGTGCGTAACACCAGTTCGTAGCTTGGCTGCAGCCGTAGCGTAGAGAGGTGATCGGCGAATCCCCCAATGGTCGGTGAGTACGAACGGCCGTTATCGTTGACTACGATGATCACCGAGCGGTCCTTGCCGGCGGCAATATTGTTGAGCGCCTCCCAGCACATTCCCCCGGTCAACGCACCGTCACCGACCACCGCGACGACGTGCCGGCACCGAGCGGAAGAAGCACCAGGTTGGGCACCGGAGTGCGCAAAGGCTTTGGACAGCCCGTCGGCGTAGGACAGTGCGGCTGACGCGTGACTGGACTCCACCCAGTCGTGCTCGCTCTCGGCGCGGGAGGGGTAGCCGGACAGGCCACCTCGCTTGCGCAACCGGTCGAACCCCTCCGCTCGCCCAGTGACAATCTTGTGCACGTACGCTTGGTGGCCGGTATCAAAGATCACCGGGTCATGCGGGGAGTCGAACACCCGATGTACCGCAAGGGTGAGCTCTACCGCGCCGAGATTCGGGCCGAGGTGCCCTCCGGTGCGGGACACCTTTTCGACCAGAAAACTGCGAATTTCGGCGGCCAACTGCGTCAGGGCAGCCATATCGAGGCGCTTGACGTCCTGGGGGCTGCACACCGACTGCAACAGGGTCAACCCGTACCTCCCTCGCTCATCAGCCGCTCAGCCTACGGCTCCGCGCCTACAGGAGCCGGAACACCACGCCGCCTGGTGCAACCGTGGGCGCTCTGGAAGCGTACGGCCACGTGACGGCCCGGCGCGGGACTGCGGTGGTATCGCGATACGGTTTCCTCGGCAACCGTCGACCCAGGAGTGACCGTGTGCACGTCGTGATCATGGGTTGTGGCCGGGTGGGTGCCGGTCTGGCCCTCGCGCTGGAACGTCTCGGCCACGACGTGGCAGTGATCGACCAGAGTCTGCAGGCCTTCCGCAGGCTCGGCGCTGACTTTCACGGCCAGCAAGTTCGCGGCAGCGGCTTTGACCGACAGGTTCTCATCGAGGCTGGGATCGAGCAGGCCGGAGCGTTCGCTGCGGTATCCAACGGGGACAATTCCAATATCATCTCTGCCCGGGTCGCCCGGGAGACCTTCGGGGTGGCGCACGTCGTCGCCAGGATTTACGACCCCAAACGGGCTGCGGTCTACGAGCGACTCGGCATCCCGACCGTGGCCACTGTGCCCTGGACCACTGACCGCTTCCTGCGGATGCTGTTGCCCGGCGGCGTGGAGGCCGCGTGGCGCGATCCGTCAGGCACGGTGGCCGTGCTCCAGCTGCCGCTGCACGAGGGGTGGGCCGGGCGCACCGTAGGCGACTTGGAGGAACACACCGGCGTGCGGATCGCCTTCATCGTCCGATTCGGGACTGGAGTACTGCCGAACCACAACACAGTGGTGCAGGCCGACGATCAGGTGTACGCCGCCGCCGTCTCCGGCACCGTCACTGACGTCACCACCATGGCAGCCATCGCGCCCCAAACGACTAACTGAACAAGTGCGTCACTGCACTTCACCGATCTGGACTCCACCGACCTGGGAGCCGCCATGCGCGTGACCATCGCCGGAGCGGGCGCGGTGGGCCGGTCCATCGCGGCCGAACTGCTCGAGTTCGGCCACCAAGTGATGCTCATTGAGCGAGATCCCGATCAGCTTGATCCGCACGAGGTCGAGGGCGCTGAATGGGTCCTCGCCGACGCCTGCGAGCTGGCTTCGCTGGAGGAGGCCGGGCTGGAGAGCTCCGATGTCGTGATTGCGGCGACCGGCGACGACAAGGTCAACCTGGTGGTCTCACTGCTGGCCAAGACCGAGTTCGCGGTACGTCGGGTAGTGGCCCGGGTCAACAATCCGCGAAACGAGTGGCTGTTCACCGAGGCGTGGGGGGTGGATGTCGCGGTGTCGACCCCGCGGATGCTCGCCGCGATGGTCGAGGAAGCAGTCTCCGTCGGCGATCTGGTGCGGCTGATGACCCTGCGGCAAGGGCAGGCAAATCTGGTCGAGGTCACGCTGCCGGCGGATACGCCACTGGCCGGACAGCCGGTGCGCCAACTGCAGTTGCCCGCCAATGCCGCGCTGGTCACCATTCTGCGTGGTGGACAGGTAATCGTCCCACAGGGCGACGACGCCCTCGAGGGTGGGGACGAGCTGCTCTTCGTCGCCGCCGCGGAGGTGGAGCCCGACGTGCGCGCGGCGCTGGACCGTCACCGAACCTAGCCAGCCACCCGCAGGGCGCGGCGGATAGCCCAGATGGTGACCAGTGCAGCCACCGCGGTCAGCGGCAGGCCCATCGCCAGCCGGGCCACCCCGAGCCAGTCCGCCTGCTGCAGATCGTACAGATAGCGCTGCACACCGAAACGGGCCAGCAAGAACACCGCCCAGACAACAGTCGCTACGTCGAAGCCGAATCGGGCGCGGCGGTTGGTGCGCCAATCGCCGCCGAAGCCGTTGAACGCTGACCACAGCATGCCCACCAGCGGACGGCGCACCACCACCGATGATATCAGCATCAACCCGGCGATGAGGCTGTACCAGATGCCGTACAGAAAGAAACCCCGCGCCTCCCCGGTCCGGTAGGCGATGAAGGCGCAGACGGCCACGCCGAAGATCCCCGACACGGCCGGCTGGAGAGGTTCCCGGCGCAGCCGCCGCCATATCCCCACCGCGACCGCGACACCCAGCGATGCCCAGATCGCCGGTTGCAGTCCGGCCAACGGGTTCACCGCGACGAAGACCACCGCCGGGACGACAGAGGACACCAGACCCCCGACGCCACCCAGCTGTTCCAACAGAGTGGGGGTGCACAGTTCGGAGTCCGCTCGGGTCCCGATATTCGGCTGCTCCGTAGTCGTATGCTCTGGCAAGGATTGAGTCATGAACTCCGCTGCAGCTCGTAATAGGGGTTGTAGAGGACCTTGCGGCCGTCCCGGACGGCAATCCGGCCCGACGCCTTCACGGTGCGCCCAGGTTCGATGCCAGGGATTCGCCGCCGTCCCAGCCACACTAGGGTAATCACCTCGGAGCCATCGAACAGCTCGGCTTCCAGGGTAGCCACCGCAGCCCGGGGGCGGTGCTCCACGCTGCGCAGCCGGCCCAGGACAGTGGCCGCCTGACCGGAGCTGCATTCGCTGGCCCGCCGCGCGCCAGACTGCGCAACACGGCGGGACAGGTCCTCCGCGTCCAGTTCAGAAGCATCGCTGGTGAGCTGGCGGACGAGTCGCCGCCAGTAGCCGGGGGCCGCATCGCTCATGTCGATCTCCGGACTGCGATCGAGGGTACCTCGACGGACCCGCTCGAGGCCCAGGGTAACCCGATGGCACCGCGATTCCGCTTGACCACGTGCGATGTCGCCCATCTGTGGGTTCAGTCTCGCTGGGTGGTGTCTCCGCCGCCATCGGCGGCGGCGTCGACCAGCTCGGCGGTGGCCTGCTTGAGCTGCTCTCCCAGCGGCCCGGGCAGCTGCAGCGGCAACGGGCTACGCACCGGCAGCGGTTCTAGACCACGCACCACCACAGTCTGCCGGATGACATCGCGCAGCAGCGTGGTCCGAGCATCGGCATGTTCGGCAGGGCCGGCTGCGACGCCGCGCAGCATCCACCGGGGTCCGTCTACCGCCAGGAACCGCAGCACCCCCTGCTCGGTCACGGCCTCGATCTCCTCGCCCCACTCGCCAGTGGCCCGCCCAACCCGTGCACCATCAGCGCGCAGCCTGCTCACCAGCTCCGGGGCGACCTCGCGCCACAACCCGCCACTGCGGGGGGCGGCAAAAGCGGTGATCGTGAACTGGCCGAGACTGGTCATCAGGTGCACCGCGCGTACCGGACCGGAGCTGTCCACCTCGACCTGAAGGTGTGCGCCCTCCGGCACCGGCAGCCGCAGTGAGCCGAGATCCAGCCTGATCCACTCGTCATCAGGTGCTTCGTCAACGTCGTAGGGCCCGAACGCCGGCCCGGAGTCCATAACGTTTTCCGGGACCTCCTCTGAGGCACCGTCAAGCGCCTCGGCGCGCGGCTGCAGCTGGGCCCTGACGTGGGCCCTGGCACGACGTCCGAACACTGCTTAGCACTCTCCCTGTTGTGTTGTCCCGCCCTGCTGTGGCGTCAGACCTTGCTGCTTGATTCCGGTTGAGCCGTAACCGTTCGTAGCCCGGGAGGAGTCCGGTAACGTGGTCACCTCACAGAACACGGCATACTCCACTCGCTGTACGACCAGTTGCGCGATCCGGTCCATCCGGTGAAGCACCACAGGCTCGCACAAGTCGTGGTTGATCAGACAGACCTGCAGCTCGCCGCGGTAGCCAGCGTCGATCGTGCCCGGCGCGTTGACTACCCCCAGCCCCGCCTGCGCCGCCAACCCGGAACGAGGGTGAACGAACGCCGCATAACCAGCGGGCAGCGCGATCGCGATGCCGGTGCCCACTACAGCTCGCTGCCCCGGCGGCAGCACCAGGTCCCGCGTGGTGACCAGATCCGCTCCGGCGTCGTCGGCATGGGAGTATCCAGGCATCGGGACCTCCGGATCCAGCCGCCTTAGCAGGACCTCAAGTGGGAACATCTCGTCCGGGAACACGGGCGGCGAGACTACCCTCGGTCCGGTGCCCGATCGTCAAGCCCCGGACCGGCATCCACCCGACGTCGAGCCGGTCTTCGATGAGCGTCTCACCGTGCCGTTGTGGTGGTGGCCGCTGGGTTTCGGGGTGGCCACGTTACTGGCGGCCGAGGTACATATGGGGTACCCCGGGGTGCGCGCGTGGCTGCCGTACCTGCTGACAGTGCCGCTGGTCAGCGTGGTGCTGATCCGGCTGGGTCGGCATCGGGTTACGCTGCGCGGTGGTGAGCTGCGGGTGGGCCCGGCGCACGTCCCAGTTCACCATGTGGGACAGATCCAGGTGATCTACCCTAACGCCAAGCGGCGCGCGCTAGGTCCAGCCCTGGACCCAGCGGCGTTCGTGCTCCACACCGGGTGGGTGGGACCCGTGTTGCACATCACCATCACCGATCCGGTAGACCCCACCCCCTACTGGATCTTCAGTGTCCGTCAGGCCGAGAAACTCGCCGCGTTGCTGCGGGGCAACACCGACGAAGTGCCGCACGACAGCTCCGGGCCGCGCTCACCCGGCCGGTAACAGCTGTGGCCGGTAGAGAGGCCCTCTCAGGCCGCGCAATCCCGGCAGACCATCCGTCCGTTACGTTGTTCGGCCAGCCTGCTGCGGTGATGAACAAGGAAGCAGCTTGAACACGTGAACTCATCGGCTTGCTTGGGCAGCACTCGAACGATCAGCTCCTCGCCGGACAGGTCGGCGCCAGGCAACTCGAAGTTCTCCGCGGACTCCGACTCGTCGACGTCGACCGCTCCGGACTGCGCCTCGTTCCGTCTCGCCTTGAGCTCGTCCAGCGAGTCCTCGACAAGCTCATCCGCCTCGCTCCGCCGGGGAGCGTCGTAGTCGGTCGCCATGATTCCCACCCCTGAGTCGTACGGGTCATGCCGCAGCACAAACGCACAGGCACGGTAATTTGTGCCCGAGACGTCGGTCACACTTCAACGCTGCGGGACGGCCCTGGTACGCCGTACCGTGAGCCGCTTGGCGGCACCAGAGCGGCGAGAGGGTAACTCGCCGACCAGCGCAGGTTGCGGATTTCCCCGGCGTGTCTCCTCGGCGGTGCCTCTGCTCGGGCGGCCGAGTGGGGGAACCCCTTCGGACACGCCGTGAGCGGCTGCGTCACTGCTGCCCCACACCTACGCTCAGGTGTGGGGCTGCACCGGTGGGGGCCAAGGAGGACGGGGCCGTGGCTGCGGTAGGCGCGTCAAGCGCGCAGGTGAAGGATTACCGCACGCGTAGACCGCTGCCCGCCGTCCTGCTCGCAGTGATTCTCAGCACTGTGGCTGGGCTGGTCTGGTTCAGCGCACTGCATCAGACCGAGGGTAGCTGTCCCAGCCGCAGTGCAGAGAGTCGCCCGGGTGTAGAGGATCAGAATGCCGACGCGGCCGCCACCTCCAGCCAGCGGCTTCCGGCCAACGGCTTGGATACCGTGCCGCCTGCGCCACCCCAGTTGACGCAAGTGCAAGTGCTCAACGCTAACGGCGTGCGCGGCGAAGCGACCGTCGTCGACGGCGCGCTGGCCCAACTGGGGTTCGCCCCTACCACCACGCCCGCGAACGATCCGCAATACCCCGCCTTCGACTTGCACTGCTACGGGGAGATCCGCTTTGGTGCCGCTGGACAGTCCGCAGCCCGGACGTTGAGCTTAGCGGTACCGTGCGCCGACCTTGTCCGTGACGCCCGTCCCGACGCGAGGGTCGACCTGGCGCTGGGCACCAAATTCATCGCACTGCGGCCCAACGACGCGGCTCGCACAGCCTTACTGGAGCTAGCCGGACTCAGACAACCGGTGCCAGGACAACCGGTGCCGGGACAACCGGTGCCAGCTGAGCCCTCCCACGGCGGCCTAGCCGCCGTGGGACCCCAGTCAATGACCCAGTCCGTGACAGGAGAGAAGACACAGTCGGTGCCCGTGGTGAATCCGGACCTCCTTCGCCGGGCCCGTCAGGTGACATGCTGACGCGCCTTCAGACCGCATCGGCGCCGCACTGCGCAACCAGGTCCGCCAGCGCGTCGACGATCCCCGGGGTGGCAGCCAGCAAGAAGTCTGATCCGCGCTGGGGCAACCGGACCACCGCTCCGGCCTCGGCCGCGATCAGCGCACCTGCTGCCCAGTCCCAGCGGTGCAGGCCGTGCTCGGCGAAACCGTCCAACCAGCCGGACGCGACTGAGCACAGATCCAGGGCAGCCGACCCAGCGCGACGCAGATCCCGGATCCTCGGCAGCATGCCGGCTACCATGGCCGCCTGCCGAGCCCGTCGCTCGGAACGGTAGGAGAAGCCGGTGCCGATCAGCGACAGCTCCAGCTGGGTAGCCCCGCTGACCCGCAATACGGCTCCGTCGCAATCGGCCCCGCAGCCTCGCGCCGCGCTCCACAGCCGGCCAGCGGCGGGCTGCCCCACCGCAGCGGCCAGGGACTGCCCGTCCCGCTGGACCGCCACCGACACCGCATACCAGGGCAGTCCGTAGAGGTAGTTCACCGTGCCGTCGATGGGGTCGACCACCCAGCACAGGCCTTCCAGTTGCGGGCCAGCGCCGCCCTCTTCCTCGCCCAGTACCGGCTCGCCTGGCCGCCACTGCGCAAGCAGCCGCCGAGCCAACCGCTCGGCTGCGGTGTCCGCGACGGTGACCACGTCGGTGGCGCTGGTTTTGGTGTCCACCCGCCCGGCACCCGCGACCCGCATCCGCACGATCAGGTCGCCGATCTGGTGGGCTACCGCCACCGCGGTAGCCCGCAACTGCTCGACGTCGTCCCTTCGAACGCTCGACATCTCGCCATCCGACCACACCCTGATAGAGAGATCCGGACTAGGGTCAAACCTGACCGGCGGCCTTGCGGCGGGCGATCAAGAGAGGACGCGGATGGTCAGGACACCCGGATTCGGGGTGGACATCGGCGGGTCCGGCATCAAAGGCTGCACTGTGGATCTGCGCAGTGGATCATTGGATGACACGCGAGTCCGCGTGCCCACCCCGCAGCCCGCCACGCCGACGGCGATAGCGGAGCGGGTCGCCGCCATCACCAGCGCGTTCGGCTGGCACGGCCCGATGGGAGTCACCCTGCCCAGTGTTCTCAAACGCGGTATCGCCCTCACCGCGGCACACCTGGACCCGTCGTGGAAGGGCTTAGCCGCGAACAAACTGTTCTCCGAGTACTGCCGGGTGCCGGTCGTCGTGCTCAACGACGCCGACGCGGCCGGGCTCGCCGAGATGCGGTTCGGCGCGGGCCGCGACCATGACGGCGTGGTCGTGCTGCTCACATTCGGGACCGGCATTGGAAGCGCGCTGTTCGTTGACGGGGAACTGGTACCCAACACCGAACTGGGCCACCTGCAGGTCGACGGCACCGACGCCGAGATCCGAGCAGCCGCCGCGGCCAAAGACGACGAAGCACTGTCGTGGGCGGATTGGGCTGCCCGAGTATCCCGCTACCTGCAAGTTCTGGAAGGACTGATCTGGCCGGATCTCATCATCACAGGCGGCGGGGTCAGCAAGAAGGCCGGCAAATGGTTGTCCCTGCTGGAGTGCCGGACCCCCGTGGTGGTGGCCGCGTTGCGCAACGACGCCGGCATCGTCGGTGCTGCGGCAGCCGCTGCGCAGCGGAGCGTGCGATGAGCGCTGCGGCGTTGCGCCCCTATGAGCGATCGGCGTCGTTACAATGCCTAGAGTCGTACACTGGAACGTGGCACCGTCCCCGAGCACCCTGGATCGCACCGCCGTAATCCGGCAGAACGCTGTGATTGTCGGCATTGGCTCCAGCGGCGGGCTCGCCGACGGGGACCCGATTCCCGCACCGCGCCCGAACACCGACTGTTCCGAAAGGCCGTCCGTGGCAGCCGCAGAACCCGCATCCCGTCGCGCCGCAGACTCGAACTCCGCTGCATCGAACTCCGCAGCATCGACCCCCGGGACCGAGAAGAAGCCCTCCTCCTGCGACAGTGCCGTCAGTGATCCCAACTTGAGCGCTGTTGCGTCCGGTTCCGTTACCGGAGACGGCACCCCCGCGACGACCCGCACGCGCAGCGCCCGCAGCGGCGTTGCGCGCACCCGCTCGAAAGCCCAAAGCAACACCACCAAGCCGAGCGCCAAACCCGCCACCGTGGCCAAACCCGCGGCCGGCATAAGAGACCCCGAGGGTAACTTCGGAGTCGATCCTGGGATCGACATTGAGAGTGGCCCAGCTGCCGAGGACCTCGCCGACGTTGAGGTTGAGGTCGAGGAGATCACTGTGGACGCCGAGGAGGCAGAGGCGCCCAGTGGTCCCGGTGCGGAGGACTTCGTCTGGGATGAGGAGGAATCCGAGGCGTTACGGCAGGCCCGCAAGGACGCCGAACTCACCGCCTCGGCCGATTCGGTTCGCGCGTATCTCAAGCAGATCGGCAAAGTCGCCCTACTCAACGCCGAGGAAGAGGTGGAGCTCGCCAAACGCATCGAGGCAGGGCTGTATGCCGCCGAGCGGGTGCGCCGGTCCGAGGAGGCGACCGACACGCTCTCGCCGCAGCTGCGCCGGGATCTGCGCTGGATCGTCCGTGACGGCGAGCGCGCCAAAAACCACCTCCTGGAGGCCAACCTTCGCCTCGTCGTCTCGCTGGCCAAGCGCTACACCGGCCGCGGCATGGCATTCCTGGACCTGATTCAGGAGGGCAACCTGGGTTTAATCCGCGCGGTGGAGAAGTTCGACTACACCAAGGGCTACAAGTTCTCCACCTACGCCACCTGGTGGATCCGGCAAGCCATCACCCGAGCGATGGCTGATCAGGCCCGCACCATCCGGATCCCGGTGCACATGGTCGAAGTGATCAACAAACTAGGCCGCATCCAACGCGAGCTGCTCCAAGATCTGGGCCGCGAGCCCACCCCCGAAGAACTGGCCAAGGAGATGGACATTACCCCGGAGAAGGTGCTGGAAATCCAACAGTACGCCCGGGAACCCATCTCACTGGACCAGACCATCGGCGACGAGGGCGACTCCCAGCTCGGCGACTTCATCGAAGACTCCGAGGCCGTGGTCGCGGTGGACGCGGTCTCCTTCACCCTCCTCCAGGACCAGCTGCAATCCGTACTGGCCACGCTGTCCGAGCGGGAAGCCGGTGTGGTGCGACTGCGATTCGGGCTCACCGACGGTCAACCACGCACACTCGATGAAATCGGCCAGGTTTACGGGGTCACCCGAGAACGGATCCGGCAGATCGAGTCCAAGACGATGTCCAAGCTGCGCCACCCCTCCCGCTCCCAGGTCCTGCGTGACTACCTGGATTGAGTAAAGTCGCTCCGTAGGGCCTCTGAACAGGCATTTTATTGAGTTTTCGGGCTCAGGCTAGCCAAGCATGCCGTAGCTAGTCGAGATATCGGCCATGCCGAGTGCCCCCGCGGGACCAGATCTTGCAGCCTTGCTGGAGTCCTGGACGGTGCACCTGCGCGCCGAACGCAAGAGCCCGCAGACGGTGAAGAGCTACACCGCCGGGGTGCGGCAGTTCTTGGACTGGTGTGCCGCGCGGGGCGTCCCCGTGGTCCTGGATCGGACCAGCGTCAACGCCTTCGTTGCTGCCTTGCTGGACTCCGGTGTTGAGGCTGCCACCGCGCGAGCCCGGCAGCTGGCAGTGCGCCGGTTCTCCGCATGGTGCACCGACGAGGGGGAGATTGCCCGGGACGAGTTGCTCGGGCTCAAGCCTCCGAAACTCGATGTCAAGGTGGTGCCCCGGCTGACTGACGACCAGTGCCGCGCCCTGGTCAAGGCGTGCACCGGGCGGGAGTTCCGGGACCGCCGCGACGAGGCGATCATCCGGTTCATGCTGGAGGCGATTGTGCGGGCCGGGGAGGTGGTCGCGATGCGCACCACCGACGTGGACATCACCCTCGGTATTGCCGTGGTGCAGCGCGGCAAGGGCGGCAAAGGACGCCCCGTGCCCTTCGGCGCGCAGACCGGCCATGCCATCGACCGCTACCTACGGATGCGCCGTACCCACCGCCTCGCCGACACCCCCGCGCTCTGGCTTGGCGACCGGGGAAAGAGCCTATCCTATGACGGCCTGTACGTCGCGCTGCGCCACCGCGCCGAGTTGGCTGGCATCCCCCCGACTTCCATCCCCACGTCACCTGGCACACCGCCGCGCAACGCTGGCTCTCCGCCGAAGGCTCCGAGGGCGGACTGATGGCCGTGGCCGGCTGGACCCGCCGGGACATGATCGACCGCTACACCCGGGCCACCGCGTCCGAACGCGCCGCCGAAGAGGCCCGGCGGCTGGGCCTGGGCGACCTGTGATGCCCCCCTCCGTCCTCGTCGGCGTCAAGGTTAGGTAACTAGTGGTGGGAGAAACGGAGAGCTATGACCCCGTGGTAGTGGGCGATCCAGCATCGATTCCCGAGTTCGCTAGCGTGCTCAATGCGCTCGGCCGGGGCACGAGACGATCCCGGTTGAGATCGCTGGATGTCGTGTGCCCGAAGGATCATCGGCTCCTGAAAGTTTTCGGCGCGGGTGATCGGGCGGTGGTATTGGCTCAGGGGCGTGTGCGGTACGCGGATGGCTGCCGCGATGGCTGGGGCGCAGCGTGTCTACGTGACTTGCAGCGGCCAACCGTCACCACGGCCATCGCGGTCCGAGTGCAATGCCGCTGCCAGACGGCACTCATCCCCGTCATCGGAATCAACAACATGTTGAAGCTAGGACTACGGCGTGTTGTGTGGCAATGGGGTCAGGTGCGCCCTCGTTCGGCGCGTCGTTGAACGGCATGCGGTAGCCTGGCGCCCTCACCGCTCAGCGGATATGGGGCCGCCACTGTCGGCTTGGGGCATCGGCCATTCCCGAAGAGGGAGGGCTCACTATGCCCCCGTTCAGCCCCGGACAGCGCCGACTACGCGCCCAGATCGCCGCGAACACTCGCTGGTGTCCCGGGAAGACCCCGGACCGGCAGCCGCACGCGGCCAAGCCGGTCTCCGAGCCCGCTTCGAGAAGCAAGTCGATCCTGACGGCACGCTGAACCCCGCCGAGCGAACCCGCCGTGCCGAAGCCGCCCGCAAGGCCCACATGCAACGCCTGGCACTGGCCTCGGCTAAAGCTCGCAAGGCAGCCGAGCAGGGCGGCCCTGCCGCATGAACGGCCCCCGTCCGCAGGGCCGGTCACTGAACCGGACAGCGACCGGGGACAACCGCGCACCGCAGTGCGCTCGGAAAACACCAGGCGGTAGGCCGCCCACCAGCCGGTCCGCCCGGGAATCGATCGGGGAGCACACCCAGTAGGCGCTCACCGCCTCACCACCCACCAACCGGCGCGCGGCATGGTCCAAGCTCACCAGGGCGCCCCGCAACTGCTCATCGCTCAGGTTCGCAGCCTCCTCGGCCAAGGTCACGACCTCGGCCAGGACCGACCGGAACGCGCCCAGCGCCACTGTCGCGGAGAGCAGATCGAGGAACTCCCGGCCAGGCTCACTCATCGGTCAGCCCTGCCAATGCAGGCCGGGCAGCGGCGACCCGGGGGGGACCTCGCGCAGAACGCTCCGGCGCAGCACGCGGTGCGGGGATAACCGCAGCTCGCGAGACCCACCGACAGGCTGCCCCAGGCGGATCTGGTCTGTCTTGGATGACTGCTCCGCTGTGTCCATCCAGCAAAGACTGCCGGCCTAGATCACGCTAGTTGTCAGCACTGTGTTGACCTTGGACACCGATGCCGAAGCGGTTACGCAAGCTCTCCAGCTCCCACACCTGACGCCGCGCCCGGCGATCCAGAGTGCGCACCAGATCCCGGGCGATCGGGTCGTTACGAATCCGGGTCGGGGCCAGCCGGTCCGCAGTGTCCAGGTGCCGAATCGCTTCGGCGTCACGGCGTGCCCCGTCCTGCACCAACGCCCGAGCCAGATCGAAATGCAGCGCGGCGGCCCTGTCTTTGCTATGAAGCACCGCGATGTCAGGCGATGCCCGGGTGACCTCCTCGTAGGCCCGGCCGCCCTCATCGAGTTCGATACCCACTGCCAATCGCCACAGGATGGCATTGGTCGGGCCGAAGTGCATGCGCATGCTGTTGCACTCCCCGATCTGCTTCGCGATCCCCTCGGCCTCGGCCAGGTGCGTCATGGCGTCGTCGCGCTGCTTATTCCGGGCGGCACACTGCGCTGATGCCAGATGCATCAGGCCGAGCATCTCCGCCGAGAGCGTGTCTTCGCCACGCAATTGAGCAGAGGGGGCCAGCGCGTCAATCCCCGTGATGAGCAGCCGCGATGCACGGCCACGAGCGGTCAGCCACATCAGGGGCAGCGACCACCACCACTGGGCGAAGCCAATCAGCCCAGGGTCGCCATGCCGACAAGCCATCTCGCACCCGCGTCTGGCCGCCGCCACCGCCAAGTCGATATTCCCAGCCAGCCCCTTTGCAACATCGCCAGCCAGAATGCACGACTGCACGAGTGCCTTGAAGGCATGAGGCCGGTCGGTCGGTCCTGCCGTCAGCGCATGGTGTTGCAGCTCGGTCAGCAGCGTGCCCAGATCCCGCCCGGCCAGCCAGTACTGGCCCTGGTCACGATATTCGTTTGCGCGCTCGGCCCAGGCCAGCAGCTCATCGAGGGGTCGTGGGGTAAGGTCGGGTACCTCATCGGGGCCATAGTCGTTGAGCGCCAGACTGATCCCCGGCAGCGCAGCCCGGCCCTCCAGGGTCGCCCGATCCGGCGCCAGATACGGCTGCCCCGTCAGATCCGCCACCGAACAGCCCAGGGCGTTGGCCAGGTTCTCGATCAAACCGCGCCGGTTGAACCCGCGCTGACCCCGCTCCAGCTGGGACAGGTACTGCTTGGTGATCCCGGCCAGCCCAGCCACCACTTCCAGGCTCAACCCGCGACGACGCCGAATCATCCGGGCGCGCGCACCGATCGCCGACGCTTCCCCAGCGTCCACCAGAAAACCCTCTCCTCACCGGACCCCTCACTGATGCCCCGGAGCCGTCGCCCCGGGGCGAAACCTCGGTGAGGAGGTGCCACCAAGGCTACCGGCGCCTATCTACTGGCTGAGCACCGGTGATCCACCTCCGCGCCCGTGCCGAGATGACTCACCTCAGCAGGGGCGGCGCGTGCGGGCAGCAAGGCCCTGATGACCTGTGCTGTGGCTCTGCTATGCCGAATGTGTGCCGAAACGGTCCCCGTCCTGCTACCCACGAGTGTTGTTTTACGCACGTCGTCGCGTCGGAGGAGCTGCCGATCGTGCCGCCCTCACAGGGCGCTGCGCCGCCGAATACGCCTTTAAGTTCTTCAAGTGCGCCACCTACGGCCGGCGTGCGCTTGGGTGCGTTTGCACTGTCGATCGACGCGCGAGCACGGTCGCGCGTGTCGGCCTGGCGGGCGGCTAGTTATCATAGCCCGGTGGATGTCCGCTATGAGGACTCGCCTGTGGCGTTGTGTGGCTAGTCGTGGAGTGATGTTTCCCAGCGTTTTTCGATCTTCCCGAAGCGCCAGGCTGTTAGGGCTATGACCCAGGTGAGGACGAACAGGCCGGCGATGAGGAATCCGGCTCGGTTGATGTCAAAGTTGGACATGAAGTCCCAGAAGGGGCCGCTGAGGTGTAGTTCATCGGTCAGGACACCGAGGATCTCGATGGTGCCGATGAGGAACGCTGCGGCGATGGACAGGCCGGTGATGACCAGGTTGTAGTAGACCTTGCGGGCCGGTCGGGCGAAGGCCCAGCCGTAGGCGAAATTCATGAAGCACCCGTCGAGGGTGTCGAGCAAGGTCATGCCGCCGGAGAAGAGGAGGGGCAGGGCGAGGACCGCGTAGAAGGGCAGTCCCGCGGTGGCGGCGTAGGCGGTCGCGGCGAGCAGGACGACCTCGGTGGTGGTATCGAAGCCGATACCGAAGACGAGACCGACGAAGAACATCTGCCAGGTGTGGTTGATCGAGCGCATGAAGCGGCCGAAAAAGCGCCACATCAGGCCACGAGCTTGAAGGTGGCGTTCGAGCTCGTCCTCGTCGTAGGCGCCAGCGCGCATGGTGCGGAAGACCTTCACGATCCCGGCGAATACCACCAGATTCAGTGCGGCGATCAAGTAGAGGAAACCAGCGGCGGCCACCGTACCCAACGTCCCACCGAGGGTCTCGTACGTGGAGCCGGGATCAACCATGGCGCCGAACACGGCTCGGGCTGCGATCGAGAGGCCCACTCCGACGGCGAACACGATCGTGGAGTGGCCCAGAGCAAAGAAGAACCCGGTGGCCAGCGGTCGCCTGCCCTCAGCCATCAATTTGCGGGTCACATTATCGATGGCGGAAATGTGGTCCGCGTCGAACGCGTGCCGGGCTCCTAGCGTCCAGGCGGTGACGGCCACACCGATACCGACACCGAGATTCTGGTAGTGGAAGTGGTGGGGAAGCACGGTGAACACGAAAATTCCCCACCCGCAAGCGTTCAGAGCGAGGACCACCAGCGTCATCGCGCCAAGCCGGCCCCATTCAGCAGGGTCCAGCGTGTGGATGATCGATCGGTAACGGGTCATCAGGGCATGCACAGGACATCCTCCTCGGGATGCTCCCAGGCCCCCCACACGGCCCCAGACCGGTCCGCACACCCGACCGGCACGGATCCGTCCTTCTGCGAGGCTCGAATACCGTGGATGCGGCCACAGGCGACCGGACTCATCCCCCTAGGGGGCTTCACCGTTGCGGGACAGTGCCGGGTTCACACCGGACTTCGCTGGAGCAGCACCGTCCCCGCCCAGAAGACGGAGACACGCTCAGCGTAGGGCGCAACCCCGTCACCTGCAAGACTGAACAGTTAATGAGATGTAAAGGCAGGATGAGAGACTAGCTAGCATGCACCTCGTGCCCGCCGAACGCGCTCACCACCAGGCCATTGATAACCACCGAGTCTGCGACGCCATTGAGGCGCTGGGCGAACCCGAGCACCTCACCGCCTGGGCGGCGCGCTTCTCGCTGCTCGGTGACCGCAGCCGGCTGGCCCTGCTGCTCTGCATCCGCACCGCTGGACCCATCAGCGTTACTGACCTCGCCCTAGCCGCCGGGATGCACGCCACCACCACCTCCCAGGCCCTACGACTTCTCCGCGCCGCCGGAGCCGTCACCACCGCACGCGAGGGCCGGATCGTCCGCTATCAGCTGGCCGACGAAGCCCTCAATGTCCTCCTTGCCGCCGCCAGCCCCCATCAAGATGCCTCCAGTAACTGACCATCAATCCCAAGACCAGACGGTGTGGCCATCACGATCAACTCCGCTGGCGCGCGACCCGCGCGGGTCCAGGACTTGTCGGCGACGATCGTTCCGGCGACCCGACGTAGCCATGGGTCTGCGCGGATTGATCGCACGGGCCGGGGAGAGACCTTCCCGGACTGCTCGCAGCCGAGCATCTTCGAAGACATCCGTGTGGTCACCTAAGACTTGCCCGGTACGGCCTGCGCTGTACCGCTATGCCGAATGTGTGCCCAAACAGTGCCGATCTCCTACCGTGAGGCGCTGTTTGTGCAGGTTGTAGTGCCAGAGGAGATGCCGATGGCGCCGCCCTCTCAAGGCGGTAGCGCGGGTTCAAATCACGTCGGGGTGGCGAGGTGGGATGGGCTGCCCGGCAGAAGGCTTCCCCGTCGGGCCGCCGGTCAGGTGAGTGACCAATTGCGTGACAACACCCGCGTCTCCTGGTGGACGTCCACGGGTAAGGGTCCTGCCCACCCAACGAGCCCAGACACCAGGCCTGTTTATCTCCGATGACTGCTCTGGCTGCATTCACCCGGCAAAGACTGCCGGTCTGGATCATGCTAGTTGTCTCCACTGTGTTGACCTTGGCCACGGATACCGAAGCGGTTACACAAGCTCTCTAACTCCCACACCCGACGCCGGGCACGACGGTCCAGGATGACGACCAGCTCCCGGGCGATCGGATCGTTACGGATTCTGGTAGGGGCGATCCGATCGGCGGTGTC
>JAFAXZ010000135.1 GCA_019240665.1 Pseudonocardiales bacterium | reverse complement strand
CGGAACTGCTCACGGCGGTAGCCGCGCTGCCACCAGCGACCGCCCGGCCGAACATCACCGGGACCGACCCGAGAGCTCCTGACCCGGATTTTCGGCTCACCCGGCTGCTGCGACCGATGCTGGGGTGGCTCATCCTCACCGCCCTCTTGGTGGGACTCGATGCGCTGGCTAGCGTGGCATTCCCGGCGCTGGGCGGCCTCGCCGTCGATGCCATCACCCAGCACGCACCGAACCTGCTCGCCATCGCGGTCGCCGTCGGGCTCGGAGCCCTCGCCGCCGACTGGCTTGTCATCGCCGCCCAGACGGTGGTCTCCGCGCGGGCCGGGGAAACGCTGCTGTACTTGCTGCGGGTGCGGAGCTTCGCGCACCTGCAGCGGCTCGGGCTGGACTATTTCGAGCGTGAGATGGCGGGCCGGATCATGACCCGGATGACTACCGACGTGGAGGCGCTGTCCACGTTCTTGCAGACCGGGCTGTCCACCGCACTGGTGAGCGTCTTCACGGTGGTGGGGGTGGCCATTGCGCTGCTGCTCACCGACGCCGGCCTCGCTGTGGTGGCGATGCTCGGCCTGCCGGTACTGATCGCGGCCACCGTGGTGTTCCAGCGGCTGGCGTCCACGGCCTACGCCGAGGCCCGGGAACGGGTGAGCGAAGTCAATGCCGACCTACAGGAGAACGTGACCGGTGCGCGGGTGGCGCAGGCATTCACCCGGGAGCACCGCTCGGCTCGGGATTTCGCCGCCCGCAGCGACGCCTACCGGCGCACCCGGCTGCGCGCTCAGCGCTACATCGCCACCTACTTTCCCTTCGTCGCCCTGCTGTCCGACCTCGCGCAGGCGGCTGTGCTGGGCGTCGGGGCCTTCCGAGTCGCCGCGGGCACCGTCACCGCCGGGGTGCTCACCGCCTTCCTGCTTTACCTGGGTCTGTTCTTCGCGCCCGTGCAGCAGCTGTCCCAGGTCTTCGACGGCTACCAGCAGGCCGCAGTCGGGCTGCGACGCATCCGGGAGCTGCTGGATACGCCGACCTCGGTGCCGCCTCCCGGCGCCGACGCCATCCCGGTGCCGGCGCGACTGCGCGGTGAGGTGGAACTGCGCGAGGTCACCTTCAGCTACCCTGGCGCGACGCAACCCGCGCTGGTCGGGGTGTCGCTGCGCATCGCGCCCGGCGAGACCGTCGCTCTGGTGGGGACCACCGGAGCCGGTAAGTCCACCGTGGTCAAGCTGCTGGCCCGATTCTATGACCCGGCTGCCGGAACGGTGCTGATTGATGGAGTGGACGTGCGGCGGTTTGACCCGGCGGCGTTTCATCACCGGCTGGGCGTGGTGCCGCAAGAGTCGCATCTGTTCCGCGGCGACGTCGCGGGCAACATCAGCTACGGCGTCCCGCAGGCGTCCCCCGCCGAGGTGGAGGCGGCGGCCCGGCGGGTCGGCGCGCTGGAGGCCGTTGCCGCGCTGCCATACGGGTTTCGCCAGCCGGTCGGTGAGCGCGGGCAGGGCCTGTCGGCGGGGCAGCGGCAACTGATCGCGCTGGCTCGCGCCGAGTTGGTCGACCCCGACCTGCTGTTGTTCGACGAGGCCACCGCCGCGCTGGATCCGGCGACCGAGTCGGTGGTACTGGCCGCCGCCGACCGGCTCGCCGCGCGCCGCACCACCGTTGTCATCGCACACCGGCTGGCCACCGCAGCCAAGGCCGACCGGATCGTCGTGCTCGACGGCGGGCGGATCGTCGAGCAGGGCCACCACCTCGAGCTACTCGCGGCGGGCGGGCACTACGCCCGGCTGTGGGCCGCAGGCTCGCCGGACGGGACCGTCGCTGCGTAATCAGCCTTACCCGTCCCGAATCCGGCGCGTCGCTTGCCCACCCCTAATCCACTGCCGAACCGGACGCCGAGCAGGTAGGCTGGCGACCTCGTTGGGGCTCCCCTGCCGCTGACCGACCGACGGTCGCCGTTCGCCGACACGCCGTGGGCCGCCAGACGGTTCGTGCCCGGCGGCGGGGACTAGCCTGGGAACAGCGTCAGCGATCCTGAGCAGGCCAGCGCAGAACGGATAGAGGCGACTTCCAGCAGTGTCCCGCAGTGACCGCCACGTGCAGTTCGGGCCCAACGAGTGGCTCGTCGAGGAGATGTACGAACAGTTCCTGGCCAACCCCTCGACGGTTGACTCCTCGTGGCATGACTTCTTCGCCGACTACCGGCCCACACCGTGCAGTGACAACGGTCATCCGCCACGCACCAGCATGCAGGCACCCCCGAAGCAGCCGTCGGTGACGAGAGCCCGAGGTCAGACCGCCATACCCGCGCAAACGCAGCACCACCGGGAACAGGACACCGCCACCCCACTACGCGGCGCGGCGGCCCGCGTCGTGGCGAACATGGAGACCTCGCTGGAGCTGCCGACGGCCACCAGCGTGCGGGCAATACCGGCGAAGCTGCTTGTCGACAACCGCATAGTGATCAACAATCGGCTCAAGCGAACCCGGGGCGGCAAGCTCAGCTTCACCCACCTCATCGGGTATGCGGTGGTGCGGGCAGTGGCCGAGCACCCGCAGATGAACCGGCACTACACTACCGACGAACTGGGCAAACCCGCCGTCGTCACGCCGGAGCATGTCAATCTGGGCCTGGCGATCGATCTCCATACCGCCAGGGGCCGCAGCCTCGTCGTCGCTTCGATCAAGGGCTGCGAGGTGATGACCTTCGCCCAGTTCTGGCAGGCCTACGAGGA
>JAFAXZ010000080.1 GCA_019240665.1 Pseudonocardiales bacterium | reverse complement strand
GATACTGGGATTGAACCAGTGACCTCTACCGTGTCAAGGTAGCGCTCTCCCACTGAGCTAATCGCCCGAGGCGGAGGCGGGAATCGAACCCGCGTACAGGGCTTTGCAGGCCCTTGCCTAAGCCACTCGGCCACTCCGCCGCGCCTTGTACCGGAGGGATTCCCATGACCGACGGTCTGAGATCGTCGCCCCGGACAAACTCGCTGAAGACCCGATCCCTGGGGCGGCCCGGCGTGAAGGGCCGCACAGAGCGGACGACGGGATTCGAACCCGCGACCCTCACCTTGGCAAGGTGATGCGCTACCAGCTGCGCTACGTCCGCATGCTCCCGACGGGACTCGCCCGGTCTCCCCGCCCTGATGCGTGCCAGAACTGTAGCCGACCCGGGAAGTCGGATCAAACCCACCCCGGGCTCAGGGCATGTCATTGGCGATCATCTGGTCGAGTGCGTCATCGACGTTCATCCACAAAGTCTCGTTCCCGGGCAGGACGATGTCGTAGCTGGCGTCCAGAAACTCGGCGAGCCGCTGGGCGCTGGCCTCGAACACGGCGTGACCTGAAGGGGAGTTGAGCTCCACTACGATGATCTCGGGATCACGTGAGCCCGGTCGGATGCGCACGTCGCCGTCTCCCGCATCGGCGATCAGGCCGTCGGCGAGTAGATCACGGGAGAAAACCCACTCGACCCATCCAGCCCGCCCGGTGCGAAAGGCGGCGACGATGGCGTATGGGTCACGAGTGTCGTAACGGAGCGCAACCTGAACAGGCACTGCGGCCGTGCGCGGCGCCAGCAGATCAAAGACCGCCGATGAACGGAGAGTCACATGGTCATTACCCATCGTTGTCTCCCCTTTCTGTGCCTTCGGGCCTGAACCCTGAAACGATTGACTTTGGCTGCTGTCACGCGGGGATGCTTGAGCTACGCTCGGATGCCTAAGACAGACCACCCGGACGGGGCAGAAGCGCTCGGCCGGGGCGGCAGGCTCGTCGCTCATCGTGCCTACCTGCTGCCGTCTGCGGGGATACGCTAAGGCAACATAACCTGAACCGGCAGGTGGTGCCCGGCGTAGGTACGACGTGAGGATCTCTCTGGTGGCCGATGAGGCTCGATCGAGCGCCCCCCGGCCCGACCGATGGCAAGACACTCCAGAGTCGATGCCGCCAGCTCTCAATATGGTCGAGGGACCTTCCGACGCCGAACTTGTGCAAAGACTCAGGGATGCCGACGGGGCGGCACTGTCCCAGCTGTATCAGCGCTTTGGTCGGCCGTGCTACTCGTTGGCCCGCCGGATCTGTACCGACGAGGGGCTCGCCGAGGATGTGGTGCAGGAGGTTTTTCTGACGCTGTGGCGTGATCCGACCCGATTCGACCCATCGCGGGGTAGTTTTGCCACCTGGCTGCTCACGCTTATCCACCACAAGGCGGTGGACGCGGTGCGAAGAGAGAGCACCATCCGTCGGCGCATGGTCGCTGCGCCGGAGGCGGGCGAGGACTGGTCGCCGACCCCAGTACCAGGCGCCGATCAGGCGGCGATGGCGCGTGTCGCGGCCGGCCAGGTGCGCGCGGCCCTTCATCGCTTGCCGATCGAGCAGCGGCAGGTGCTCGCGCTGGCCTACTTCGGTGGGCACACCCAGCGTGAGATCGCGGTGCTGACAGGTGTCCCGCTGGGCACGGTGAAGTCCCGCATGTTTACCGCAGTGCAG
This sequence comes from Pseudonocardiales bacterium, assembly GCA_019240665.1. Taxonomy (GTDB): domain Bacteria; phylum Actinomycetota; class Actinomycetes; order Mycobacteriales; family Pseudonocardiaceae. Next base: position 1,179 of record JAFAXZ010000080.1, on the reverse strand, counting down.
CGGCTGCGCACGCTGCTGACCGATCAATGGGGGCCGGACGCCCTGGTCGCTGAGGCCCGCATGGTGAGGGAGGTGAACCGATGAACGACCAGCACCACGTTGCGGACTGCCCGCACCGTGAGCTGGCGGTCGGGTGGGCCTTGCACGCCCTCGAGCCTGCCGAAGAGTCCCTGGTCGCCGCGCACATGCCTGAGTGCCCGACATGCACCAGTACTGCCGCGGAGACCGACGAGATCGGCGCCATGCTGGGCCTTTCCGTCCCGGAGGCAGTTCCCAGCGCTGAACTGGAGCAGCGGGTACTCAGTGTCACGGGTGCCAGATGGGCAGCACCGGTCGGGCCACGGGCACCATCGGCGCCGCCAGCACGACACATCACCAAGCCATCGTGGCTGCGTATCAGTGAGTTGACCGCGGCCGCGGCAGTGATTCTGGTGGCCGCCGCGGTGGTGCTCGGGGTCCGGGTAGTGCAGCTCAGCGGCGAGCTCAATCAGGCGGAACGCCAGGCTGCGGCCATGTCCGAGGCGATACAAAGCGCCGCGGACCCGGCGGCGGTCCGGGTGCCCCTGATCGCCAAGGACGGCGGTGTGGTGGTGGGCATGGTGCTTGCGAGCCGGGACCGGGTCGCTGTGGTGCCCACCCGCTTGCCAAGCAATCGGGTGGAAGATCAGACTTACGTGTTGTGGGGGCTTACTGGCGGAGCGCCCATTGCGCTGGCAGCGTTCGATGTAGCGTCGCAGGCACCCCGGCTGCACGCCGTGCCCTCTGCCACGGAAACGGGGAAGTTCACCGGCTACGCGGTGTCCCTGGAGCCGGGTCGGCGCGCCCCTGCGGCACCGACTGACGTCGTGGCGACGAGCAGGTGACAGCTGGTGAACGTCTTTGGTCTGGTTACCGGGTGGGTCGGTTTGCAGTCGGATTGGGTGCGTTCGCCGCTAGTCTGATCCTGTGCCGCTGGCCTGATCGTGTATGGTGATCCCGCTGCCGCGGCCAGCGAGGGGCGATTAGCTCAGCGGGAGAGCGCTTCGTTCACACCGAAGAGGTCACTGGTTCGATCCCAGTATCGCCCACTTCTATCCTCCCAGGTCAGAGGCCCTGTTGGAGCTGCTCGGTTGATCTTCACCTGAATGATTACTGTTGATCGTCAGCGAATCGTCAGCAGACGTCATCGCCGTGATCGAG
>JAFAXZ010000051.1 GCA_019240665.1 Pseudonocardiales bacterium | reverse complement strand
CGTAAACCTTGCGCACCAGCTCCCAGTAGGGCTCCAGATCGTACACCGCCCGCAGGTCCAACCCGGTGCTGCGCTCGGTGTGTTCGGTGGCCGCAACCAGCGCGGACAGCGCCGGCTGCGAGGTGGTGCCTGCCATGGAAGCTGCCGCTGCATCAACAGCGTCCACCCCGGCGTCGATCGCCGCGAGCAAGGTGGCGAGCTGACCACCGGGGGTGTCGTGAGTGTGCAGGTGTACTGGCAGATCGAACCGGCTGCGCAGCGCTGCTACCAGCGTCCTGGCCGCTGGGGGTCGCAGCAGACCGGCCATGTCCTTGATGGCCAGCACATGCGCGCCGGCCTGGACGATCTGCTCGGCCAGCCGCAGGTAATAGTCCAGCGTGTACAACTTCTCGGCAGGATCGGACAGGTCAGCGGTGTAGCACAGCGCCACCTCAGCGACGGCCCAGCCGGTCTCGCGCACCGCGTCGATGGCCGGGCGCATCTGGATCACGTCGTTGAGCGCGTCGAAGATCCGGAAGATGTCCAGCCCGGTTTCGACAGCCTGCTTGACGAAGGCGGCGGTCACTTCGGTCGGGTAGGGCGTGTAGCCAACCGTGTTACGCCCGCGCAGCAACATCTGCAGGCACACGTTGGGCACCGCTGCGCGCAACGCGGCCAGCCGCTCCCACGGGTCCTCGGCGAGGAAGCGCAGCGCCACGTCGTACGTCGCGCCACCCCAGCACTCCAGCGACAGCAGTTGCGAGGTCATCCGAGCGACGTAGGGCGCCACGGCGACCAGGTCCTTGCTGCGCACTCGGGTCGCGAGCAGCGACTGATGGGCGTCCCGGAAGGTGGTATCGGTGACACCGACACTGTCTCGGGCTCGCAACCAGTGCGCGAATCCCTCCGGGCCCAGCGCGAGGAGCTGGTGCCGGGACCCGGTGGGCGGCTGGGAGTCCAGATCAATCGACGGGAGCTTGCTCACCGGATCGACCAGATCGGGGGGATCGCCATGCGGCCGATTCACCGTCACATCCCCGAGGTAGGTCAGTAACCGGGTGCCACGGTCCGCGGGCTGCCGGGCGATGAGCAGGTGCGGTCGTTCTTCGATGAACGAGGTGGTGACCTTGCCCGCCAGGAAGTCTGGCTCGTCGAGCAGCGCGATCAGGAACGGGATGTTGGTCGCCAACCCGCGGATCCGGAACTCGGTGAGCGCCCGGCGAGCCCGGCGTACCGCGGTGGCAAAGTCGCGGCCCCGGCAGGTGACCTTGACCAGTAGGGAGTCGAAGTGCGCGCTGATTTGGGCACCCGCATGCATGGTGCCGCCGTCCAGTCGGACTCCGGCACCGCTGGCGGAGCGGTACGCGGTGATCGTACCGATGTCCGGGCGGAACTCGTTGGCCGGATCCTCGGTGGTGATCCGGCATTGCAACGCGGCACCGTGCGGCACGATCGTGTCCTGGGACAGCCCGAGGTCGGCCAGCGTCTCCCCCGCCGCGATCCGCAGCTGGGCGCTGACAAGATCAATATCGGTGATCTCCTCGGTCACCGTGTGCTCAACCTGGATGCGCGGGTTCATCTCGATGAACACGTGGCGACCGTCGCGGGCGACGAGGAACTCCACGGTACCCGCATTGATGTAGCCGATTTTCCGGGCAAAGGTTACCGCGTCGGCACAGATCCGCTCCCGCAGATCGGGGTCCACGTTGGGCGCGGGGGCCACCTCCACCACTTTTTGGTGCCGCCGCTGTACCGAGCAGTCCCGCTCATAGAGGTGGATGACGTTCCCGGTCGAGTCGGCGAGGATCTGCACTTCGATATGCCGGGGGTCGATGACCGCCCGCTCCAGGAACACGATCGGGTCACCGAACGCCGACTCGGCCTCCCGGCTGGCAGCCTCCAGCGCGACGCGCAGGCCGGCAGGCTCGATAACCCTACGCATGCCGCGCCCACCGCCCCCGGCGACGGCCTTGACAAAGACTGGGAACCCGATCTTGTCGGCGGCGGCCGTCAGGTAGTCGATGTCGGCGGACGGTGCGCAGGACGCCAGCACCGGCACCCCGGCGTCGCGCGCCGCAGCCACCGCCCGCGACTTGTTACCCGCCAACGCCAGCACGGCGGGAGGCGGCCCGACGAAGGTGATGCCAGCCTGCTGGCAGGCCACGGCCAGTTCCGGGTTCTCCGACAGAAAACCGTAACCGGGGTAGACCGCGTCGGCCCCAGCACGCTGTGCGGCCCGGATAATCTCCGGCACCGAGAGGTAAGCCCGGACCGGATGACCTTTCTCACCGATCTGATAGGCCTCGTAGGCCTTGAGCCGGTGTTCGGAGTTGCGATCCTCCCAGGGGAACACCGCGACCGTCTGGCAGCCTAGTTCGTAGGCGGCACGAAACGCCCGGATCGCGATCTCCCCGCGGTTGGCGACCAGCACCTTGCGGAACATGTGCCAGCTCCCTTCCACCCGGCCGCTTGTCCGGGATCTCCTACCGGCTGCTCCAAGCGCATCATCGCAGGTGATGGCGGCTACCGGGGGATGTCTGATCCGCTAGGCGCAGGGGCTCTCCCGCGCGAGCGGCTGGAGGGGTATCAAGGATGGGGCACGAAAGGACGCGGCCATGGGCAGACTGCGGTATCGCCATTACCACCGCCATTACCATCGCTGGAGTCCGGCGGGGCGACCCGTCGGTCCCCTGCTGGTGCTGCTGTGCGCAGCGGTCCTGGCCGGAGCTGGCGTGGTCACCGTGACTTTGGTCACCATACTGGCCCTGCTCGGGCCGCCCATGCTGATCGGAGCAGGCACGGTAATCGTGCTGCGGCACCTGCACCACCGCCGCCACCGCCGGGCGGCAGGGCAGCAGCCGGCGCCCATGCCCGCGGCGCGGCTGGCTCCACCCCCTGTGCGGACCCAGCCGGTCCCGGACTGGCACGCTACCCGGGCCCGGTTCGCCCAGCTGCGCAGTGAGTACGGCCAGTTCGAATGCGACCCGCTCGCGGTGCTGCGGCTACCCGCGTTGACCGACGTCACGGTGCCGTCCACCAGCCGGTTCGTGGACGCCTTCGCCGAGGCCCAGGCACTGGACACGGACACCGAACCGCCACCGGCGCATCGTGCTCGCTTCGCCACCGCCGTGGATCAGGCGTGGCGTGCCTGGCGAGCCGCCCGGGACGCGGCCGAACGCATCCGGCTTGCCGGGATTCCCGCACAGGAGCGGGCCACCGTGCAGCGGGCGATCAAGCTGCTCACCGTGGCCCGAGACTCCAACCACGACGCTGAGCGCACCGCCGCATATGCCAAGGCCCGCGCGGAGCTGGCGAAACTGGACCGCAGCGGAACGCTTCGACTACCGCCAGCCGCAGTCGCCGCGCTGGACGCCGCGGCCCGTGGCCAGCTAACCGCCGACTAACTCGGCAGTCAGCGCACGCCCATGTCATAGGTCGGCCTCCACCAGTGGCTCCAGACGCCGTTCCAGTGGCGCTTCAGTTATTTTCCCGTCGTCTATTTTCCAGTCGTCTCGCCCATGCTGCCACCCAGATTTGTCTAGGCCGTCGGGGAAGCAATGGCCGCCGACAAGGGGGCGGCGGGTACCCGTCACACCTTTCGCGACAACCTTGCGCGGTCAATCATGGCCTAGCCGGCTCGGACGTCCGGACGATGGCGGTGCGGACGCTGCGCGGGTAAAACACGAACCGGAAGGTCGATCACTGGAGGCCCTGGATGTGTACCCGCCGATTTGGCACCGCACTGGCCACGGGGCTGCTGCTCGGGGTGGGTCTGGTCAGCGGGGTCACAGCCTGTGCACCGGCCGCGCCGCCGATGCACCCGCCAGCCAAGACACCGGTGGCGCAGGGCCACGGCGGCGCGGTGGTCTCGGACACCGCGGAGTCGACGCAGGCCGGCCTGGACATGCTGCGCCACGGCGGAACCGCCGCCGACGCCGCGGTCGCGGTTGCCGCGACGCTCGGCGTGACCGACCCCTATGTCGCGGGCATCGGCGGCGGTGGCTACTTCGTCTACTACGACGCGCGCACCCATCGGGTGTCCACGATCGACGGGCGGGAGACCACGCCGGCCGCCGACGGACCGTCGATGTTCATCGACCCATCGACCGGAAAGCCACTGCCGTTCCCGGCCGCGGTGGACAGCGGACTGTCCGTCGGCGTGCCTGGCACGCTGGCCACCTGGCAACATGCGCTGCAGCAGTGGGGCCGCTTCAGGCTCGCCGAGGACCTGCAGCCGGCGGAGCAGGTCGCCGAGCGCGGCTTCGTGGTCGATGCGACGTTCCAC
>JAFAXZ010000345.1 GCA_019240665.1 Pseudonocardiales bacterium | reverse complement strand
GTCGTGCCCGCCCGGCATGCGCTCCCCGGGTGAGTCGGGACATACTTGCCGAGCACCGCGGACACCAGCAGGTGCGCCCGCCGCGGATTGAGGCGCAGCGCGAGCCCGACCTGATCGTGCAGATCACCGTGTCCGGCGACCAGCCGTGCCCCGAGTTCGCGAGTCAGCCAGTCCGCCACCGGGGGTTGTGCCCACCCGCCGTGCCCGGTCACCCGGGAGCCCTGGACCACGGACACCTCACCCGACTCAGGCCCGGGGGACCAGGCGTGGGAGGACACCAGAACCGGGTAGGATGAGTAGAGCCGAGGGTGACGCGCACCACCGGCACCAGCTACCGGTTGCTGTAGTCTAACCGGCCACGGCGTCCTGGTGACCAGCCCGCTCCCGGGTTTCCCGCTGCTGTCAGCATCACCGTGTCCCGGTGAGTGAACCACCGCAGGTTCACCCGGTGCTTACGGCAGACTACTGAGCATGATGTTCAGGTGTGGGCGTCTGTGGCTGTGGATGGGATTGTTGCTGCTCATTGCGGCGACGGCCGGGAGCGTGGTGTTTGTCTTCCACGTCCACTCCGGCAGTCAGGAGCCGGCCGCCGGGATGGTCTCCGCGCTTGTCGCCGTGGCCACTGCCGCGACGAGTGCCGCTGCGTGGCTGTGGACCCGAGTGCGTCCCCCCGAGGCTACGCGATTGTCGTTGGGGCGGGCGGCGGATGAGTTGGCCGAGCAGCTGCGGCGGCAGTGGGAGCGGGCCGCCGCCGAGCGGGGGCTGATCCACCCGACGCCGATTCCCGTGCAGTGGCGATGGTCACCCCGGCAGGTGACCGGTCCGAGTACGGAGGCTGTCGAGGGGCCGTTTGCGCCGTTGCCCGGGATGGCGGCGCTCCCCGTGGCCAATCTGCAGTCAGGTGCGTTGAGAGACCTGCTCGGTGTCTACGGGGGCCTCGGTTCGGGGCGGTTGGTTGTGCTGGGCGAGCCGGGTGCGGGCAAGAGTGGCGCCGGGATTCGGCTGCTCCTCGATGCGCTGGCCCATCGGGCCGTGTTGACGTCAAGGGATCGGGTGCCGGTGCCGGTGCTGGTCACCCCGCAGGGCTGGGACCCGGACGCCGGACCCTTCGCCGAGTGGCTGGCCACCCGGTTGGCGCGGGACTACGCCCTACTGCGGGCTCCCGAGTACGGCACCGATGCCGCGGCGCGCCTCCTCGAGGGCGGTCTCCTGGCGGTGATCCTTGACGGGTTGGATGAGATGCCCCAGGAGCAGCGATCGGTGGCGCTGCGCGCGCTGGATGAGCAGGCCACCTTCCGGCTGGTCGTGCTCACCCGCAGCAGAGAACTGGTGGCTGCGGTCCGCGGCGGCGCTCACCTGCGGGGGGCGGCGGCGCTGGAACTGCTGCCGATCGACGCCCGGCAGGCGGCGCAGTATCTGGCCAGTGGTCAGATCAACCCGCTACCTGCCCCGTGGCAGCACGTGATCGATCATCTGCGGGAGCACCCGCATGGTGTTGTGGCCCAGGCGCTGACTACTCCGCTGATGCTGACCCTGCTCCGGGACACCTATGGTCCTGGACAGAGGGTCGATGAACTTCTCGACGATAGCCGGTTCAGCAGCGCGCAGGCTATCGGTGATCATCTTCTGGACCGGGTGCTGACCGCCGCGTACACCCGACACCCGGGCCAACCAGACCCGCCGTACACCCTGGATCAAGCACAACAATGGTTGGGGCAGCTGGCTCGCCGGATGAACGATGCAGGAACCCGTGATCTGGCCTGGTGGCACATCCCGCGCTGGGTGCCAGCGTGGCCTCGTGCTGTTGTCACAGTAGCTGCCATGAGCGTTGTCTCGGCATTCCTCGTCGGGTCCTTGTCCGGCCCGGCAATCCGCATGCACCTTTTCTCTGCCCAGGGGATTGGGTCCCTGGCCGTACTCGCGGTCGTCTTTGGCAAGACACTCGGGTATGCGTTCATGTTTGGGCTCGGGTTGCTCCTCATGTCCCCAACCGGTGACAGATCTCCTCAACAGCGGAAGCGGCTTCGGTGGAGCAGGACTGATATCCGCATGATTCTCCTCCTCGGGTTCGGGTTCGGGCTCGGGGTTGGGCTGTTGGTCGGGCTCCAAAATGGGCTCAAGCCCGGGCTCGCGTACGGGCTGGTGTCTAGTTTCGTGGTCCTGCTTGGATTTGTCCTGGGCGGAGGACCGCCTCAGCAGCTCAGTCGGCTGCGGTGGAGCAGGACTGATACCCGCACCAATCTCCGTACCGGGCTCGTGGTCGGGCTCGTGGTCGGGCTCCTGTCCGGGCTCTTGTACGGGCTCTTGTACGGGCTCGAGTACGCGCTCGCGCCCGGATTCATAGCCGGAATCGGATACCTGATTGTCATTCTCGTCGGCGGACGACCACCTCAGCAGCGGGGCCGGCTCCGATGGAGTAGAACTGAGGCCCTCGCCACTCTCCTCATTGGGCTCGTCATCGGAATTGTAAGCACAGGCGCCTACGGGATTATCTACGTCCTCATCGTCATGCTCGGTGGACGATCTCCGCTACAGCGGAGTCGGCCGCGGTGGAGTAGAGCTGATACCCCCATCACTTTCCTCACCGGGCTCGTGGTTGGGCTCCTGTCCGGTCTCGTATACGGTCTCGTATACGGGCCCGTGGTCGGGCTTACCCGTGGGCTCGTCCTCGGGCTCCTTACCGGGCTGGTGTTCGGGCTGACCGGCGGGCTCATCCTTGGGCTGAGACAGCCATCAACGGAGGCCACTAGTCCGCTCGATCCCCCGTCATTGTGGCGCCAGGAGCGTCAGCTCGGGCTCGGGCTTGGGCTCGTCCTCGGGCTCGCGGTGGGGCTCGTGTTCGGGCTCACCGACACGCTCGTATTCGGGTTCGCGGTGGGGCTCGTGTATGGGCTCACCACCGGGCTGGTGGTCGGGCTCGGTTCAGGGTTGATGTCATCCGCCACCTGGGCGACTGCGCTAGCAGGCGCACAGTTGTGGCGGCGGGGCGAGGCTCCGGTACGTCTGCTCCGGTTTCTTGACGACGCTCGGGAACGTCAGGTCCTGCGAACGGTCGGCCCGGTATATCAGTTCCGACACGCTCGGCTCCAAGACCGGCTCGCCCAGGCATATCAGGCCGTGACAGAAGAGGTCGCAGACCCGAATCGGCGAGTAGTGGCGCGACACATTCCGTGAAACGGGGGTGGGTGGGGCATGCTGACTTGCGATGATGCCGGTTACGAACCCTCTTCGCGCCCCGAGGCCGCCCCGCCGAGTAACTCACCGAGCATGGCTTGCTGGGCCAGCAGGACCTTGTCCTGCTCAAGGAGGTGGAGGTGGATCTGCTGAGCCTCGTGCAGGATCGCCTCAGCATCGATGTAGGTGTCCAACGCGCGCTTGTCCGACGCGGCGGCCTGCACGTTCTGGCCAACCAGAATGATGGACAGCAAGACCAGCTGCAGGAAGGTCTGCGCGATCCACTGCACCAGACCCGCGACACCCGCCTGGATCGCACCGGGCAACCCGAACAGCGTCAGCACCGCGAACGCGTAGGCACACCACATCGACCCCACACCCTTGGTGATCGCCACCGCGAGCGCGGAGTTGAAACGTGCGATCGGCGTGCCACGGTCATACTGCTCATCGACGGTGGCCGGCCTGGCGGCCTCGCGGTGCTTGAGGTGTGGATGCGGAACATGCGCGTACAGCGTCATCGCCGCCTCTTCTCTGCTCAGCCGGCCGGGCTCAGGTGCTGACCGGGGCCAGGGGCGTATCTATCCGGTCGCCCTCGGGGCCTCGGTATGGTCAGTCGTCGTAGGGATCGTCCACCCGGGCTGAGCCCGCCGCGAGGTCGGTGGCTGGTTCGAGCCGCTGCGTGGGGTCGACCAGGGCGAAGGCGGCACCGAAGGGGTCGGCAACCCGCGCGATGCGGCCTAACTCGCTGTCGTATGGATCAAAGTCCACCCGGCCGCCCAGCGCGAGGACCTGGTCAACCGCAGCGTCAGTGCCGGTCCGGGGGTCCACCGCGAAATACAGCAGCCAGTGCGCACCGATGTCGGGGGCCGCCCAGTCCTGGTTCATCTGGAGCCTGCACAACATCGTGCGCCCACCACGTGACCAGATAGTGTAATCCACCTCGATGCCGTCACCGATCTGCTGCTGACGGTAGCCGAACACCGTCGCGAAGAACTTATCAGCCCGCGGACCGTCCCAGGTATTCAACTCCGCCCAGGACAGCGACCCGGGGCCGGTGGTGTGCAACGTCCCCGGCGACCTGGGCTGACAGAAACCGATCACAGCGCCGGTCGGGTCCATTCCGATGAGCATCCTGCCCCGCCCGGGGACATCCACCGGGCCCGCCAGCACCCGTCCACCCCACTGAGTGACTACCTCGCCGGTGTACTCGATGTTGGCGCTGGCCAGATACAGTGTCCAGGCCACCGGCCGCCTCGCCAATGCCGGAACACCCGCCAGACCCGCCACCGGCCGACCGTTGAGCAGCGCGGTGGTGTAATGCCCACGGCCTGGGCCCGGGTCGATCTGGTAGCTCCAGCCGAACAACTCGGCATAAAAGTCCCGACTCCGCGCCGGATCGGTGCTCGATACATCGATCCACCACACCGAACCCGGGACGAACGACGTGCCTCGGCTCTTCGGCGGGGCGCTCACCCTCTTGTTCCGCATATCTCATAGAGAGGCGCACCGTACGCGCAGATACGGCGACGCACGCGGATATGGCAACGCAACAGCGCCACGTCGAGGGACATGGCTTCCTCCGGTGTGGGTGTGTGGTCAGGACGTGGTAGCCGGCGCTGCTAAGTCCCCCAGTCCTTGGCGGTACCGTCCACCACGTCGCGCAGAGCGTCCAGCCTCGCCAACCTCGGCGTGAACCAGTCACACCGGCGATGACCTGCGTGGACAGTGCCCAGTGTTTGTCAACGATAGTCACTCCTAACGTGTGGCAGCATGGAGACGGCATGATCTTGGAGTAGGCGTGCGATGCGCGGTAGAGCGTCAGCGACCTGCTGCTGCACCATCACGGCCTCACACGCATCCCTGCGCAGCAGCGGACACGCTCTCAACGACGGGCCGAAGCGACGAGCGGGCAGGGACTGCGTAAGCTGCCGCGCGAAGCAATGCATGGTAATGATTATCACTTCTGGTAAGTCCGATATACCCGTCTGAAGAGGAGCGCTACGTGCGTATCGCATTCGTCGGCAAGGGGGGCAGTGGCAAGACGACACTGTCCGCGCTGTTCACGCGGTACCTGGTCGATCAGGGCCTTCCGGTCCTCGCCATTGATGCCGACATCAACCAGCACCTCGGCCAGGCCCTGGGACTCGATGATCGAGCCATGGCGGCGATCCCGGCGCTCGGATCCGACCTGGACTGGTTGAAGGATCACCTGCGGGCAGACAACCCCCGAATCGCCTCATCAGCCGCAATGATCAAGACCACGCCTCCGGGTCGCGGTTCCCGGCTGCTCCGCTATGACCCCGATGACGGGCTGCACCGCCGGTTCACCTGGCCAGTGGGCGGCGCGAGGCTAATGGTGACCGGTGAGTTCGCCGAGGACGACATTGGGGTGGCCTGCTACCACTCGAAGACCGGGGCGGTAGAGCTCTACCTCAACCACCTCATCGACGGGCCAGCCGAGTACGTGGTGGTCGACATGACAGCGGGTGCGGACGCGTTCGCCTCGGGCCTGTTCACCCGGTTCGACATGGTCGTGCTGGTGTGTGAGCCGACTCGGCGTGGGGTCCGGGTCTACCAACAATTCCGACAGCACACCAACGGGCACCAGGTGCGGCTGCGGGTGATCGGCAACAAGGTCACCGACCACGCTGACGCCGCCTTCCTGCACAGCGAGCTGGGCGAGGCGCTACTCGGCCACATCATGCACTCCAGCTGGGTGAGGGCCGCGGAACGGGGCGATCCGCCCCCCTTCGGTGTGCTGGAACCGCCAATCCGCGCGACCCTCGCTGCGCTGCACCACGAGTTGGCGGCGACCGAGCGGGACTGGGCGGCCTATCACCGCAACACCGTGCGTTTCCACCTGCGCAACGCGCACGCCTGGGCCAACCGGTCCGTGGGTGCCGACCTGGCCGAACAGGTAGACCCCGACTTCGTCCCGGGACCAGCAGCCTTAGGTTCGGCTGTGCGCGGCTGAGGGATCCCTGCAGCCGGCGGTCGATGTAGTCATAGGTGATGGCGGTCGATGTAGTTATAGGTGATGTAGTCATAGGTGATGCCTCACCACTACCTGCCGGTCGTCCAGCATCTGGTCTCATCCTCTGACCCGGGTTCAAGGACGCTCCCGGCCGTCCGCGCGAGCACGGCCGCTAGGCCGCGCAGCATGCGGGACCGGCCCGGCGGGCACGCGAGCCGAGAGACCGACCCGGCCACGGCCACACCGCCGTGGGCGGCGTGCTTGATCCCATAGAGGTAGATTCGGCAGCAACGCTGCGTGATAACATATCCTCTGCGGCCTCATACTCACGGGATCTGACCCCTCGTCTCCAAGGCCTCGGCAAGCCGTGTGCGGTCGTGCGCAGGTCACCCGCACCGATGTCGTACCGAAGGTCACATTCGTATTAGCGCATGGCTCGGCGGTCACCTAAGCGGGGGTTTCGGGGGGAGCGCTCGGCTCGTAGCGTGAAATGGGTCCCGTTAGGCCGACATTGGAGGCGCAGTGTCACTGACCGTTCCCGTGAGCTTGCTGGAGAAGGCGCAGCGTGGCGCCGTCTCGGACGATGAATTTGTGGACTGTATCCGCGAGTCACTGCCTTACGCGTGGTCGATGGTTGAGCGACTGGCGAAGGAACTGAATGTCACCGGTGCACCGTCTGTGCAGAACCTGGAGGTTCCGCCCGACGACGCGGCATGGGGTGAGGTTTTCCGCTTGGTCGGCAGTGACGCGATGCGCGGAACAGTTCAGCGTTACTTCGGCGTACGTATGGCTTTTCAGAACTGCTGCAAGGTCGGCCTGTTCCGGCTCGACGCGACGGAGGAGTACGAGGCGTTCATCTCGCCTCGCGCGCAGCTCCTCAACCAAGACCCTTCGTTGCTAAATTGCTGAGGATCCACAGAAAAGGGGACGGGTGCCGGGTTGCTTGGCACCCGTCCTCGTGGCTGCTCACGTCGGTCGGACCAGGTCGCCGACAGGACCGCTGGTCGGCGGGCGGGTGGTCCGGGCTTCGGCTACGCAAGTGCCGGAGACTGGAGGGTCTCCCGGGGAGCACCCGAGCCGTCGGCAGGATCTCTTACTGTGATGGGTCGACTTTGAGGGCATATTCTAGCTCGAACCTGTGAGCATCCAGCAGTAAATCGGCAGTTTCAAGTGGCGTGCCATCTTCTGAATATGTTGTTCGAACGATTATCATTACTGGCGTGCCTGGCCGTAGCTGTAGCTGCTTGGTTTCGGACGGCCGAGGCATCCGCGCCCTCAATCGTTCCACTACGGCGGTCGGTCGTTTGCCGATGGCGGTAAACCGGTTGACCAGGCCGGCGCCCATGTGTGGACCTTCCTCCGGCCGCTCGATTATGGTGCCTTTCGTGATTGCAAGTGGCTCGTATGAGTGGACGATCATCATCGGTTCGTCGTTTGCGAGGGAAACGTAGTCTGTTTTCATGACATCGGCGCTAACCGAGATACGTAGGCGTGCTGCGATGTCGGCAGCAGCACGTTCGGGGTAGGTCTGATGGCTGTATTTCGGGACTCGGTCGGAGGCCAGCGCTTCCTCGGCGAAAGGTGCACTCGGGTCCGACTTGTAGTGCAGCGCGGACCGTCTGACTAGTGGTTGGTAGCGACGCACAAACGCGCCACCACCGCGTACCCGATCGATGAGGCCTTCAGCTTCAAGAATATCGAGTGCTCTCCGAGCGACGATGCGCGATACCTCGAAGGTTTCGCTGAGAGCGTCTTGCGTGGAGGCCTCCGGCCAAGCCACGTGGCTCACCTGGGTCATCCGTGCCGCCGGTATGACGGCTCCGGGGGCGACATCCGGTACGAGTGGGGCAGTGGTGGGCAGGTCGGCGGCGAAGCCGGCGGCGGCGTGAGCTGGACGCCAGGACACTGCCTGATGCCCTCTAGCGAGGAGCGGACACGGCGCGCTGTTGATGAGGTATTCGGGCCGGCGTCGCCGAGCGCTGACGGCATAGAGACGGCATGACGGCACTAACGATCTTTGTCACCGCAGGTCAGAGTACTGTGCTGTTTGCATACTGATAACAGTTTCAGAATCGTTCGGGGGTGAGCTGCGTGGTGAGGGGTCGGTTGCCGTCAGCGGGCGTTGTTCACCGTGGTTGTGGAGGGCGCATACAGTGCCGTCGCCGACGATGTCAGACGTGCTGCACGGTCACCGGGATGGTCCGGGCGGCGAAGATGCCGCGGCGGAAGAACCTCAGCGGTACCCCGGGGGTCAGGCGGATCTGGGCGTAGCGGTCCAGGAGCACGCCTACCGCGATCCTGCCCTCCACCCGGGCCAGCAGCTGGCCGATGCAGAAGTGGATGCCGTGGCCAAAGGCCAGGTGGTGCGGGTTGCGGTGGATGTCGAACCGGTCCGGGTCGGGGAATTCGCGTTCGTCCCGGTTGGCGGAGAGCAGCCACGGCGAGATAAACGCATCCGCCGGGATAGCCTGCCCGGCCAGTTCGGTCTCGGTCATGGTCACCCGGCCGACCTGGGTGAACGAGGAGCGGTAACGCAGCACCTCCTCGAGGGCGGCCGGCACCAGGGAGCGGTCGGCGTGCAGCTCGGCGCACACTTCGGGGTGTTCATCCAGGCACAGCACGGTGTTGCCGAGCAGCGCGGTGGTGGTGATGTGCCCGGCCATCAGCAACACGATGGAGAAGTTCACGACCTCCTCGTCGGACAACCGCTCGCCATCGGCTTCCACGGCGGCCAGCCTGCTGATCAGGTCCTGTCGCGGATGGGCACGCCGATCGGCACAGTGCTCGTGCAGGTAGGCGAGCATGTCCGCGGTGACCCTGTCGATCTTTTGTGTAAGCTCCGGGTCATTGGGGTCGGCCACCTCCCGGTCGAGCAGCTTGTCCGCCCAGGTTCGGAACAGTTCCCGGTCGGAGGTGGGCAGGCCGAGCAGCTCGGCGATCACGATCACTGGCAGCGGGTAGGCCAGGGCGGGGACGAGGTCGAACTCGCCTGAGCCGCCGGTGGCGTCGAGCAGTTCGTGGGTGACCTCGGCGATGCGGGGAGCGAGCCCGGTGACGATCTTCGGGCTGAACGCTGAACCGACCAGCCGACGCAGCGTGTGGTGGCGCGGTGGGTCGGTCTGGAGCAGATTGCCCGCGCTGAAGCGCTGCGCCGCCGGAATCACCCGGACCGTGTTGGAAGAGAACACCTGCGCATCGGAGATCACCTGCGCCACGTCGGCGTAGCGGAACACGTGCCAGATGCCATACGCATCGCGCCACACCGGGTGTTCGTCGCGCATCTCCCGTAGCCAGGGCAGCAGGGTGCGGCCCCCGTCCTCCATGGTCGGCGGGGTGAGAAGTGACGTGGTGGGCAGCTCAACGGTCATGATTCCTCCCGGGTTCCCCCCGGCTGCTCAAAGGCCGGCTGCTCGAAGGCCGGTTGCCGACGGTGGTACTGGGCCGGTGGTGTGGCGTCCCAACCGCTCGACCCTCGATCCAGGTGGAGAAGTCGCGCTCATCGACAAGCCTCTTCGCGTGGTGGGGACTCATGCAGAGGAGCGCCGACCGTCCCCTGGTGATACGTCCACCGCCGAGGTGGTGCCGATGAGCCGCGGGTGATGCTGCGGGGCCGGTCCTGCCAAGGAGGCACTCAGCCGGCGGGCAGGTCGCCGCGCTTGCGACCAATGACGCCGGTATAGCGCAGCGGGGTACGGTCGGTGGCCAGCCGATGCGGGTAGCGCTCGATCCACAGCAGCTCAAGCACCCCGTTCTCCACCGCATCGGAGATCAACCGCGCGAAGCCGGTGGTGTCCACGTCCGACAGGAAGTCATCCTTGATCGTAAAGACCACCCACCCGCTGTCACAGATGAGGTTGAACGCCGTTGTGAAGCAGTCCGGCGGAATATCATTGAATCCGAGAGCCGCCACGCAGGTTAAAGTGTTCAGCCGGCCCTGAGACAGCGCCTCCTGCACGCTGGGTGGCAGGTCGGACATGTCGACGACGTGATAGGCGCGGTAGACCCCGGGCCGGTCACGCCGCGCGGCGCGGCACGCCTCCGGAAGGATGTCGACCCCGACGACGAAGTCCACGCCCAGTTCGACCAGCTTCTCACCCATGATCCCGTTGCCGGCCCCCAGATCCAGCACCCGCAGGTCATCAGGCGCGGTGCCGGCGCGCCGCAGCTGGTCCTCGAACGATGCCGCCAGGACGTTGGGCGAGCGGCATTCGAGGATGTCGTAGAAGAGGTGCTCGTAGAGACCTTCCACGGCGTAAATCTGCCGGTAATCGTGGAAGCGTATCTCCTGCCACTGACCGTCGAGATACACAACGCACCATTCGGTGTCCTGCTCGTAGCGTCGGGACAACTCGGGCATCGCGATCCGGAGGTCCGCTCCGGTGGTGCGGTCGATAATCGGTTCCTGCGACGTGCTGAGATCCATTGGTCCCATCCCTTCTGTCCGCCCGCAAGCAAAAAGTGCCGTTTGGTTGCCAGTGCCACTTCCCTGGCGGCCCGCCGAAATTCACCCACGTAACCCTAGGGTGTCGGGTGCCGGAGTTGTGCGCGATGAGAATATTGGCCCGCTGACTGGTACATCGCGCCGGATGGGCATGTTGGTCGAAGAAGACCCGGCAGGGATGCTCGTCAGGCCCCTCGAATGCCCACGGCCGTCCCGGCCATGAGTGAACCACCGTGGAACCGTGTGATCACAAATTGATGCAATACTTGAATGGTCGCGCCTAATGCAAGATATCCACACAACACGGATACCCGGAGACGGCGAACCGGGGTCACTACCGGGACAGCCACCATGTATTAACGGTAACGATCACTGTCATAATTGTCAACGGGCTCCGGGGCCGTCGGCGAGCTCCGGACCGGCTGGGAGGGCACTCTGCGCCGCGCGCGCAACACCGTGGGGCCGCGCGCAACACCCTGGGTCACAGTCGCGCTCTCAGCTGGATCCGGACTCCGGGCTGGCGGTCCGGCTTACGCCCGAGGACTCGCGCGAGAAACCACGCGCTGGTTGGCGGTAAGGCCCATCCGAACTTGGCGACCTCGATGCGGCCGAAGAATCCGGCGCAGTCATCCCCATCTGCCGCTACACTTTAGACACCAGGAGCGTCCGTTGCGCCTCCGTGCCGCACCATCACAAAGGGGAGACTGATGCCCGTCAAGGCTGGTGAGCGACTTGATCCCGACGCCACCAGGGCACGAATACCGCGCGTCGCCGGTCAACTATTTACGAGCGCGGAGTGCATGCGGTAGGAATACAGGAGATCGTCGACCGGGCAACCGCATCTAAATTGACTATTTACCGTTATTTTCATTCCAAGGAAGGTCTGGCGATGGCGGTTCTCCGGGCCAGGAGCGATCGAATTCACGAATGGCTTGAACAGGGGATCAGGGACGTGACGCCCGGTCGTGACCGTATCTTCGCACTGTTCGACCTGCTCGCCGACTGGCATCAGCAGGAGGGCCTTGGGGGCTGCTGCGGCGATGTCTGGTGGAAGCGGGCGTGCGGGACCCCACCGTCCTGGCCCGCCAGCTACTGGTGCTGGTTGAAGGGGCCACGATGGTCAACGCCGTGCAAGCCGACGAGTGGGTCGGCGCGGAAACCAGGAAGATCGTCGAGATTTTGCTCGACTTCACGATCGCCGCCAGCGCCGTACCGACCCCGGTCGCGGCGGGTGTTCAGTAGCGGCAGTGGTTGCTGGACAGCAGCGACTCCTCGATTGATTCAGTCACTCGGGAGTCGACGGCGCAACCTGCTGTTCAGGATCAGCGTCAGCACGTTGTCGCCGTCGGCCGTGGTGAGCCAGCCCTTCTTGCGTAGGGTCAGCACTCCGCGCTGGGTCAGCGAAGGAATAGCGCCGATAACCTTGGCCCAGCCGAACAGTTCATCGCCCGGCCGCACTGGTCGCAGCCAACGCAACTCGTCCACGCCGGGTGAGCCCTCCACTGCGGAGTCCGGCAGTAGTGTGGTCACGTAGAGGTTCATCCAGATCGCCGCCGTGTTCCACCCACTGGCAATCAGGCTACCGAAACTCGATGCGGCACCGGCCTCCGCACTGATGTGGTAGGGCTGCGGATCGTATGCCCTGGCGAAGGTGATGATTTCCTCGGCGGTGACCTTGTGCGAGCCGAGGTTGTACACGGTGCCGACCGGGTAGTCCTCCGCGTGCTTCATGCGAACGTCCATTTTCTTCCATGCACTGGGCATCAAGTGACTGGGCATCAAGTGACTGGCCATCGGTCAGGCGGTCCGTTGCGCCGCGTTATGCACGGCGACCAGCGCGGCGGCCAGGTCACCCTGGTGCGCGTTGGCAAGCACGGCCACCCAACGTTCAAGACCGAACGCCACGCAACTGGTGAACGCGAACTCGCCATTGGCCAACCTGATCCGGCACCGTTCGCCAAAATAGTTGCGATGCGTGTTGACCGATGCGATGGCCAGTTCGTCGGCCTGAAACTCATGCTTGACCGAGCTCAGCTTCTGCATCACTGCCCGGGTGCCATGCCTCGCGAAGAAGGGGTCGGAGGCCGCCACCTTGGTCAGGTCAAGACTGACTTCGCACGCGAATTTCTGAATCCGTTCGGTGAAACGAGCCAGCAGGTTTTGAGTGTATTCGAACGAGCCGAGTGCGACAATCTCACGCATCGTAAAACTGACCAGCCGGCGCAGGCCCTCGTATTTGTCCTCATTACGAAAGCATCGATTAACGAGTGTCACGGTGGTGTCCTGCTTGAGCACCGAGTTTTCGTAGAATAGGTAGGCCCCGTAGCAGGTGGCGATGGGCAGCCCGAACCTGGCCTCCAACATGTCCTCGGCGATAAACGCGCCGTTCGTGGGTTGGGTCCTGACCCTGTCCGTGTAGAGGGCGGCGGCCACCAGAGATAAGTGCGGAAAATTCTCGTAGACATCGAATTTCTGTAGGTCGGCCACCTCGTAGATGGGTGGAGGAGTGATCTCCTGGATGTTTTCTGCCAGTGCCCATCCGGAGAATGTCCGGTCGAGCTCCTTGATCAGTTCGGTATGAGCCGGGTCTAGGATGACGATGGCTTCTTTCGATTTTCTGCTTGTTTGCATGCGGGTGCCTCCCCCTGGTTGAGAATATCGGCGATACGCGGAAGATAAACGGACTTTCTTGCGGTGGCCATGTTTCATGCCTCCGATCGTTGCGAAAGCTACGACTCGTGGGTGGAGGCGTCAAGCCTTTAAAAGTCCACTGCGCGCACCGAAAGCGAAAGGAGACTACTTTAAGCAACATCAGTATCGTATCGTTGGACCATCTGGGTGAACCATAAGGTGGGTGATAGCGGTGGGTACCAGGATAGGTTGAGAAGAGCTTCTCTACGATTAGTCATTGCACTGTTCAGG
This sequence comes from Pseudonocardiales bacterium, assembly GCA_019240665.1. Lineage (GTDB taxonomy): Bacteria > Actinomycetota > Actinomycetes > Mycobacteriales > Pseudonocardiaceae. The sequence goes on along the minus strand of JAFAXZ010000345.1, from coordinate 708 downwards.
TACAGCTGCGGGGCGCATCGGATCTTATTAAGTCCAGTGTCCGGATCTGGGAGACACGTCACCTTGTTCTCCCTGCGCAGGCGAACGTTCGGCCCCACATCGACGTCCTCTGGCCGCGACCCCATTACCTGCGCCCGGACAGTTGGAACCCGGCATCCGGTGACGGCTGGCTACGGGCGCTCCTGCCCTCCAACAGTTCCCTGGGCTACGCGCAGCAGGTCTACGGTCTAGCGCAGGTACGCTCGCAGCGCCCGGATAACCGCAGGCGCAGGGAGTGGTGTGACTGGTGGAGATGGACGCTCGGGTCCCGGCGGGCATGCCCGCGGTGACCATCGGCGTCGCACGGTGCGCCCCGGGTGGGACGTGCCACCCCGAGATCTGGTTTCCCCTGATCCGGGGCCGTGGGCTGGTTCGGCGGGGCGTGCTCGCGGGCGGCGGGCGGCTGTCCCGCCGCGGTCTGACGGCCAGCGTCCTCGGGTGCCCCCACCGGGGCGTGCCGGGCGGGCGCAGGTCCGGGGCGCCGGGGGCCGTAGTGGGCGGAATGGTTGGCGGTCCGGGCGCCGCTCGGCTCGCCGCGGCGCCCGCCGGTGGGGGTTGATTGCGCGCTGGGCGGTGGCGGTGGTGTCGTTGCTGGTGTTGACCGTCACCGGGTATGGCTGGAGTCAATACAAGGATCTCTTGGGGGGGATTGGTAGGTCGGATGCCATC
>JAFAXZ010000229.1 GCA_019240665.1 Pseudonocardiales bacterium | reverse complement strand
GGCGGTCACCGGCGCGAACGGCAGTACCAGCGCGACCAGCATGCCTGCCACCCCGACCAGCACGGCGAGTGTGGTGCTGGCCGGCTGGTGTGGCGCGGTGGATGCAGCAGACAGTGCGCAAGCCTTTCCGCCGTGACAGGGCTCACGCAGATTATGTCGCCGTGTCGCTGGAGTACCCCGTATGACTCCTTACCGTTCAGGGATGATATGGCGGCTCGCCCACCTGCTGGACTCAACGTCAGGATGGCCAGCACCCGGACTCCGCAGAAGTTATTACTCGGTGCATTCTTTGGCCCGGTTCATCACCGAACCGGGCCAAAGAATGCGACCGATACCGCGGATCGCTACCCTGAGTGAGCAGAGAGCGGTCAGCCCCCGTTGCTGCCGCTCCCACCAAAGAAACGCCGACGGCGGGACACGCGATGGTAAGATGGAGGCCTCTTGGGCTGTGCGGGCAGCCCGTTGCTAGGGTGAAACATCCGATGCTCCTCATGCCTGGGGTGGTATTGGATACCGCCGGGGTTGGTGTTGCCGCACTGGCCCCGGCTTCTTCATAGGTCAGGTCGCGTAGGCCATGTGGCCGAACGCTGATGACAAGTTGCCTCTTTGTATTCAGACGGTCTCCTTGTGCGCGGAGTTGGCGGGCTGGTCGATCAATGACATCTCGCCGATCAGCACGTCGAGGAAGTCGACGCTCTCATCGGGCGACAACGCCAGTCTCTCCAGTTCGGCGAATCTGTCGAGATACCGGGCGATCAAGTAGGTGTCGTCACGGACGGTCATCGAGTCGATGCTTTCCAGGTGCAGCAGGTCGGCCAGGTTTGGGTCAGCGAACTCCAGCAAGACGAAGCTCCCGGCCATACCCGGATGGGCGCCACGGTCAAACGGCATCACCTGGATGTTGATGTTCGGCTCCGCCCCGAGTTCCTTGATCCGCTCAAGCTGGCGACGCATCGCATGTCCCCGGCCGACGTGGCGCCGCAGAGCGGCCTCATCCAGGACGTAGCGCATCTCTGGGGGACTTTCCCGGTCGACTAGCTCCTGACGGTGCTGCCGGACAGTCCATCCCCTGTCCGCTCTCTCGGAAGTGACCCTGCTCATACCCTCGAACAACCCTCGCGCGTACTCCTCGGTCTGGAGCAACCCGGGGAGGAGAACAGGTTCGTACTGGCGGATCACGGAGGCTGAGGCCTCGTATGCCAGGTACTCCCTGAAGCCGGGCTTCAGGAGATCGACGTACTGGTCGTAGAAGGATGATCCCCGAGCTGACCTGGCGAGCTCCAGGAGCCCGTTGACCTTCCCCTTGTCCTTCACGCCGTAGTGGTTCAGCAGTGCCCTCAGGTCGTTGGTTGAGACGTTCACCTCCCCCCGCTCGATGCGCATCAGCTTGGACAGGGACCAGTCCATGGCGTCGGCGACCTCGGCCTGTCTCAGTCCGGCGGCGTCGCGTGCCCCCCTGAGCTCCGCGCGCAGCCGTCGCCGCTGCACCGTCGGATCCTCTCGAACTTCCGTCATTCCCTCCGTCCTCTCCCTGCTGGCACCTGTCGTTGAGCTCACTGTCGTTACGCTTTCTGCCGTTTATGCCACGAGCTTCCTGGTAGCTGCCATCACGCTACCATGCAGACCGCACCTCGCGTGGAGGACACGGCAAAAAGCTTCATGGCAGCGGCTTCATAAGCCCTTGAACTGCGTGAACTGAGGTGACTGGTATCTATCAGATGGCTGTCCGACTGCCATCTGGCAGGGTGAAGGTCGCTAGTATGGCGGGTTTCAGAGTGCAGGCTCGCACTGTGACAGCTACCACAACGCCACCTCCAAGATAAGTCTCCCCGGCTTGCTGATGCTGAGGTGTCGACCGAGATGATTCTGAATCAATTCAGACTGGTTAACCAGTTATCATGCAGTTGTCACAACTGGCGTCCTGAGCCAGGTTGAGCTGCGGACCCAGTAGCTCTGACGGGCACTTTCGCTGCCGGTCCGGTCACTCGCCTCGTCTCCGGACGAGCGGTTTATGGGGAGCCCCGATGACATCGTCACTGGCAGCGAGAGACGTGCCGTCCCTGCAGAAGAAGGAGTACGGCATGGTCGAGGTGCCGCCGCCTCCCGCCACGGCGTCCTGGCAGAAGAGCAGAACGAGCGGTGACCCGAGCGCGAACTGTGTCGAGGTCACCAGTACCCAGGGGCGTGTCTGGGTGCGGGACTCGAAGAACCCGCTCGGGCCCGCCCTGGGGCTCACCGGCGAGGGCTGGTCGGTGTTCCTGGCCGGAGTTCAGCGCGACGAGTTCACACGCTCTGGGGCATCGGTCTGACGGCCTGGCGGCCAATCATGATCCGGTAAGTCCCGGCCTCATGTAGACCGGTCCCTCTGTCCGACCAAGCGCTCAGTCGCCGTCCGGTGGGTCCTCACGCCAGCGTCTGTTCGATGTACCAGTCCTGGTCGGGCAGCGGATAGCCGCAGCGCGGGCACTTCTCTCCCTGGCGGCGCGTGGTGCGAACCGCCACCCACTCCTCGTTCAGCCTGCGACGCTCCTCGGCTTGCTGACGGAGCTGGGACTGCAAGGCCTGAGTGGTCCAGGTCGCGCCGAGGAGCAGCCCGAGGCAGACCAGCAGGGCCGCGCCCAGCAGGATCCAGCCCAACATCTGCCACGTCACTGTGCTCTGCGGTGTGTTCCGCCACGACGCTGCGCCCCCTGGCTGCGGCCCACGGGCCGTACTCCGGGGAGGCGTATCGCGCTCCGGTGAGATGCCGACATGATCGCCTTCCCCTGTCGATCGGTGATGCGGCCATCGGTGGTACGAGCAGCGGCCCTACGGCGGGCGGGTGCCTTGGCTCGTCGAGAGCTGACCCTGGAGTGGGCTGCGAACTGGGCGGTCAGGGCCTGCGGTGGGGCATCACCCTGTCGTCCTCGGCGCCGGCCGCACTCCAGACGAGCCATGCGAGCACCTCCTGGCCGCCAATATAGGTGTTAACACCTAGGTAAATAGGTAAGCCACCGTAATAATACTGTGGTGAACGCGGGTATTTCAAGTTGTGCTGCGAGCTCATACTTACGTAGCATGGGAGTTCTGCGAGGGAGCGACTGCGAGGGAGGGGCCCGGTGGCCGGGATCCAACTGACCGATCGCGAGGATGACGTCCTTGCGCTGGTGATCGGGGGGCTCAGCAACGACGAGATCGCTTCTCGCCTTGCCATCTCACGCCGGACGGTGGAGGCGCACCTGCGCACCCTGTTCCGGAAGACCGGGGTGACCAGACGGACCCAACTTGCGGTGCTGTACCAGAGGAGCGACATGGCTGCCACCGAGCCCTCCGGGCCGGAACGACCCGGTGCCATCAACAGCTCGGCTCCGCCGCTCTCGCAGCAGCGCCGCGACCTAGCGGACTGCGAGCGACAGGTGCGGGCCTACGCCGCTGCCGTGCACGGGCTGGTGGACCGGCAGTTCCCGCTGTTCGAGGAACGCGTAGAGATCACTGTCATGGTCGGTGAGGAGAGCGGGCAGGACGTCGTCATCGAGCGGCGCTGGACCAGGCCGAGGCCCTACCTGGTCTATCGAATCGTGGGTCCCATCGTGACCTGGCCCGGTGGACCGTCTGAGGTGGATGAACTCGCTCTTGGCTGCGCTGTGGACGGCCAGGACATCCATGTCGACGTCCATCTGGTGTGGGATGTCGACGGTAGGCCACTGGCGATAATCTTGTTCCAGCCAGGGCTCGGAGCGGAGGCGGAGACCGAATGGGTGCTCCGCTACCACTCGCCACAGTTGTGGGATCCGCTCCGCAGCACCGGCGAGGACATCCTGACCTGGGCCACGGCCACCTTTGACCAGCGGTACCCTCCGATGATCAACCATCTCACCCTGAAGGTTGTCTTTCCGAGCTCGTGGACGGGCGAACGGCTTACCGAGCACAACAACCTCGGCGTGATCCACACTGAACGTCTGCCGACCGGTCAGACCCAGGTGACCTGGCATCAGGAAGCTCCCAGCGCCGGGGAGTACCGCTGGTTGCTCCAAGGGTCGCGCGGCTCCTGAGCAGGAACCCGCCCGGGGCGGCACGCTCAGCAACCACCTGCGGCGCCGTGCGTCGAGCGTTGCGGATCGGCGCGGCCGACAGCCAATCGTGCGCGCTTCATCATCTGTCACACGGTGAGCACCAGGGTGCCGATCCGGTGCCGCAGCCGCGCAACCTCGTCGAGGTCCTAGTGCGCGACGGCGTGCCGGTTGAGTTCTCTCAGGGCCTGCTCGGTGTACTGGGCGTGGCGCGCAGGTGCCAGTTACCGGCCTGCTCGGCGCAGGCCAGCGCGAAGTGGAGCACCCGGCGGGCCTCCTGAGCGCCGGTGCTGCCCTCCACTAGTGCCGCAACGGGACCTCCCAGGGCAAGGGCGCCCACGCCGAGAGGGGCGGAGTGGAGGAACTGTTTACGGTTCACATCGTCCAGTTTTACTACCGCGCGGCGGGTACGAACCCTCCCCTAACCCTCCCTCAATCCTCCCTTGACATCCCCGCGGTCACCCGTCCGAGGGCGACCAGGCTCGGTCGATTCCCGGATGGCGGGAAGCTCAATGGGTCGTTCGCTGTTCGTGGTCCACGACGATCGCGCACCATGCGGTTGGCGCAACGTTCGAGGTGAGGAGGAGGCATGATTCGATCGCGAGCCGTGTCCGAGTGGATCACGCGCGAGCTGCCCGGACTCGTGGACACGCATGGGGTGCCCGGGGCGCAGGTCGCGGTGTTGGTGGATGGTGACGTCCTCGACGCCGCAGCTGGTGTGCTCAACACCGCCACCGGGATCCCGGTCACGACCGACGCGGTGTTCCAGATCGGGTCGATCACCAAGGTGTGGACGGCGACGCTGGTGCAGCAGTTGGTCAACGAGGGGCTGCTGGACCTGGACCGGTCGCTGCGCGAGTACCTACCGGAGTTCCGCATCGCCGACGAGGCGGCGAGCGCGACGGTGACGGCCCGGCAGTTGCTCTGCCACACGGCGGGCTTCGAGGGTGACCTTCTCACCGACACCGGCAGCAACGACGACGCGGTCGAGAAATACGTGGCCACCCTCGCCGACGTCGCGCAGTTGTTCCCGCCGGGAGAGCAGTTCTCGTACTGCAACAGCGGCTACGTGGTCCTGGGGCGACTGGTGGAGGTATTGCGGGGCAAGCCGTTCAACACCGTGCTGCGCGAGCGGCTGATCACACCGCTTGAGCTCGAGCACGTGGCGACGAACATCGGCGAGGCGATCCTGGAACGACCAGCGATCGGTCACGTGCACGTCGCGCCGGGCAATCCGGTGCGGCCCGCACCGGTGTGGTCGCTGATGCCCTCAAACGCACCGGCGGGCTCGACGCTGGCGATGCGCGCCCGGAGCCTGCTCGGGTTCGTGCAGATGCACCTGTCCGACACCAGTGTGGACATGATGCGGCAACCGCAGGTCGTGCTGCCCGATCTGGGGTTGCCGCCCGACCACTGGGGCCTTGGCTGGACGCTGTTCGACTACCCGGGCGGCACAGTGATCGGCCACGACGGTGGAACGCTCGGACAGTCCGCGTGCCTGCGTGTCGTGCCGGAGACCGGTATCGCGGTGGCGCTGCTGACCAACGGCAGTGACGTGCTGCCGGTGTTCCGCACGGTGTTTGGCCACCTGCTGGCCGAATTGGCCGGCGTCGAGCTGCCCGCGCTGCCCGTCCCACCGGCTGACCCCCAGCCCGTGGACGCCGAGCGGGTGAGCGGGACTTACCGCTCCGCCCTGGCCGATCAGGAACTGAGCGTTGACGCCGACGGCAGAGCGTGGCTGCGCACCGTGCCGCGCACCGAGCAGGCCAAGCTGGTGATGCCGGAGGCGACCGTGGTGGAGGTGGTCCGGTTCTGCGACGACGCGTTGATCACGGTGGAGCCGCAGCGGGGCATGCACCGGGTCATCGGCCTGCTCGGCTCGGACCCAAGTGGCCGGGTGAAGTTCCTGCACGGCAACAGTCGCTCCATCGCACGAGCGTCAGCATGAGCCGCGGAAGGAATCAGGGCTGCGGAAGGAATCAGGGCTGGAGTGCGGCGAGTACTTCGGGCAGCTCGCCGGGGTGCACGAGGCACAGCCGGTGGGTGGTGCGGGTGAGGGCGACGTAGAGGTCATTGAGGCCGCGCGGTGACTCGGCCACGATCGTGGCCGGGTCGACCAGCACCACCGCGTCGAACTCGAGGCCCTTGGCCTGGGTGACGGTCAACACGGTCACCGGCGCATCGAGCTCCGGGCTACTCGCCGCAGGCACGATCTTTCTCAGCTCGTCCACCATCCCGGCCGGCCCGAGAATGGCGACCCGGCCGTCACCCACCGCAGTGGCCTCGTCGGCGACCACCGCGGGTAGCTCAGCGGCGAGTTTTTCGGGGAGTTCCCCGGGCAGTCCCGAGACCTGTACCGCGCGGGGTGGCACGCCGGTGCGGCGCACCGCCTGCGGTGGGGTGAGGCCGACGTCGATCGCGGCGAGTACCTCGTCGGCCAGCTCCGCGATCTCGGCGGGATTCCGGTAGTTGATGGTCAGCTGTTCCAGCCGCCACCGCTGCGCCACATAGGGGCCGAGGACGTCCTGCCAGGAGCTCGCGCCAGCCCGGTTCCCGGTCTGGGCGAGGTCCCCGACCACCGTCATCGAGCGGCTGGGGCAGCGTCGCATGAGCACCCGCCACGCCATCGGGGACAGCTCCTGTGCCTCGTCGATGATGATGTGACCGTAGGTCCAGGTCCGGTCGGCCGCCGCGCGTTCGGCGATGCTGCCGTCGCGGCGCTGGCGCTGCCGGTCGGCCAGCCGATCGGCGTCGATGAGGTCAGTGGCCCGCAGCAGCTCGGGGTCGAGGTCCTCGTCGAGGTCCAGGATGTCCAGGACACCCTGCGCATACCGCAGCTCCGCGCGCAGCGCGGCGGCCTCGCGGGCGGCCTGCGCACTGCCGTCGGAGCCGAGCAGCTCGGCGGCCTCATCCAGCAGCGGAACGTCGGCGGGGGTCCACACCTGGTCCGGGTCGACGTCCAGGCCTGGAGCGGGCCGGGCCAGCAGATCACGCTCCTGGGGGTCCAGCGCCCGCTGGGTGGCGCTGGTCAGCCGCTGCGGGTCGGCGTAGAGGTCGGTGAGCAGCTGCTCCGGCGACAGCGTCGGCCACAGCGTCTCCAGCGCGGCGGTCAGCTCAGGACTGGCCCGCAGCTCGGCGCGGATATCCGCCAGGTCGTCCCCACTCAGGACATCCCGGCCCAGGTCGCCGAACCCGCTGGCGACCTGGTCGGCCAGTGCTGTCATCACCTCGTGGTGGAAAATCCGCTTGGCCTCGTTGTGCGGCCGACGGGATTGCCGCGCCCGGGTGCGGGCCGGCAGGCACACCGCGCGGTCCAGCCGGATGGGCTGGGACTCGACGGTGAGCTCGAGGGGTTCCGTGGGCACGTGCTGGCGGTCGCGGACCGCTGCGGCCACCACCTTCGCCATCTCCAGGCGCCCTTTGATCGCGGCGGTCTCGTCGGACTCGACGCCGCAGGCGTGCAGCCCCGGATGCAGCTGCGCGACCGTGCACAGGAGCACGCTGGTCTCGCCCAGAGAAGGCAGCACATGCCCGATGTAGCGCAGGAACGTCGAGTTGGGTCCGACGACCAGCACGCCCCGCCTGGCCAGCTGCCGGCGGTGCGTGTAGAGCAGGTAAGCCGCCCGATGCAGCGCGACCGCGGTCTTGCCGGTGCCCGGCCCACCCTGTACGACCAGCACTCCCTGTGGCTTGGCACGGATGATCCGGTCCTGCTCGGCCTGGATGGTCGCGACGATGTCCGACATCTGGCCGGTCCGGGTCTGTCCCAGCGTGGCCATCAGCGCAGCCTCGCTGGTTAGACTGGTTCGGGCCGGATCCTGCCCGGCACCGCCGTCCCACGGGGCACCGTCGAGGTCAAGTACTTCGTCGTCGACGGCAAGCACCGTTCGGCTGCGGGTCCGGATGTGTCGGCGGCGGCGAACGCCCTCGGGGCGGGCGGCGGTCGCGGTGTAGAACGGGCGCGCCGCGGGTGCCCGCCAGTCGATGAGCAGCGGCTGGTAGTCGCGCTCCTCGTCGAGCAGCCCGAGCCGCCCGATATAGCGCCGCCCGTTCTCGTCCTCCTCGTCGCTGTGCAGGTCGAGCCGCCCGAAACACAGGCCCTGCTCGACGCCGTCCAGGGTGGCGAGCTGCTCTGAATACATCGCCGCAGCCGCGTCCCGCTCGCTGAGCGCCTGGGGTGTGCCGGTGGTGGGAGCACTCAGGACCTCGGCGAGCCGCCGCGCGGTATAGCGGCGGCGCTCGTCGAGATGCTGGTAGAGCAGGGTGAGGTAGTCCTGCTCAGCCGCCACCTCAGAGTCCGCCTCTGGGGTCACGACATCAGGGGCCTTGGGTGGGACCGACACGCGATGTATCCACCTTCTGCCTTCTGCGCTTCGATGGGGCTTCGACGGGGAACGTGGCACTGAACCAGCGGGCGGCTGTGGACATTCCAAGGTAGCAAGGTGTGCCCCGCCAGGCGTCCCCGCCAGCATCCGCGCCGCCTGAGCGTGGTCAATCCGTGCATCACCGCTGCAGTACCGTCAAGCCCGAGAGAAGTTGTATGACCACCTGGTCGGGGGTGGGGTGGCGGATCAGTGCGCAGCGACGGCCGAGCAGGGAGCCGCGGGTGTCGCGGGCCACAGCCCGCCGCTCTGCTCATCACCGGTGCGGCCGAGCAACCGCAACCTGCCATGGTCGTCGATGCGGCCCAGGTCAGTGATAGATAGCACGGCACCGGGCTGAGGAGCCGTGGGAGCGTCGGCGCTGTCCGTGAACTCGACGTCACCGGACGTTGTTGGCTCTCTAGGTCGGTCTCGTCGAGCTCATGGCTGTCCCGGTTCCGCTTGGTCAGCGTCCTCCACTGCATACATCATACATCGTGAAGTTGAGCATACGGTGGCGCACACGCGCTGGAAGATCACACACTGCGACTGCCCCGGCGATCAGCTCATCTACCACTGATCCTGTGCCCGTCCAGGCTGCCTCATTTCGTGTGAACGGTCCGGTCATGCCAGGGTGAGCGCCAGCCGAGAACGGCAGGATTTGGACGGCGATGTTCGGCCGCGACGTCGCCTCGCGCAATCGCGCCACCTGCTCGCGCATGACGTCGGGTCCGCCAACCTCGCGGCGCAGGACCGCCTCGCTCAGTACTGCTCGTAGCACCATCGGTGCCTCGCCGGTCAGGCGCAGGCGCCATTTCTGGTGGCGTCGCGGCGCCCAACGCGACTCAGCCAGGCAGCAGGGCAGGCGCCACGACCGTGCGGACGGCTCGAACACCCTGGCCCTGGTGGGTGGATCCCACAGTATGCGGTTAGCTTGACGTTATTGTGGTCTCCCGCAGGGTGGCCAGTCTGGCGTTGATCAGTTCTTTGGTCGCTTGGCCGTAGACTGCTTGTTTGGATAGCTGGTGAAAGGTTTTGGCGTAGAGGGATATTTCTCGTGGTTGTGTGATCGTCAATTCTGCGGAGATGGTTTCGACGTGGACCATGCGCTCATCGAACATGATGAATTGGTTGGTCGGTACCTGATAGGTGGCGGTGGCTGGGATGATGCCCAGTCGTATACGCGATAGTGAGAGGAACGTGAGTAGACGGTCAAGTTGGCCGAGCATGACCTGGGTGTCGCCCACGGTTGTGAGAAGGGCCTGCTGGGCGAGGATGAAGTGAAATCGATGATTGCCTTTGTAGAGGATGTGTTGGCGTTCCATGCGTGCAGCGACACCCTCTGTCAGATCGTCGGGGATCTGGTAGAAGGCGATAACCTGTGTCATTACGGCTGTTGCGTACTCGGCGGTGTGCAGAATGCCGGGTACTAAAACTGGTTCATACCAACGAAACAGGCCCGTTTGGGCTTCCAGTGAGATCGAAGCTTCTTGGCGCCTTTTGGTGCCTGCTCGAAGCACGCGGCGCCACTCGGTGTACATCGCGTCGATGTTACGAACGGTGGTGATCAGATCCGATATCTGATCGGTTGCCTGGCAGCGGTGGCACCAGGCCCGGATATCGTCTTCTGTTGGCATCTGCTTACC
>JAFAXZ010000129.1 GCA_019240665.1 Pseudonocardiales bacterium | reverse complement strand
ACCAGGCCCCAGGCGGCGCCGAGTGCCGCGGCGGCGGTGACGTCGGTGGCCCCCGTACACACTCCGAGATAGACGACTCGCGGCGACCAGTGCGGCCGGGGAAACACGGTGGGCCACCACACCAGGCCGCCATCAGTGTGCGGGTGTGGCACGCGAGCAGGTAGACGGTGATCAGCAGCAGTGCGGTGGCCACCGTGGTGCATCACAAAGGGATCCGCTAACGGACGGGATGATCAACTTGAGGAACAGGTTCCTGAACGGCGACAAGCAATGTTCGTTACTAAGGAGAATCTAACTTCCTGGACTGCTGCACCCGCGTTACCAGCGCAAACGCAGTTTTTCGGGTCCAGAAAGGTATTTTCGTGTTGGGTAGCCGTTCCCTTATGAAAAGGTGTGGGGTGCGTTTGAAGTTAGTGGTGACGCGCGCAGATGCGCGCGCCGGGGGTGCCTTCGCTGGTAATGAAGTAGAACGCTGGTAGGAGCAGGAATACGGCCAGCGCGATGGTGGGGGTGATGAGCCAGCCGAGGGCACGCCGAGGAGGTAGCTGGTGATACCGATGGCGGCGCGGACCGTACCCGCGGTTGAAGAGGGCGGTGATGGGGTGGGCTCGATCGATTCCACCGGCCACTCCGACCAACCCGCTACGCCAACCACATCCCCCGGCGGCCATCAGCCAACCGAATGCCCTGGACATCGAGCAGCTGGAGGGTTTCGAAGACGGCGACCAGATGCTTATCGACAACTTCGTGGCGACGCTCGGCAAGGATACCGGTTGCGCATACCTGCGAGCACACGCACCGTGACAGAACAGGCCTGCCACGAGGTCTGATCCCGGAGGGGCTGCCGTGATGATCCTGGCCAGGGCACGTCGCGTACTCGGCGACGCGAGGCGTCGCTCCGCCTTCGTGGCACCTCGTGCAGGGGTGGCTGCGGTGGGACCGGTGCCGTTGGCCTCGCCGCGGGCGCGGTGGCTGCTGGCGGTGGCGGTGCTGGGCTCAGGGATCGCGTTTCTCGACGGCACGGTGGTCAACGTGGCGTTGCCGACGATCGGCCGGGAACTGGGCGGTGGGCTGGCCGAGCAGCAGTGGGTGCTCGACGGCTACCTGCTGACGTTGAGCGCGCTGCTGCTGGCCGGCGGCGCCGCCGGGGACCGCTACGGGCGGCGGTGGGTGTTCCTCGTCGGGTTGGTGGTGTTCACGCTGGCGTCGCTGGCTTGCGGGCTGGCACCCACCGGTGGGGCGCTGATCGTCGCCCGGCTGGTGCAAGGGGTCGGGGCGGCCGCGCTGGTGCCGGGCAGCCTGGCGTTGATCGACGCCGGCATCCGCGCCGAGGATCGGGGCCGGGCGGTCGGGTTGTGGGCGGGTATGTCCGGGGTGACCTCGGCGCTGGGCCCGTTCATCGGCGGATGGCTGGTGGATGCGGCCTCGTGGCGGTGGGTGTTCTGGATCAACGTGCCGCTGGCGGCCGCGGCGGTGACCATGGCGCTGCGCCACCTGCCCGAAAGCCGCGACCCCACCAGCCCAGACCAGGGCCGGTTCGACGCGGCCGGCGCGGCCCTCGTGACGCTCGGCCTGGCCGGGGTGATCTATGCCCTCATCGAAGGCCCCAGCCGTGGCTGGGGGGCGTTGCCGGTGGCCGCCGCGGTGGTGGGGGTGCTCGCGCTGGTGGCCTTCCCACTGATCGAAGCGCGGGTCGCGGCACCGCTGCTGCCCACCGAGCTGTTCCGTTCCCGGCAGTTCACCGGCGCCAACCTCACCACCCTGGCCGTCTACGCCGCCCTGGGTGGGGCATTGTTCCTGCTCACCTTGCAGCTGCAGCAGAGCATGGGCTACTCGGCGCTGGCCGCCGGGCTGGCCACCCTGCCCACCACCATCATCATGCTGCTGGCCTCCCCCCAGATGGGGGCGCTGACGCAACGCACCGGCCCCCGATTGCCAATGACCATCGGGCCGCTAGTGGCCGGCACCGGGCTGGTGTTGATGGCCCGGGTGGTACCCGGCGCAAGCTACATCGGTGCAGTGTTGCCGGCGGTGGTGGTCTTCGGGCTCGGGCTGTCGATCACGGTGGCGCCGCTGACCACCACGGTGTTAGCCGCGGTGGCCGAGCAGCACGTCGGGGTCGCCTCTGGGGCGAACAACGCGATCTCCCGGATGGCCGGGCTGCTCGCGGTCGCGGTGCTGCCGCTCGCGGCCGGCATCCACGTCGGTCCCGGACAGGCCCTCGGCCCCGGCTTCGGACGGGCGATGCTCATCGCCGCCGTGATCTGCGCCGCGGGTGGGATCATCGCGCTGGCGAGCGTGCGCACCGCCACCACCGTGGACTCCCACCCCCTGCCGGGCATCAACCATGCCTGCCAACACCCCTGCACCCGCACCCCCACACGCCAGGCATGACCAAATCTCAACGCGCTGCCGACCACACAGCTGCACCCGGGACGGACCCCCGCCACCGCCGACGAGCAACCTTCTGGCCCGAGATCCGGTCGCGTCACGCCGGGCCTTGACCGCCCAGTCAGCCAAGATCAACCTCTGTTTCGGATAGGGATCC
>JAFAXZ010000089.1 GCA_019240665.1 Pseudonocardiales bacterium | reverse complement strand
GCTTTCCTGGTATGCAGCGAGTGCCTCCGACAGCAGATCCCCGAGACCCATCTGGGGAGATTCCTCTTCGCCTGCTGAGTCCCCATCCCCATCCCCGGGTTCCCATTCCAGCGACCGTGGCGTCGGGGCCGGCGGCGGTCCGGAGACCGGAAACTCCCGCAGGGTCGGCAGGACATCCTCGGCGTCTTCTGACGGGACGCTATCGGTGGCTTCACCTTCCACGGTGGCCGACGAGTCCGATGGGGGCTGGACCAGCGACGGGGGGGTTACAGCTGGAATGGACGGCGTGTTCGGACGATCCGTGGACTCTCGAGGGCCAGCGTTGGCGTCCTCGACCCCCTCGTCTCCGATCTGATGCGCCTCGGCAACGGGCATCTCGTCAGCACGATCCTCGTCAGGTTCCACAGCGCGGCGCCGGCCGGAGCGTCCTGATGACAACACCGACGCGGGCAACAGATCACTCACAAATACCAGAGCGCCAGCACCGCGGCGGTGCCGTGCCCCGGACCGCCAAGAATCAAGCCCGCTCGACGACTCGGCGGACTGCACGTCGGTGGGTTCCTGTGAGACCGGGCCCAGGTCCTCGACCACCGATTTCACCACTGCCGGGGGGTCGACCGGTTCCGGCGAGGGCACACCTGACTCGACCACGGAGAGGCCCGGAGCCGCTGCAGGCATCAACGCCGGAGCGGACAGTTGCCGGGTTTCCGGCTCAGCGACTTCCGGCTCAGCGACTTCCGCCTCAGCGGTCTGGGGCGTCGCAACGCCGACGGCAATCTCGGTACTCAGCGGACCGGTGTCCGAATCAAGTCCAGTACACCCCGTCCCGGCGTTGCCGAGCAGCACGGCGACCTGATCGACCAAGCGCGCCTCCTGGCGGCGCGCGGTCCCGCAATTCTCGAGCAGCATGGACCGCGCGGCTTCCACGTCGCGGCGGTGGCGGCCCTCAGCTGCGCGGGCCGCGCGCATGCAATACAGGGCGTCGGCGAACTCGCCCCGAGCCTCGTGCACGTGGGATAAGCCCTCGAGGCATTCCGCAAGGACCGCGTCCACCCCATGGCGCTGGGCTCCCTCAACCGCATCGGCGAGCAGAGTCAGCGCCGGCTCGTGTCGGCCTTCGGCGAGGTACACCCGGGTGGCCAGCGCCAGCCGCAGCCTACCAGCCGCACAGGCTGCGGCAGCGCGCACCGGACGCCGCAGCAGTGGCCGCATTTCCTGCGTCGCGGCCTCGCCTGCGTCACGGGTGAGCAGGGCGAGCACTATCTCCAGCATCAGCCGCGCGCTTACCTCGCCGCTGTCATGCTCAGGATCGGCCAGCCCGGCCAGCAGCTCACGGCCTTCCCTCGCCTTCGCCTCGGCCTCCGCGGCCGCGTTGCGGCGACGGTGGCGTGCTGCGTCCGCGGCCCGGGCGGCGGCCTGCAACAGCAGTGCGGTGTCGTGGTCGAGGCTCGAGTCCTCGCAATAGAGCTCATCGGCCTCGTCGAGTGCGGACGTGACAAGGTCGTCACGTCCGAGCGCGACCGCCGCCTCCGCCATAGCGACAAGCGCGCGACCCCTCAGCACCGGAGCAACGTCGTCACCTGCGGCCAGCACGGCATGCACCGCGCCGAGCGCGATAGCGGGTTCACCGAGCGCGGCCGCGCAGTGCGCTAGTTCCACGTGCAACTCGTGCCGCAGCCCTGGTGGAATGTCAGCGTCTCGAATCGCCGGGACGAGCCGGTGAGCCGCTTCCCCGTGCCTGCCGAGACGGTTGAGCGCAAAAACCGCGAGGTGGTCTGCCTGCAGGACGGCCATCTTGTCATCCTGCGCGGCGCTCACCGCCCGATCGGCCAGCAGGAGTGCCAGCTCTGGCGCTCGCCAGCGCAAGAGCATCGCCGACTCCACCAGCGATGCGGCCTCCCCCCCGTTGACCGGCATGACGGTCCGGACTCCTTCGCGCGCCGTGCGGCTCACCTCCCACTCTCCTCGACGTTCCCGATCATCGGACAACCCATGCTCGGTCAATTCCGTGTCAGTCTGCGGTACATCACGCGGTGTGGTCGCGCGGCCTCCGCTCCGAGTCGTTCGATCTTGTGCTGCTCGTAGGCCCCGAAGTTGCCCTCGAACCAGAACCAGGAAGCGGGATTCTCCTCCGTGCCCTCCCAACTGAGAATGTGGGTCACCACCCGGTCCAGAAACCA